>NZ_JAYPMU010000013.1:0-105873 GCF_038130085.1 Halopseudomonas sp. | reverse complement strand
AAGGTGGCGGCTTGACTTAAACCAAACAGCCTCCGCGAAACCCGGGGCGGTTCATATTTCTTTAGCGCCTACACAATAGACGAGAGCGGGAGTGATGATTTGAAAATTGAGGTATCCACTCTAGATTTCAACACATGGAACTACTATGCACGATCTACAGGCATGACTATGCTTGCGATTACTCAAGGAGACATGTCGCAAGATCAATATGAATCAGCACTTGCACTAGAGGAGCTTGAACAGAAGATTAAGTCCGAGCTGCAAGACGCTGCATCATAAGCCTTAGAAGCCCACCAGAGCCCGCCTAAGCAACGAAATGGTGCGCCCCCAAGGTAGGCATAGGGCCTCCCCTTTTTATAAATATAAATAATCCAGATTAAGCAATAAAAGATTCAATCCAAAACAGTCGAAACCGCTTGACGAATACTAGATTCGTGGTAAAACTAAATACCCCCGACCAGCAACTAACTATGACAACTTTTTTGTCGATTAAGTAAGCGCCAGCACTCGCCAGACGGGAAGCACGGCAATCAAAGCCAGCCGGGTAATCTTTAATATCTATATCTACTAGATCTTACTACTAGTCTAGATACTGATATCTTAAACCATCCAATTCTTTAGATCCTTGAGCTTAGGCTCAGGGCTTTCTTCGTCTTGGATTTAGACAAATCAAATTAAAGGAGAAAGATGAATAAATTAAATACAAGCCATCTATACGGTGGATACCCAGTAAACACAAATGGAGAAGAAGAACAACGCTTGGATACGGATATATTGGAAGCTCAAAAGCTACGCTTCGAAGAGATGACAAATCGCTATTCACAATGCTTATTAATACGCTTCGATCTACACATTCCCAAGGACACACCAATCAACCCACTGGAAGAAAACAAGCTTGTTAGTCGTTTTTTTAATGAACTGATCCATAAGTGCTTAAAAAGAGGCTTCGGTGGTCGTGAAAAACACAAATATGCAGCCTATTTCTGGGTGCGTGAGATCAATAAAGCTAAGAATGCACACTATCACTGCTGGATAATGGTAGACAGGCATAAGATCAAGTTCGCAGGGATGTACAAGGATCGCTCAGGCCTAGCAGGCAAGATCATAGAGATTTGGAAAAGATTATCTGGCGGAGGACACATTCAGCCACCTGAAACCAACCAAGGAGGGTTAAACGTGAGGCAGGAGTATCCAGACGAAGCCAACGAAGCATTCTATGCAATCTCATACCTAGCCAAAAGGAGAGGTAAAAACTACTCGAAAGAAAAGGATGAGAGAAACTGGGCAGGAAACACTCTAGGAAAGATCCCACCCCGAAAAATAAAGCTAGCTTCATAGCTTCTCATAAAATGAAAACATGGAGTCACCATGTACTCTTCTAAATGAAGCCCCTGTTGCAGGGGCTTTCATTAAATCTACAGGATCAATACAGGAAGGCAAAGCCAGAACACCACAAAATACAGGAAGCAATAATCGCGGCAAAATCAGCATTAACAATGTTTCGAAGCACTTAATCCAAGCACGCCGATACTTTAACCTCCTGTTATGGCCAAAATCACCCCAACAAATTAATTGCTATTGGCTTCTATTCTACCGCACCACAAGCGCTGCCCCTCAGGATTCCTGCCCGGAACCCAATACACCATCCCGGAGATCTCATCTGGAATCCTATACACCAACTTGGTAGACATGGATACCAACGGATTCACCTGCTTAAACCAAATATTATACCCGTCCGTCATGATCGACTCGGTACTGTCGTACTCATATTCCACACCATCATAATTAATGAACAAGCTACCCGCTAAAGGAAGTCGAGACTCTGTATCCATATTCTTGAACGAGGCATCAACTATGTAAAACCTTGAGCCTTCCCACACTTTGGGCTCAGCAAACCTATTCCCGGTCCCTACTGTTTCCACAGCTTTGCAGCTATTAACCTTTACCTCAAACTGCCCAACCCTAGCCTCTGACACCATAGATGCCACAGCTTCAGAAACGTCTTCCGCGAAATCCGCGTACCTTCCACGCAACATAATTCCGCTATAGAACTCACAAGCAAGTAAATCCATATATTCCGGGCGAGTATAATAATACCTCCCCCCTAAGACCACTGCATTGGTTATAGAGTAATCATTATCCCAGATATCTCGTAATATCTCCTTTTTACCACCATATTTACTCTTCATTTTAAATAGCGGAGAGGCTTCAAAAACACGGACATAGCCTTCGTTAGAGGTACCGCCAGCAATTGAAGATCCGCCTGTTAAATATGCCATGAAGTCGTCAAAAAATAGACGATTCGCAAGATCCTCAAAGGGTTGACGCGCCATTAAAGGAATTGTCGAGTATTCAGACTCACAACCATCAGCATATGAATTTTCAGCAGCAACCTTTGCATGCATTTGCGCGATCGGAAACACGAGTCGCTCACCAGCAGAAGCCCCCCCAACCCAGCACAGCGAGGCCTGAAGGATAAAAAGAAAACATCTCAGATTAACGCCCACATTCACTCCTTAATTGTGAATCTATCCAAGACACATGCTAGTTAAAAACGACCGTTATTGACACCAGTAAGGATGCTGCCCGCATCTGGTATCAAAAAATAGGGATTGCAACTTATGGCCATGCACATATAATGACCCCTAATTTATGATCTATTACGGAGTCAGCCCCATGAGTCGCACTTTTGCATACTGCCGCGTATCCACCACCGACCAGACCACAGAAAACCAAGCCCAAGAAATCCGTGCATCAGGCTTTCATCTGGAACCACAGCGGATCATTGAAGAAACAGTCAGCGGATCAGTACCAGCCAACGAGAGAAAAGGATTCAAAAAGCTGCTAGAGCGCATGGAAGCTAGTGACATACTGGTAGTTACCAAGCTAGACCGGCTAGGACGCAATGCGATGGATGTTAGAAGTACAGTCGATAAGCTATCCAGCCTTGGTATCAAGGTGCATTGCCTAGCCCTTGGCGGAGTTGACCTCACCAGCCCAGCGGGAAAGATGACAATGGGGGTTATCGCTGCCGTAGCAGAGTTTGAGCGTGACCTGCTCGTAGAGCGCACCCAATCAGGCCTAGCCAGAGCAAAGAGCGAAGGAAAGACACTAGGACGCCCTCAGAAAGCTTCAACAGAACAAGTGCTGGCGCTGAAAGCACAGGGACTGAGTCAGTCACAGGTAGCAGAAAAACTGAATATCTCAGTGAGCACCACTAAACGACTCTGGAACAAGACCTAAAGGCAAGCGAGAAGGCACCATAAATTCCGCCAGAGGGGCGATAGAGGCATACCCAATACCTACCTACCACATTGGAATAAGAGCGCCTTAAATCAGCTTAAAACGCCATATAGGACATGACAGATGTGAGAGGACTAGTTCTCGATGTTTTAGCCACGACGAAACTGCTCCACTGTCAGCAGCTTACCATCTTCTCTGTCAGAACCAATAGCTGATGAGGTGAGCCGCAAAAGTTCAATCGGAGGCTGTCTGGATATTTTGAAATTGCTAGCGAATGCCTTACTCCCTCCTCTGCCTGCTTAACGCTCTCCGCCTCACTGGATACAACAGATCAAAGCCGACTTGGCAATTTTTGGTCTTTTAGGATACAACATTTTGCTGTTTGGCCCTCCCGGCACCGGCAAAACCCTGCTCGCCAGCCGCCTGCCCGGCATCCTTCCGCCGCTGCAGGAGAACGAAGCACTGGAAGTCGCGGCGATTCAATCGGTCTGCGACCGCACACCGCTCCGCAGCTGGCCAGTGCGTCCGTTTCGCTCGCCCCATCATGGTGCGTCCGCCGCCGCGCTGGTCGGCGGCGGCAGTCAGCCGCGTCCGGGCGAGGTCAGCCAGGCCCACCACGGCGTACTGTTTCTCGACGAGTTGCCGGAGTTCGACCGCAAGGTGCTGGAAATGCTGCGCGAGCCGCTCGAGTCCGGGGCTATTCACATCGCCCGGGCACGTGAACAACTGCGCTTCCCCGCCCGGTTTCAGCTGGTTGCGGCGATGAACCCCTGCCCCTGCGGCTATCAGGGTGATCCATCCAGCCGGTGCCGCTGCACGCCCGAGCAGATCCAGCGCTATCGCGCAAAGCTGTCCGGCCCCCTGCTCGACCGTATTGATCTGCACGTCGCGATGCGCAACGAACCCTTCAGCCTGCAAGGCAACGCCGCGCCAGGCAAACCTGACAGCGTAACCGCCGCCGCACAGGTGGCGGCCGCACGCGCGCGCCAACTGCAGCGTCAACAGAGTTTGAATGCCCACCTTGGGCTGGAGGGATTACGCACGCACTGTCGTTTGGACGAACCCGATGCGCAGTGGCTGGAGCAGGCTGTCATCCGGCTCGGGCTGTCACACCGGGCCAGCCACCGGGTACTCAAGGTCGCCCGGACGCTGGCCGATCTCGATTGCGCGGAACATATCAGCCGTTCGCAGCTGGCCGAGGCGCTGCAGTATCGGCAGCTTGATCGCCAACCGAGCTAAGCACGCATCGCCATGAGAACTGGCGAGCGCGGGTAGGTGGTCTATAGTGGAAAGCAGTGGGGCGGCACCGGTGCTGAGAGGCTGGCGCCAGCGGTGCCGGTTGTCGCCTTGCGTTGAATCTGCCGCAATCAGGAAATCAGCGAGAGTCCGCTAGCTGGCTGGCTGGAGCACTTCCTCACGCCCGACCGCGTAAGCGTCCATGAAGTAGCACAACTCCTCGAAGGCCAAAGCAGGACTGATGAAATAGCCCTGCACCTGATCACAACCCAAACTGCGCAGGATCTCCAACTGGTCGCGATGCTCGACGCCCTCAGCGACGACCTCCAGGCCCAGACTGTGGCCCATGTCGATCATCGCGCCGACCAGCTGCCGATCAGCCGTGCGCTCGGCAATCGCCTTGACGAAGCTACGATCAATCTTCAACAGGTTGATCGGCAGGCTGTGCAGGTGGACGAACGAGGAGAAGCCAGTGCCGAAGTCATCCAGCGAGAAACGCAGACCCAGGCAGGTCATCCCGTCCATGGTCATCAGCACCTGCTCGGGCTGCTGCATGACGGCGGTTTCGGTCAGCTCAAACTCCAGCCAGTGCGGGTCAATGCCGGTGCGCTCAAGCAAGCGTTTGACGGTCGATAGCAGGGCGCTGTCCTGGAACTGACGGAAGGACATGTTCACCGCTACGTGCACCGGGTCCATGCCCAGCTTTTTCATCTGCGCCAGGTCATGGCAGGCCCGGGCAATCACCCAGTAGCCCATCGGCACGATCAGACCGGTTTCCTCGGCCAGCGGAATGAACTCGTTGGGGCCCAGCAGACCGCGTTCAGGGTGACGCCAGCGAATCAAACCCTCCAGCCCAACAATCTTGCCGCTATTGAGCTCGACGCGCGGCTGGTAGTGCAGTTCAAATTCGCTGCGCCGCAGCGCGTGACGCAATGACGCTTCAAACTCGATCAGGCTGTGTGCCTGTAAATTGATGCGCTCGTCGTAGAAATGGTAGTTGCAGCCGCGCTGCCCCTTGGCCTGCAGCATCGCCAGGTTAGCGTGCAACAGCAGGCTGTCGACGGTCTGCCCGCCTTCAGGATACGTCGCGATACCGACGCTGCAGCCAAGCAGCATGCCTTCGCTGTTGACATTGAAGGGCTCAGCGAGCTCATTGATGATCTTCTGCGCGATCTGCAGCAGGTTGCCTGCCGAGCCGTAATCCTCGACCACCAGCGCGAACTCGTCGCTGCCCATGCGGCCGATGGTATCGGTGTTGCGCAGCACCGAGCGCAAACGCTCCACCACATCGCAGATAATCGCATCGCCAGCGCTGTGCCCGAGGGTGTCGTTGACGTGGCGGAAGTTGTCCATATCGACGCAGAACACCGCCAGCGGCTGATTGGTGCGCAGCGCTCGACGCATGCCCTGCTTGAGTCGATCCTGCAGCATCTGCCGATTGCAGGTGCCGGTCAGGGGGTCAAAGCTGGCGGCCCGCTCAAGGGCGCTGCGCAGCCGATGTCGTTCGATGGCGTACTGCAGGCAGCGCACGATTTCACTGGCGGAGGACTGATCCCAGATGCTGTCGTTCAGCCCGCTGTTGAAACTGGAGAAGTCTGGCTCGCTGACCAGATGGATGACGGGGACGCCGCAGTCTTGCAGCAAGGACAGGTTGGCGGTGCGGGCCAAGACAGCCTGCACTTCGCCCTGGTTGATCCGCGTCTGCAACTGATGCCAGTCATCTGCGCGCTCAAGCACGAAGGGCAAACGTGCCACTGCCGATAGCCGCCGACAGAGCTGCACAAAGGCTCCGTGGTCGCTATCCAGCAACACTATTCGCTGCGTCGCACTGTCATCGCTCAACTGGCGATCCCCCAAGGTTCGAGAACAACACTCACTGTAACCATCTCACCCTCCAGCCAGTGCAAGCTATCTGCTTGATTTGACTGACATCTTTCTTATAAACCACCCAAGAACCAGGTAGAGCAGGCGTGTTACGCAGTGCCTCGAAAAGCAAAGATTCTTTTAAATTTAGATATATACAGCATTTTTGTGAAGTCAGTTATAGCGAAATTTTGCGTAATTACCAAGTTTCCCGCGCACCGCTCATCCGGTCTCTGAGCGAAAACTGATACTATTGCCCGCCCGCTCAGGAGTCTCCGAACCGTGTCACGCCTCAACCCACGCCAACAGGAAGCCGTCGAATACATCAGCGGACCGCTGCTGGTACTGGCAGGCGCGGGCAGCGGAAAGACCAGCGTAATCACCCGCAAGATCGCCTACCTGGTCAAGGAGTGCGGCATCCGGGCGCAGAACATCATCGCGGTGACCTTCACCAACAAAGCCGCGCGCGAAATGAAGGAGCGGGTCAGCCAGCTGATCAAGGGGCCAGACGCCCGCGGCCTGACCGTTTCGACCTTCCACAACCTCGGCCTGAACATCATCCGCAAGGAGCATCAGCGGCTTGGGTACAAGCCTGGCTTCTCGATCTTTGATCAGCAGGATGCCATGGCTTTGATTACCGATCTGATGCACAAGGACTACGGGGCAGACGACGGCGGAGAAGGCATTCAGGCGCAGATTTCCAACTGGAAGAACGATCTGATCCTGCCTGACGAAGCGCTGGCCAAGGCCAAGACCCCGCAGGAACAGACCGCCGCCAGCGTCTACATGCACTACCAGCGCACGCTCAAGGCCTACAACGCGGTCGACTTTGACGACCTGATCCTGATTCCGGTGGTGCTGTTTCGCGACAACCCGGACGTGCTGGAGAAGTGGCAATTCCGCATCCGTTACATGCTGGTCGACGAATATCAGGACACCAACGCCAGCCAGTACCTGCTGGTAAAAATGCTGGTCGGCGCGCAATCACGCTTCACCGTGGTGGGCGACGATGACCAATCGATCTACGCCTGGCGCGGCGCGCGCCCGGAGAACCTGGCGCTGCTCAAGGAAGACTTTCCGCAGCTCAAGGTGGTCATGCTGGAGCAGAACTACCGCTCCACCAGCCGCATCCTGCGTGCCGCCAACACCCTGATCGCCAACAATCCGCACGTGTTCGAAAAGCAACTGTGGAGCGAGCTAGGCTACGGCGAGCCGCTGCGCGTGATCCGTTGCCGCAACGAAGAGGCCGAAGCCGAGCGGGTGGCGGTCGAAATTCAGAATCAGCACCACCAGCACAAGCGCGCCTGGCGTGACTTCGCGATCCTCTACCGCGGCAACCATCAGGCACGCCTGATCGAGCTGAAACTGCAGCACCATCAGATCCCCTATCACCTGTCCGGCGGCACCAGCTTCTTCAGCCGCCAGGAAGTGAAGGATCTGATGTCCTACCTGCGCCTGCTGGTCAACCAGGACGACGATAACGCCCTGCTCCGAGTCATCAACGTACCGCGCCGGGAGATAGGCCCAGCCACGTTGGAGAAGCTCGGCACCTACGCCAACGAACGCCAGATCACCATGTACCAGGCCTGCAGCGAAATCGGACTAGGCGAACGACTGGACGCCCGTTACACCGAGAAGCTACAGCGTTTCATCACCTGGCTCGATGGCATCCGTAAGCAGTGCTACGAGGGCGACCCGATTGAAACCCTGCGGCGCATGGTGCTGGATCTCGACTACGAGAATTGGATTCGCCAGAACTGCTCCAGCGACGAGATCGCCGCCAAGCGCATGGGCAACGTCTGGTTTCTGCTCGACTCGATCAAAAGCATCCTGGAAAAGGACGAGAGCGGCGAAAGCAACATCGAAGACGCCATCGCCAAGCTGGTTCTGCGCGATATGCTCGAACGCCAGGAAGAGGAAGAGGATTCGGATCGGGTGCAGCTAATGACCCTGCACGCCTCCAAGGGCCTGGAGTATCCGCACGTGTTCATCATGGGCATGGAAGAAGAAATTCTCCCCCACCGCTCTAGCATCGAGGCCGACAGCGTCGAGGAAGAACGCCGCCTGGCCTACGTCGGCATTACCCGTGCGCGCAAGACGCTGACGTTTACCTTCGCCGCCAAGCGTCGCCAGTTCGGCGAAGTCATCGACTGCGCGCCCAGCCGCTTCCTCGACGAAATTCCGTCCGAGGATTTGGAGTGGGAAGGCACCGAGGAAGCCCCGGTCGAGCAGAAGCAGGCGCGCGGTAAAGCGGCGTTGTCCAATCTGCGCGACTTGCTCAAAGGTTCCTGAGCCGGAAAGCAAAACGCCCCACACAAGGCGGGGCGTTCATTGCAGCGCGAAGGTCGGATCAGAGACCGGACATTTCCTTGATCGCTGCCATCAGCTCTTCGTCAGAGCAGTCACCACAGGTACCTTTCGGCGGCATCGCGTTCAGACCAGCAACGGCGTTTGCCAGCAGCATATCCAGATCACCACCATGACGGGCAGTCCAGGCAGCGGTGTCGCCAATCTTCGGAGCGCCCAGTACACCGGAGCTGTGGCAGGCAGAGCAGAACTTGCCGACTACGTCCGCACCCGAACGCGGGCCTGCAGCCGCAGCACCACCGCCGGCAACCTCGTCAGCACACGGATCACCTGCCAGGCAGACGGTACCGTAAGGCTTCAGACGTTCAGCGATAGCCTCTTCGTTCGCGGTGGCAGCGAAAGCATTACCGGCAACTACGGCCAGCATGGCCGCCGAGGCCAGCAGAATCTTCTTCAAAGTCATCACCTTGTGCATCCTCATCATGGCTATAAGTGTTGCGCCCAAGTGCATTGCCCGGACAATGTGCGCGAGTATACCGATAAACCCCCACCCGACAAAGTACCTCACTTGCCGCAGACCGCAAGGAATCCGCCCCGGGGCATGGACGTCGCCCCGTTCAATGCGTATCATTGCCGCGCTGAAACGCACCTGCCGCCGACTGCAACACGCAACGGCAGCCAAGGTGCGGCCAAAGGTCGCAATGGCCATGACAGCGCAACGCACTCGTAGCTCAGCTGGATAGAGTACTGCCCTCCGAAGGCAGGGGTCGTGGGTTCGAATCCCGCCGAGTGCGCCATCTCTCCCGAATGTCCTCAAGCGTCATCAACCATCGCCTGACTCAGCTATAGCCGAATATCGCTTGATAGTCGCTCATACTTGATGTTGCCGTTACTACCCAGCGCCGCGCTTTTCCCGGCGCAAAAATCGCTCATAAACGTGCCGACGAGCCTCTTCCATTCGGCGATCGCTCCGCATGCTGACACTAAAAAATACACGCGCCGGCGCCGAGCAAACCAACGGCGCCAGTCAGCAGCGGTCTCAAATGGCGGTTCGCCTGAACGAACTGGTAGCGCGCTTCCGTCTTTAAGCCTGCCCATGCGCGGGTTATTGCCCGCTCAGCCTGCCCGGCACTTGCTCGACTAATCCGAGCAACACAGCAAAACGCCGCCCACAGACAAGCCAAATCGGTTAGAGTGCGCGCGCCCATCAGACAGAGACAAGACGCCTCTATTTCAGCCATCACAGCGATTTAGCCGCGCGCAAGAGGGCTCTGTCTGGGCGACTCACAGTGAAGGTGAAACACATTCAGGAGAATACCGAAACATGAAGCACACTCGCATCCAGGCAGGCCTGCTGAGCCTGATCGCTGTCGGCATGCTGACCGCTACCCAAGCCAATGCATTTGGCCTGGACTCGCTGAAGTCAGCCGCGGGCGCAGCGCTGAGCGCAACCGCGCAAGGTGGCGAAGCCGCCGGCGCCGAGAACCTGGCAGAGCAGCAGGACGCGCTGATGCAGCGCTTCAATGCCAGCATGAACAACATGCTGACCGCCCAGGCCAAAACGCTGGAAGCCACTGGCCAGAACGACATTGCCAGCCGCACCCTGGCCGCCGCAGCCAACTATGCCGAAGGCGCCAAGGTCGACGGCGCTTCGCTGGCTGCCGACACCGAGCTGACCAGCAACAATCAGGCACTGATTCAAAGCCTGCTGTCACAGAGCGGCACCCTGAGCAGCGCCAACCGCAACACCTTGGCCGCCGCCGTCCCCTACTACCAGAACGGTCTGCAGGAAGGTTCTGCGCTAAGCGGCGCGTTTCAGAGCTGGCTCAGCAACGCCAAGGGCAGCGCCGGCTCGCTGCTGTCGAACCCTCTGGCCGCCGGTGAGCTGACCAACAGCATCACCCAGGCCAGCGCTGTCGCCAGCAAACTGCCCAATCTGATCAATGCCTGGAGCGGCACCTCGCAGTCGTTCCTGAACCTGGCTAACGCCAATCAGGTAGACGCTGGCCAGATCCAGTCGATCCTCGCTGCGCTCAACTAAGCCCGATCCGCTGTACCCGGGCGCCGTTGGTGCGCCCGGTCTCGCCTCTCTCCACCAGCCCCACTCTTTGCAGCAGACTGTCGCCAACTCGACAGATTCCGCGACCCGCAACTCCCTAAGGTGAAGGCCCGGCCGGGCCAGACACGGCGCGTCCCCTTACGGAGAATAAAAAGATGAGTTACGCATCCAAGGTGGTATGGATCACCGGTGCCTCCTCCGGCATCGGTGAAGCACTGGCCAAAGCCATGCTCGAACAAGGCGCCGAGGTCATTCTGTCCGGTCGCCGCGCCGACGCGCTGCAAGCCCTTGCAGCCGTAGCACCCGAGCGCACGCTGGTGCTGCCCTTCGAGACCACCGACTATGACCGTCTGCCGGCACTGGTCGAACAGGCCTGGGGCTGGCGTGGGCGTATCGATCTGCTGGTCAACAACGCCGGGATCAGCCAGCGCAGCCTGGCACTGGACACCAGCCTGCAGGTCTATCGCCAACTGATGGAAGTGGACTACCTTGCGCCCGTGGCCCTGACCCAACTGCTACTGCCGCGTCTGGTTGAACAAGGCAGCGGCCAGCTGGCCGTCGTCAGCTCGGTGGCGGGCAAAGTCGGCGCGCCGCTGCGCACCGGCTACTGCGGCGCCAAGCACGCGGTGGTTGGTTACTTCGAAGCTCTGCGCGCCGAAGTAGAGCAGGCCTACGGCATCGGGGTCAGCATCATTCTCCCCGGCTCGGTACGGACCGCCATCGCCACCAACGCGCTGGAAGGGGCCGGCAACGCCCGCGGCCGCTCGGATGCCAATATCGAGAACGGTATCGACCCTGATGACGCTGCGCGCACTATCCTCGACGGCCTGAGCACCGGTCAGCACGACATCATCGTCGCCGAAGGCATGGAACTGATGGCACTGCAGATGCGCGCCAGCGACCCTGAGCGCACCTTCGCCTTCACTGCCGCCGAAGGTGCCAAGCTGGCCCAACAGCGCGCCGAGCTGGGCGCCGGAGCGTCGATCGACCCGAACGCGGTCAACACCTGAGCCACCGACGCGTGGCAACCCACTCGGGCTGGAGCTAACGTCTATGGGGAAGCGCATCACGGGTGTGATGCGCATGATCTCTGCGAAGGAGTGACCCCATGAAACAGCTGATTCTGGCGCTCGTATGCGCCGTGGGTTTGGCCGGGTGTTCCAGCGAGTACATCATCAGCACCACCAGCGGTGACATGATCGCCACGGACAGCAAGCCCAAGCTCGACGAGGACACCGGAATGTACGTATTCGAGGATGATGAAGGTCGTGAGCAGGCGATTCCGGTTTCCAGCGTCAAGCAGATCATGGAGCGCTGAGCACCGCGCAGCCGTTACCTTGCTCTGTCAGGCAGGGTGCCCAGTGGGGCACTCTGCTGGGAGCACCTCAAACACCGCGCGGCGATAGGCCTCCAGATCAAACCAGAACGGCCCGAGGCCGCGATAATCACGCTCCAACGAGCCGCCCATCGTCCACTGCACCCAGCCACTCTGCTCGCGAACCTCCGCGTACAGGTGCGAGCAATCAACGTCGCCACAACCGCACCCCAACAGCACCAGACACGCCGGATGGCCGTCGGCGCTGCGCTGCCAGGCAGCGCGAGAATACCAGTCCACGTCATCGACGCGCAGAAAGGTATCGCCGAACGGGAAGTAGCCCTGAGCAAGCTCAAACTGCCGCACTAATTCAGTCAGCGGCTGGTCGTCTATCAGCACTTCCAGGCGCTTGTGGCCCGCCAATTCTTGCCAGCGCAATTGCAACGTGTTCACACCCATCCCCAGACAACGGCCGCTCAATCGTCAGGCAGTATATCGGCCAAGCTGCCCAATGCCAGGCGTAGCGCATTGCCACCGGCAGCAGACGGCTTTAACGCCTCAGCGTCTTGGCGACAGTGGCACGAACTGAATGACATCCTCCGGGGCAGGTACCGAGCTCATCTGCCAAAAGGTTCCAGACGTGTTGCGAGCTCTGGCTTCGAAGAACAGATAGTTGCCCCGGGCATTGTAGGTATCCAGCACCTTGGCCGGGCCCTGATAGCTGTTGTACAGGCGATACCAGCCGTTCGCACTCGGATCCAGCGTCCAGAACTGTCCGCTGTAGTTGCCCATCTTCGCCATGTGCGGCTTGGCAGTGTCGCTATCGATGTTCATACCCTCGCCCAGCGCCATGTTCCAGATCCGGTACATGCCGTTGCTTTGCTGCTGGAGCCGCCACTGCTGCCGCTTGTTGTCGTGTTCGCGATCCACATCGGTCATCATCAGGCGGTTGTTGCCATCCAGCGTCAGCACCTTGCCCTTGCCCAGAAAGCTGTTATAGAGGTAGGTGCCTTGCGGCTCCAGATCCTGCACCAACGCCTGCAGCTGACTGCCATCAACCGGGGCGGTTGTGCGCGTTGCCGGTTCGGCGCCGCTTATTTCAGCCAACTGCGAAACCCCGGCCTGGCCCCAGGCCGCCGTCGTTGCGAGCGCCATGATCATGACGACCCATCTGCTGGTTTGCTTGATTATCTGGCTCATATTCACGTCTCCTCTTCGCTGTGGGTACGCGGGTGCCGTCACCCGCGCTGTCACGGACGCCCTTCTTCGAACAACAGCGAGTCGAGCGCACGTTCGCGCACGGCATCACTCGGCTGATTGTCGCGAATGCTGACACTGGTCCCGTCTTCAGCAAGGATGTAGGGCGTCAGAACAATGATGATTTCGCGTTTCTGGTATTCGTCATCGGTCGAGGTGAACAGCTTGCCCAGCAGCGGCAGGTCACCGAGGATCGGCACCTTGCGCTCCACCTGCTCGCTGTTCTTGCCTACCAGCCCACCAATGATGATCGGGGTGCGATCCGGCACCCGGGCGAAGGTGCGGACCTTCTTGCTGTTGGAGCCCTGCTTCTCAGCCAGCATGATCTGGCCGTCTTCAGAATCGGCGAATACCGCGCCGGAGTTTTCGTCGTCTTCAGCATCGACGGTGGCATCAATCTCCAGCGTCAGCCATTTACGGTCCGCCGATACCCTGGGCTTAAGATTCAGGGTGATGCCGATCGGCAGCGGTTCAAAGCTGTAGGAGCTGATCTGCAAACCGCCAAACTCGGTCAGGGTGCTGGAAACAATGGGTGTTTGAATAATGTCGACGACCTGAATCAAGGCCTGCCGGTTGCTGACCGCCAATACGCTCGGACGCGAGAGCACCTCGGCCTTGCCCTCCTCAATCAGCGCCTTGAGTTCAACCCGAAAGCCCTCCCCCGGATTAAACAGGCGCAGACCGGTATCCGGGTCACGAATGGTGTTGCGCAGGAACGACAGAGCGGGCTCACCAGCGGTGAGGGTGCCAAGACCGAAGGTACGATCCCCCATGGCCTGTTCGAACTCGACGCCGAACTCGCTGCTGTCCTCGTCGCGCACCTCCAACACCATCGCCTCGATATAGACCTGGGCCGAAGGCTCATCCAGCTTGTTGGCCACCAGCCACTGCAGCTTGTCGAACTCGCGCTGCTGCTCGGGGTGGTAATAGACCAAAAAGCGATCCAGCTCCGATGCATTGGGCGAGGCGTCCAGCGACGAAGGCGCTGCGGGCATCTGCGCTGGCTGCGGCGCGTAACCACCGGGCTGCCCATAGGGCTGTGGCACCTGCCCGTACTCCTGCACACTGGTTACCACATCACCAAACGACACCTTCATATCCGCCGGCTGCGACAGCACCGTCACCACCGGCAAGTCCTGGCAGGCGTAGCCAACCCCGGAAAAGGCCGGCTGCTGCAGATCCATCACGTTGTAGCCCATCGCTGCCAGCGAAGCCGCGATGGTGCCAAGACTGTTGTTGGAGATACGCAGGGTCCCGACCATCAGGTCACGCAGGCGAAAAAATCCACCATCGCACGGGGCCACATCAGCGTAGAACGCGGTCATGGGATCAACCGCTGGGGTCTGCGCGTCAGCGCGCTGGGCCGCCGCTTCGAGCATCACCAACTGCGGATTCGGCGGAACGCTAACTGGTTCAGGTGGCGCTGTTTCGGGTGCGCTGGAACAGGCCGACAACAAGGTCGCCACTGCCAGCAGACCCGTCAGACGCCGCGGTCCCGCCCCGCATCGGCGAGTGGAGTCAGGAGCAGATCCGGAGGCAGAAAGCGCCGCTAAAACAGGACGAGGAGGTACAGCGGAAAGGCGGGTAAACAACATAGCGGCGCTCCTTGCGATGCAGACGCCTTCCCAGGTCGCCTGCGGGCGATCTAGGTGCAGTGTCTCTGTCGATAGACGGCAACGAAGGCAGGCGCAGCACTGGCGCGCATTCGCGTTATTTGTGTGGCATTCAGGATCGGAGTATCGCGACGACGATGCAGCATGACACCTCCCGTCAACCTGTTGATCGCTGATAGCCGACTAAACACGCTCCGGCATCAGTACTGACTGAGTATTGGTCAGGGAGGACGGGCTGAGTATTAACCATTTGAGGTAAATTGGCGCCGATCTGTCGACAAAGTCGTCTTACGCGCGTATCAGTCACCTACAATGGCAGGCAGCGGGATCTACCCCGCAAACCAGAGCGTGCGCGAAGACGAAAGGAACACCCACGGCCCCATGAAGATACTCGTGGTAGACGACCACCAGCTGTTCATCGACGGTATACGTTACCTGTTACTGCAGCTGGAAGAGGAGGTCGAAGTCATCGAATGCAACAACAGCGAGTCGGCCATCGACCTGCTGGAGTCGCCGAGCGAGTTTGATCTGGTGCTGATTGATCTGGTCATGCCAGACCTCAACGGCATTTCGATCATTCAGCGGCTGCACTCACGTGGTCTGTGGCGCCCGCTGGTGGTCATGTCTGGCGAAGAGAACCTGCGCACCATCAAATCGGCGATGGACGCGGGCGCGCTCGGTTTTATCCCGAAGACCTTCGGCAGCAGCGCGATGCTCGACGCCCTGCGCCAGATACTTGCTGGCGAGCTGTTCCTGCCTGACGGCCTCGAAGAACGCTTGGCCGCGTTGGCCCCGAGACGCTCCGCCGAGGTCGGCGATATCACGCCGCGCCAGCACGAGGTGCTGGAGCTGATGGCGCTGGGCTACTCCAACCGCCAGATCGCCACCAGCCTGTTTCTCACCGAGCATACGGTCAAGGCGCACATCCGCACCCTGTTTCAGACCCTGCAGGCATCAAACCGCACCGACTGCGTGCAGCTGGCCCGCCGCAAGGGACTACTTCAGGACGGCGACGCCGACAGCGATAGCTGATGCTGGATGGCGCCGCGTAGCTCCAGCGGGCGCACCGGCTTGTGCAATAACTTCAACCCGCTCGCCTCCGCCCGATGCAACTGCTCACGGCTGGTCTCACCGGTAACCAGCAGCGCCGGTATCGACCGACCGATCATCGCCCGGACCTGAGCCACCGCGCCCACCCCGCTCACCTCCTCGCCCAGACTCAGGTCCGACAGCACCAGATCCGGCGTTCTGCCGCCACTGCGCAGCATGTGCAGCGCCTCGTCCAGATGCTCACAGGCGATCACGTCGAAGCGCCAGCCGCTGAGCAGCGTTTCCATCGCATTGAGTACGTTGCGATCATCGTCGATCACAAGGATCAGCTTGCCCGCGGCCGACCAACTGCTCTGCCCCTGCTCACGCTCAACCCTGCGCGCCTGCTCCGGGTCGCCCTGCGGGATGCAAAATGAAAATACCGATCCACGCCCCACCTCCGAACGCAACTGCAGCGGATACTCCAGCAGCTCGCACAAACGCCGCACAATGGCCAGCCCGAAACCCAGTCCCTTGTCGCGCTCATCGTTGCTGCGCTGCAGTTGCTGAAACTCGGTAAACGCCTGCTCGTGGCGATCCGGAGGAATCCCCACGCCGGTGTCCCAGACCTGCAACAGCACCCTGCCCTGACGTCGCCTGGCGCTGATCAGCACTCCGCCGCGCCGGGTGTAGCGCAGGGCATTGCTGATCAGGTTGCGCATGATCCGCTCCAGCAAGGCACGGTCGGCCTGCACCACGACGCTGGGCACGTGCATGCGCAGTTGCAGGTGATGGCGCTCGGCTGTCTCGCGGTACTCCTCGTAGAGTCCGCCCAGGCAGGTCGCAATATCGAAGTGGCTATACTCGGGCTGAACGACGTTGGCATCCAGCCGGGAGATATCGAACAACGCGTCGAACAGCTTGCGCATGGCGTTGAGCGACTGATCGATACGACCAAACACCCGGGCCTTTTCGCGCTCGTCATCCACCCCCTTGAGCGCATCAACAAATAGCGACAGTGCGTGCAGCGGCTGACGCAGGTCGTGGCTGGCGGTCGCCAGCACCCGTGATTTGGCGTGGATGGCTTCCTGCAGCGCCTCGGACTGCTGTTGCAGCTCCTCCGCCAGGGTCACGCCCTGAATGTGCAGGCGCATTTCCGAGCGCACAATGCCGTTCAATTTGCGGGTAAAGGCGATGGTAGCGATCAGGGTCGCGAATACCATCAGCGACAGGGCGACGTAGGCCAGTTCACCCAGCGACATCAACTTGATCGCCAGAGCCAGCAAAATTGGCGTGCCGTAGCCGTAGTAGAGCGGCAACCAGTGGGTCCCGGACGACAGCGAGCCGACGCCCAGCGTCACCAGCAACGTCACCAGAAACAGCTGAAGCGGCGCAGATTCCTCGACGAAAAACAAAAAAGCGGCCGAGACCCAAAGCAGCGCGCAGTAAACCGCTATCGCCAGCAAGCCCTGATGCCAGGGTGCCGCCGTCTCGGGCGTCACATCAGCTCGCTGGTAGGCACGGGTCAGCAGAAAACGTGCAACGATGCCCAGCACCAGCAGCGCGAACCACCCCAACAGCAGCAGGGGCGGCTGCGACTGCCACAGCACGATCACGACAGTCAGGGGAACCAGCACGGTAAACACGGCCCACTCGCGCATGGTTGCGAAGTGCGGAGCCAATGCATCAAAGGAAATCTGTCGTTCAATCGCGTCGAGGGTCATCCGTTACGCCTGATCGCCTGTCATTAGCGGAAACAGGGGCAAGCATAGCAGGGAAGCAACGCAGCAGATGGGAAGCGTCCGGCAGACCGCGGACGCTAGAGCGAAAAATCAGAAGCGGCTGAAGATGTCGCTAACGGAAGCAATGGGCATGCTGACAAAAGATGGCGCCGGCAGATCAGACTGCGCGGACACAAACACGGAAGCGGCGCAGAGGGCCACGGCAAGCACGGTTGGCATCAACCATGCGGAATAGCGACGAGTCATGTCGTTCTCCTTGCATGCCTCCCGTAGGGGCACGCTTATATTGTTCTTGTTCGTGGAAAACAGTCTGTTGCAGAAATCGCTACCAGTCCAGCAAAAAATGCCACCAATCGTCGGGTTGTCTCGACGCAGCTCCTGTTCTAGACACTGTCACGCAATAGACGCAAACCGTTGAACACTACCAGCAGGCTGACCCCCATATCGGCAAACACCGCCATCCACATGGTTGCGACGCCCATCAGCGTCAACGCAACAAACACGGCTTTTATGCCTAGCGCCAGCCAGATGTTCTGGCGCAGCACCCCCAGGGTGCGGCGCGAAAGGCGGATAAAGGCAGGCAGCTTGCGCAGGTCATCATCCATAAGCGCAACGTCGGCGGTTTCGATGGCGCTATCACTGCCCGCCGCGGCCATGGCAAAGCCGATGTCGGCTGCCGCCAGCGCCGGGGTGTCGTTGATCCCGTCACCGACCATACCCACTATCCGGCCTTTCCCTCCTTGCGCCTTGATCAGCGTCAGCTTGTCCTCGGGCAGCAGGTTGCCATAGGCGTGATCGATGCCGACCTGAGTGGCAATCGCCTGCACTGTGGGCGCGTTGTCGCCGCTGAGTATCAGACTGTCGACCCCCAGCGCGTGCAGCTCGCGAATCGCATCACGGCTGCCCGGTTTCAGGGTATCCGCCACGGCAAACAGCCCCAGCGCCTGTTGCTCACTGCACAGCACAACCAGCGACTTGCCCTCGCGCTCCAGATCGCTCAGGCGCTCCTGCAGTGCCGTCGTCATCAGCCCGCGCGCTACCGCCAGTCGCGCATTGCCGAGGTAATGCCGCTCACCGTTGATCAGCCCGCTGACACCCTGGCCAGGCAACGCGGTGAAGTCATCGACCTCCAGCAGCGGCTGGCGATTGGCATCGGCCAGCGCCCGGGACACCGGGTGATCCGAGCGCGCCGCCAGGCTCGCCGCCAGTTGCTGCGCGGCAGCCGCATCCAGCCCGTCGAGCAGCTGAAAATCGGTCTGTACCGGCCGGCCCTCGGTCAGGGTGCCGGTCTTATCGAGGGCGATCAGGTCCAGTTGGCCGCCCTGCTCCAGGTGCACGCCACCCTTGATCAGCAGGCCCTTGCGTGCGCCGGCGGCCAGCGCGCTGACGATGGTTACCGGGGTCGAAATCACCAGTGCGCAGGGGCAGGCCACCACCAGCAACACCAGCGCTCGGTAGATCCATTCGTACCAGCCGGCATCGGTAAACAGCGGCGGCAAAACGGCCATCAGCAGCGCCAACAGACACACCGCCGGGGTGTAGCGCGCGGCAAAACGGTCAACAAAGCGCTGGGTCGGCGCCTGCTCACTCTGCGCCTCTTCCACCGCGTGAATGATGCGCGCCAGCGTGGACTGGCTGGCCGCGGCAGTGACCCGATACTCAAGGGTGCCGTTCTGGTTGATGGTGCCGGCAAAGACGCTGTCACCCGTTTGCTTATCGACCGGCATGCTCTCACCGGTGATCGGCGCCTGATTGACCGTGGAGCGCCCGCTGACTACCTCACCATCGAGCGCAACACGTTCCCCCGGACGAACCCGCACACGGGTGCCAACCACAACGTCTGCTGCAGCCACTTCACGCCAGCTGCCATCGTCCTGCTGCACGCTGGCCTGCTCGGGGGCAAGCGCCAGCAGCCCGCTGATGGCATCACGGGCCCGGCCCAGCGAGCGTGCTTCGATATGCTCGGCGATGGCGAACAACACCATCACCATCGCGGCCTCTGGCCACTGGCCTATCAGCACCGCGCCGGTCACGGCGATACTCATCAGCGCGTTGATATTCAGCGTTCGATGCCGCAGCGCCACCCAGCCCTTGCGGTAGGTGTCGATACCGCTAAGCGCAATCGCCAGCAGGGCCAACAGCGCGCCGAGCCAGCCGGGGCCATCAGCAAAATGCACCACCTCGGCAGCCAGCGCGACCGCGCCCGCCAGCGCCAACGGCCACCAGGGCTGGCTGCGCACGGCATCGGGGCGCGCGTCTTCCACCAGCAATCGCGGACTGAACCCCAATTCGCTGATGGCCGCAATCACGGCGTCGCGCCGCTGCGGCAGATGGCTGACCGACAGCACCCGCTGCAGCAAGTTGAACTGCAGTTGGCCGACGCCCGCCATACCGGCAAGGCGCTGGCGGATCAGTCCCTCCTCGGTTGGACAATCCATCTGCTCGATATGGATCCGGCTGACCTGTTCACCGGCCGCAGGCTCCAGCTCCCGGTCCGGCAACGCAGATTCGGCGGAGCAGCAGCTGTTCGCTTGACTGACGTGATCATGGGCGTGATGAGCAGACATGTGACCTCCGGGCAACTTTGAGGCACAGTAGAAACCCTCGAGCCACTACAGAGTCAAGCCTGCCGGAGAAGATACGGGTGAAAATCGGAGAACTCGCCAAGCGCACCGACTGCACAGCCGAAACCATCCGCTATTACGAGCGCGAGGGGCTGTTGCCCGAACCACGCCGCAGCGAGGGCAACTACCGTCAGTACAACGAAAGCCACGTCGAACAACTGGTGTTCATTCGCAACTGCCGGCTGCTCGACATGACCCACCATGAAATCCGCGAACTACTGGCGTTACGCTGCCAACCGCAGGCCAGCTGCGGCGATGTGAACGGCCTGATCGACGCCCATATCGGCCACGTCAGCGAGCGGCTTGCCGCTCTGGCACAGCTGCAACAGCAGTTGATCGAACTGCCCAGCACTGTGGCGACGGCAGCGACGTCGACCACTGCGGCATCATCGCTCAGCTGCAAACCAGCGGCAGCGTACAGCCACAGGACGCCGAGTCCCACGTCGGCCGCAGCCACCGCCACTGACGCTCAGACCGTGGTTGCCTGGCGCTCCAGCTCGACGCGCAGCTGCGGGTCAAGACGCAGCTGACTTGCCAGTTCCTGCAAGTAAGCGCGCTCCATGAAATTCTGCTCATCGACCACCAGCAGACTGGCCAGATACATCTCTGCCGCCATCTCCGGTGTCTGCGCCGCGCGGGCTACCTCCGTCGGATCGAGCGGCTTGCGCAGTTCGGCGTCAAACCAGGCATGCAACTGCGCGTCGCCCGTCAGCCGTGCGATCTCACCGTCAATCAGCTCGCGCTCCCGATCATCGATATGACCGTCGGCTTTGGCTGCGCCGATCAACGCTCGCAAGATCGCATGGCTATGCTGTTCTGCCTGCGCTGCCGGCAGCCGATCAACCGTTTGCGGCTCACCCTGCGGTGCGCTGCTGCTGTTCTGTTGCCAATGCTGCCAGGCCTTGTAGGCGACCACACCGAGCGCCGCCAGACCGCCATACTTGACCGCCTTGCCGCCCATCTTGCGCGCCTTTTTGCTGCCCAGCAGCAGACCGACTGCACCAGCCGCGAGCGCGCCACCACCCGCACCGGAGAGCAGGCTACCGAGCTGGCTTGGCCCCGGACGGTCGTTACCCTGGCTGTTCTGGCCCGTGCCAGACAGCGCGCCGCTGGCGGATTTGAGCAGTTGATCAAGCAGGCTTTGGGTATTCATTTAGGTCTCCACTGATGGCATGTCGGTTGCTTCGACAACAGAGTGAGTCCGAACGCTGCCGGGCACCACGTCATACTTTGTTGCCGCATTTTTCGGTATGGCGCCGCCAGTGTGCGTAACTTGCGCTTAACTGAGACTTAACGCGCCATCGTGATTCGGGGGTTAGGCATGGAAGAAAACAACAAGGGCAAGACACTTCTGGTTCTGGGCGGCAGTGGGTTGGTCGGGATGGAGGTGCTGCGCCAGGCACTCGCCAACCCCGGTATCGCCCGCGTCGTTGCACCCAGCCGCACACCACTGCCGATGGCAGTCAGGCATTACGCACACTTGGAAAATCCGCAGGTCGACTTCGAGGCCCTGCCGGAAGACGCCGACTGGTGGCAGGCCGATGCCGCGATTTGCGCACTAGGCACCACGCGCCAGCACGCTGGCTCCAAAGACGCATTTCGCGCGGTTGATCGTGGCTACGTCACCGCCTGTGCGCGCCATGCCCGCCGCGCTGGCACCCGCACCTTCGTGCTCAACTCTTCGCTCGGCGCCAGCCCGCGCTCCGGCTCCTTCTATCTGCGCGTCAAAGGCGAAGTTGAGCAGGACTTGGCGGCGATGGATTTTCGCTCGCTGACCCTGGTACGCCCGTCACTGCTGGACGGCGCGCGGAGCGAGGAGCGCCCGGGAGAACTGGTCGGGCTGTTGCTGTCGCGCACCTTCAAGCCGGTTATTCCCAAGCGCCTGCGCGCGGTCAAGGCCGACGACGTCGCCGCCACCATGCTGCAGGCGGCGATGATGGCGCCTGCGGGCAAGCACGTTATCGAGTCCGATGCGATAACCCGACGCCGCTGAGCACTGCAGGCAGGAACCAGTCGGCTGAATTGTGATTCTGCCGTCTGGTTCAATAGTGGCTCTTTGATTTCACTGTATACTTGCGCGCAAGGTCTAGACTGAACAACGGCACTCAACCGCAGGACTACGCAAAACCTATGATCGTCTACAGCAATACGCGCTTTCTGGTGGTCGATGACTTCAGCGACTTTCGCTCCTCGGTGAAAGCCATGCTGACCCAGATGGGCGCCCAGCAAATTGATGTGGCCGCCAGCGGGGCGGAGACGATCGCGCTGTGCAGCAAAACGCGCTACGACGTTATCCTGCACGACTACAACCTCGGCGATGGCAAGAACGGCCAGCAGGTGCTCGAAGAGCTCCACCAGGCCAAGCTAATTGGCCCCCACTGCATCTTCGTCATGGTCACCGCCGAGAGCAGTCAGGCAATGGTAATGGCGGCACTGGAGTACGAGCCGGACGCCTACCTGACCAAGCCGTTCAACCGCTCCAGCCTGCAACAACGGCTCGACCGCCTGGTCGAACGCAAGAAGCTGCTCGCCCCCATCCTCGACGCGCTGGCCGCAAATGATCAGGCCGGCGTGGTCAACGCCTGTGACGCCTTGCTTAAGCAACAACCGCGTCTGGCGCCGCTGTGCCTGCGTTACCGCGCCAAGGCGCTGGCCGCACTCGGCCGTGATGCGGACCTGCAGGCATTGCTGCAGAGCGTGGTCGACGACCGACCGCTGCCCTGGGCTCTGGTCATGCTCGCCGATCACCTGCTCGACCGGGGCCAGCTGGATCGCGCCGAAACGCTTTACGAACAGGGCATCAACCTGTTCCCGATGCTGCCGACCCTGTACGACGGCCTGGCCCGCGTCAAGCAACTGCGGGGCGACCAGCTGAAGGCTCAAGTGTTCCTCGAGCAGGCAGTCAAGATCTCGCCCAACAACCCGCAGCGGCAAGCCGAGTTAGGCCGCATCGCCCGCGAGAATCAGGACCCGGATCGCGCTGTGCGCGCCTTCCGTCAAGCTGTCACTCTGGGTCGCCACTCGGCATTTCGCGACCCAGAGCATCACCTCGGTCTGGCTGACAGCCTCTGCGCTCAAGCTGGCGACAGCGCGCCCAGCCCCAAGGCGCTGCTGGAGATTCGCCAGACAATGGACGATATGACCAGCAGTTGGCGCGGCGATGATGGACTGACAGCCCGCGGCGAGTTACTGCAGGCAGGCGCGCTGAAACGGGCGGGCAAGACCGCCGATGCCGCGCAGCTGGCCAGCAACGCTGCCGGACGCCTGGCCGGTCTGGACGGCTTTTTTGCCGCAGATACAGCATTGCAGATTGCCGCCCAGCTGCGCGAATTGGGGCAGGCCGAGCAGGCTGATCAAATGCTCAGCACCTGCGCCGAAATTTACGGCGACGACCCCAAGGTCATGGCCGGCATCGCCGAACAGACCAGCGACCCGGAAATCCTGCGCAGCGGCGATCAGGCCATGGAGCTCAATCGCCAGGGCATGCAGCTGTATCAGAAGAAGAGCTTTCCCGAAGCGCTTGAGGCGTTTCGCAGCGCGCTGGCGCTGCAGCCACGCAACATCAGCTACGCACTGAACACCGCGCAGTCGCTGTTGCGTCTGGCGCTGGCCAACCCCGACCCGGCATTGCGTCAGGAATGTCTCGACTGTCTGCAGCGCGTGCGCAACATGCCATCGAGCGACGCCCGCTTCGAGCGCTACACCAAGCTGCGGGAAAAGGCCGAATCGCTATGAGCGATCAACCCGAAGAGCAAGGCCTCGACTTCTCCACCGTGATCGCCTCCACGGTGCACGATATGAAGAACTCGCTTGGTCTGCTGATGCAGTCCTACGGCCAGCTGGTTGAGCGCCTGCCGGCCAGCGAGCACGACAGCACCGAGCGCGGCGTCATTGAGTACGAGTTCTTGCGTCTCAACGGCATGCTGGTACAGATGCTGGGCCTGTATAAACTCGGCGTCGACCAACTGCCGCTGCGCCCGAGCTACCTGGATGTAGAAGAGTTCCTCGAAGACCAGTTGGCCCGACACGACGACATCCTCCGTTCACGCCACATTCAGGGCAGCTACGAAGTCGATGAGTTCGGCCTGATGGGGTTCTTCGACGCCGAGCTGGTCGGCTCGGTGGTCGGCAACGTGATCAACAACGCAATCCGCTACACGCGCTCGGCCATTCATCTGAAGGCCGGCATGGAAGACGATCAACTGGTCATCACCATCAGCGACGACGGCAGCGGCTACCCGCCCGCCATGCTGGAGAACCAGTCGGATTACATTCTCGGCATCAACATGAGTACCGGCAGTACCGGCCTGGGTCTGTACTTCGGCGAGCGGATTGCCCAGCTGCATCAGCGCAACGGTGTCTGCGGGCATATCGCGCTGAGTAACGGCGGCAAGCTGGGCGGCGGCGAGTTCCGGATCTGGCTGCCCTGACGCGCCGTGACGCGCGCCAGCACTTCGGGATAAGCTGAGCGGGAATCCCGCGGAAGCACTGTCATGCACTACCTCAACCATTCAACCGAAGCGCGCCGATGATCTGGTTCTGGCGATCACTGGCTTCGCTGTGCGTTACTCTTGGCGCGATCGGTGTCGTGGTGCCCGGCTTGCCGACCACACCCTTTCTGCTGGTCGCCGCCTGGGCCTCGGCCCGCGGCTGGCCAGAGCTGGAAGCGCGCCTGCTACTGCACCCGCACTATGGACCGCTGATCCGCGATTGGCGCGAGCATCGCGCAGTGCCGCGCCGGGCCAAATGGGCGGCTAGTGCGCTAATGCTCAGCAGCGTGCTGATGATCTGGCTGCTGCCTGCCCCCATCTGGCTGCGCTGGAGTCTGCCGCTATTTTTGTGCTGCGTCGCCGGCTGGCTCTGGACAAGACCGGAACCCCGGCGAGACACAGCTCGCTAGCGCGGCATCATCCGCACACCGTTAAGCTCACTAAGTGGCTGCGGACGCCCCAGATGGTAGCCCTGTGCATGATCAACACCTAGCTCGCGCAGCTGGTCCAGAATCTCCTCGCTTTCAACAAACTCGGCCACCGTCTGCAAGCCCATTTCGTGACCGATATTGTTGATGGAAGCGACCATCGCACGGGCAATCGGATCGCAAACGATGTCCTTGACGAACACGCCGTCGATCTTCAGGTAATCCACCGGCAGCGACTTCAGATAGGCAAACGACGACAGCCCCGAGCCGAAGTCGTCCAGCGCAAACTGACAGCCGATATCCTTGAGCCGCTGCATGAACACGATGGCCTTGTTCAGGTTGGCAATGGCGCTGGTCTCGGTGATCTCGAAGCACACCAGATTGGCTGGCACACCATGACGCTCGATGGTGTCCAAAACGAACTCGAGAAAGCTCTCTTCACCAATCGACGCCGCCGACAGGTTGATTGAGTAGTTGCCCAGAGGGCCACTCTGACGCCGGTTGTAATCACCCAGCCAGGCAAGGAAATTACCCACCACCCAGCGGTCGATGGCCGAGGCCAGATCGTAGCGCTCCGCCGCCGGCATGAAGGCCCCGGGCGGTATGACCCGACCATCCTCACCGAGCATCCTTACCAACACCTCATAGCCGGGCAGAGTCTCATGCGCGCTGATGGCATGAATCGGCTGTACGTAGAGCCGCAGCAGATCCGCGTCCAGCGCCTGCCGCAGGCGGTTAACCCATTGCATCTCGCCCCGCCGCTCCTGCATCTGAGCGTCGTCGGCCTGATACAGGTGAATCCGGTTGCGACCCGCATCCTTGGCCGCATAGCAGGCGCTGTCAGCAGCGCTGAGCAGGACATCAAGGCTGGCCACCTGCTCCTCGATTTGCACCAGACCGATGCTCACGCCAACCGCAAAGGTCTTGCCTTCCCAACTGAAGCGGTATTCCTCGACCAACGCCCGAATGCCGTCCACCACCGGAATCGCCTCTTCCAGGGTGCAGCCGCTGAGCAGCAGCCCGAATTCGTCGCCGCCAAGCCGCGCCAGCACGTCCGAGCTGCGAATGTGCGACTGGAATAACTTCGCCAACTGGCGCAGCAGCTCGTCGCCAGCGGCGTGCCCACAGGTATCGTTAACGATCTTGAACTGGTCAAGATCCATGTAGCACAGCACCTTGTCGGTCCGCTGGCCCGGCCCCGGCTGCAGCGCCAACGCCACCCGACGCTCGAACTCCTTGCGATTGACCAGCCCGGTCAGGGTGTCATGGGCCGCCTGGTGCGACAGCTCTAGCGCCAGCCGGCGGTTGACCGTGACGTCGCGGAACGTCAGCACCGCACCGATGATGTGCCCTTCGGCATCGCGGATCGGGGCCACCGCATCCTGCACCGTGACCTCGCTGCCGTCCTGACGCCGCAATTGGGTCATGCTGCCGGCCTGCCGGCTCAACGCCTGGCGGTAGCGCCGCAGCAAGGCGCTGACCGGGTTGAGCAGCTTTTCACCGGAGCTCTCGTCAAACAGGCAATAGACCTCGTCGAGCGGCTTGCCGACCGCGTCCGCCTCGCGCCAACCGGTCAACTGCTCGGCAACCGGGTTGAGATAACGCACCCGCGCATCCGGGCCGGTCGTGATCACGCCGTCGCCAATCGACGCCAGGGTTACCTGCGCCAGCATCTTCTCTTGGAACAGTTGCTGCTCTATCCGTCGTCGCTCGGTGATATCGCGAATCATGCAGGTATACAGGTCGTCTTCCAGCGAGCCGCTGCTCACGGTCAGCTCAGCGACAAACTGCTCGTGCTCGTTGCGGCTGAACAGCACCTCCTGTTTGATTTCACTTCCGGCCTCGGGCAGAGGCAAGCCGTCCCAGTTGCGCTCGGCCACCAATCGCGCCAGCGGCTGACCAATCAATGCCCCGGCAGACAAGCCAAACAGGCGCTCGGCGCCCGGGTTGCAGGTCGCCAGTATTCCCGCCCGGTTGCAGGTCACCACGCCATCGCGGATGTCCCGAATAATGCTCTGGGTCACGCCGACCGCGCGGCGCAGGGCATGAATAACCTTGTTGTACTGGGCGGCGATTTGACCGACTTCAGTAAAGGGCTCAACCGGCACGTCCCGCTCGAAACGGCCGTCGCGCTGATGCGCCGCCATGGCTTCGAGCAGCTCAATCAGTTCAGTACGGGCACCGTGTTCAGAGACATTCAGCCCGGCCAGTTCGTCGTCGGGCGTGACCCGCATCGGCCAGAAGCGGTTGATCGCGCGCAGCAGCAACCAGGTCAGGCCGAAGGCCCATAGCCCGGCCACCAACACGCCCTCCAGCTGAGCGATAAACTGCTGACCACGACTCAAGCCAGTCCCCAGCGCCGACAGGTCGGCGAACAGCGCCACTGCCAACGTGCCCCAGATGCCGCTGGCCAGATGCACCGGCACCGCGCCGACCGCATCGTCAATCTGCAAACGGATGAGCAGTCGATCGGCCAGATACATCACCAACGCACCGATCAGCCCGATAAAGAACGCCGAGGCGGCGTCCACCACATGCGCACCCGCGGTAATCGCCACCATGCCGGCGATCAAACCATTGAGCGGATAGACTGGGTCAACCACCCGCCAGCGCAGCCAGGACATCACCATCCCGCCGAGCGTACCGGCGATCGCCGCCAGCACCGTATTGGCGATAATCCCCGGTACACGGCCGTCGAAGCTCAGCGTGCTGCCGCCATTAAAGCCGAACCAGCCGAACATCAGCATCAACGCGCCCAGCATCGCCAGCGGCAGGTTGGAGCCAGGCATGCTGCGGCCATCGCGATCCTGCTCAAAGCGGCCCTGACGCGGCCCCAGAATCAGAATCACCGCCAACGCCACCCAACCACCGACGCCGTGAACCACTGTTGATCCGGCAAAGTCGACAAACCCCCGGTCGGCCAGCCAGCCCAGCCCGTCAGCAAACACCCCGCCCCAGGCCCAGTGGCCAAACAGCGGATAGATGAACCCGGCGATGATCAACGTCACCAGCAGGTAGGAAGAGAAACGCATGCGCTCGGCGGCAGCGCCGGAGACGATGGTCGCTGCCGTGGTGCAGAACATCGCCTGAAACAGGAAGAACGCGGAGTGCCAGGTGTCGGCGAAGGGCAGCATGGAGAAGCCCTCGCCATACCAGCCCCCGGCGCTGCCGCCGAACATCAGCCCGAACCCGAACAGCCAATAGCAGAACACCGCTACGCTGAGGTCAGCCATGTTCTTCACGGCCACGTTGATGGCGTTCTTGCTCCGGGTGAGCCCCGACTCCAGACAGAGAAAGCCGATCTGCATGTTGAACACCAGTCCGGCACACAACACCAACCACAGAACATCAAGCATCGGGATGGGCATGGGCATTACCTGTTCCATTTGGTAACTGGCACTTTGATAGCGCAGCCGGTTCAGGCTCGCACCCTAATGGTGCGACGGACGAGCAGTCTGACGCTATGCGGCTCAGGATAGTGCAGATAGATGCAGTTTCTGTACCAAATGTCGTCGATCTGGTCAGAAAGTTGTCGCCAGAAAGGCGTACAGGAAGGTGCCCGAACGAGCAAAAAAGCGGGGGAAGCGCGCTATCTCGGGCGCTTGCGCGCCCGAGACAGGCAGAGCCACATCAGTCAGCGATATGAACCAGCTGCTTACCGAAGTTCTTGCCCTTGAGCATGCCTTTGAACGCTTCAACCGCGTTCTCCAGCCCTTCGGCAACGGTTTCGCTGTACTTCAGCGCGCCCGATGCAACCTGGCCGGCCAGCAGAGCAGTGATTTCCTGATGCTTGTCCTGCCATTCGGTGACCAGGAAGAAGCGATGCTCCGGCTTGGGATCCAGTGCGCCGAAGATATGGAACGGGGTTTCGACCTTGCTCTGGTCTTCCGCGTTGTAGGCAGACACATAACCGCAGATCGGCACGCGCGCACCCGGGTTGATCAGCTTGGCGACTGCCTTGGCAACCTCGCCACCGACGTTTTCAAAGTACACATCAATGCCATTCGGGCAGGCTGCAGCCAAATCAGCGTCCAGGTTGCCCGCCTTGTAGTCGATGCAGGCGTCGAAACCCAGCTCTTCAACCACGTAACGGCACTTCTCCGGGCCACCGGCGATGCCGACAACTCGGCAACCTTCCTGCTTGGCAGTTTGACCGACCACGGTACCGACCGGACCGGAAGCAGCAGCCACGACAACGGTCTCACCCGCCTTCGGCTTGCCAACGTACATCAGACCGCAGTAGCCGGTACGGCCCGGCATGCCGGCAACGCCCAGGTAGGTCTGCAGCGGCACGCCCTGATCCTTGATCTTGTAGACCATCTCGGCGTTGCCCGGAATGATGCAGTACTCCTGCCAGCCGGAATAGACGGTGACGACATCACCCACTGCATAGTTATCAGACTTGGACTCGACGACGCGACCAACGCTTTCGCCGACAATCGGCGCGCCGATTTCGATCGGGTCCATGTAGCCCTTGCTGTCGTTCATGCGCGGGCGCATGTAGGGGTCCAGCGACAGCCACAGGGTCTTGATCAGTACTTCGCCGTCCTTGAGCTCACGAACCGGCTCTTCGGTCAGAACCAGGTCACCGTCCTGAATTTCACCCTGCGGGCGCTTGTTTAGGACGATCTTGCGGTTGATATGAGCAGACATGGAGTGCCTCTTGTTTGACTTGAATGAATGGGCGGATTACTCCGCGAACTCTCGGATCATAAACGAACCGGCGCCGCTGCCAGCACCGAACCACCTACTATTCACAGACTTGATTGGCCGCCAATCCGCAGGCCGAAACGGGCTCAGCCGATATCACTGACCAACAGTGGGCCGCCCTCGCTGATGACCCGATTGCGCCCGAAGGCCTTGCCCCGATAGAGTCGCTGGTCGGCGCAGCGATAGAGCCCTGCCGCATCATCCGCATCGCGCGGCCAGCAGGCGACGCCAAAGGTTGCCGTAAGCTGCAGCGGCCGGTCCTGCCAGACCAGTGGAGAGCGCTCGAGCTGCTCACACAGCGTCTGCACCAGCTGCTCAGCTGCTACCGCATCGGTGTTGTGCAGCAGCAGGCCAAACTCCTCGCCACCAAGCCGGCCGATCACATCGCTGCTGCGCAGCCGCTTGCCCAGCACTCGACACAGATGCTGCAGCGCGCGGTCGCCGGCTTCGTGACCCCAGCTATCGTTGACCTGCTTGAAGTGGTCCACATCCAGCAGCACCAGCGCGAAACCATCGCTGCTGCGCTGGCCCTGCTCGACGTACTGGGCAAACAGCTGCTGGAATCGCGCGCGGTTGTAGACCCCCGTGAGGCCGTCCCTCTGGGCCATGCGTTCGAGCGAGTGCTGAGCCACAGCACGACGGCCCTCGTAGAAGTGCACAAACAGCAAAATCATCAAACCGCAAATCACGGCGTTGCCCACATCAATCAGTCCGGCAGCGGATTCCATATCCGCGTAGCGCAGCAGGTACAGAACCGCGGCCGCCAGCATAAAGGGCACGGAGAGCATCAGCCCAGCCCGCCGCCCGAGCAGCAGGTAAGCCAAGATAGGCACCATGTAGACCCAAACGAACGCTGTCATGGAAGCGTCAGGCATCAACATGATGTAGAGCTGGAAGCAGAAGGTGGGCAGCAAGTAGCCGTAGATCCAGGGTGTCAGCCAACGCACCCGGGTAATCTTCCAGGCCGCCCAGAGCAGGAAGCTGCCGACGAGGATCTCCAGCGTCGCCAACAGTGCATTGTCATTGCGAAACTGCAGCAGGGCAAAACCGCAGAGCACCAGCCCGGTACAACTGAAGATCAGCCGCAGCAGCATCCTGCGGGCTGAATCCTCCAGCCCGGCACCGGTACGCCGCTCCATTCCCTGCTGTTTCTGCACTGGCCTGCCCTGCCCGCTGAAATTCCGTCGGCCAGCAGTATAGCCAACCGCAGCTCAGCTGGAAGCCCAGTTCTCCAGCAGATGCTGATCCTTCAGACGAACGTAGTTGGCCGCCGAGTAGGTAAAAAAGGCGCGTTCCTTTTCAGTCAGCGCTCGCACCTGCTTGGCCGGGCTGCCCATATACAGGTAACCACTCTCCAGCGTGCGGTTAGCCGGCACCAGAGAGCCGGCACCGATGATCACCTCATCTTCGACCACAGCGCCATCCATAACGATGCTGCCCATACCTACCAGCACCCGGCTGCCGATAGTGCAGCCATGCAGCAGCACCTTGTGGCCGATGGTCACGTCGTCGCCGATATTCAGCGGATACCCGTCCGGATTGAACGGGCCGGCGTGAGTGATGTGCAGCACGCTGCCATCCTGCACGCTAGTACGGTCGCCGACACGAATGCTGTGCATGTCACCGCGGATGATCGCGCCAGGCCATACCGAGCAGTCGTCGCCAAGCTGCACATCGCCCAAAACTACCGCCGATGGATCAACGAAAACCCGGTCGCCCAGTACCGGCTGCCAGTCCCTGAATCCACGTACGTTCATCGCTTCACCCTTGAATTTTGCGGCTATCGCCGTCATTGAAAACATCTAACGCCGTTACGATGCCAAGCGCGTCCGGGTCGATTACCATGGACGCATTGTAAGTCATCGCCTGAATCAGGATACCCGTCATGCCCAATCCGTTGCTGCAACCCTACGATCTGCCCCCCTTCGCCGAGATCCGTGCCGAGCACGTCAAGCCGGCCATCGAGCAGATTCTGGCCGACAACCGGGCGCAGCTCGACGCCCTGTTGGCCAATCCGCCCGCGCAGTGGACCTGGGCCAACCTGATCGAGCCACAGGACGACATGGGCGAACGCCTGGGCCGCGCCTGGTCGCCGGTCAGCCACCTCAATGCGGTAATGAACAGCCCCGAGCTGCGCGAAGCCTACGAGAGCTGCCTGCCGCTGCTGAGTCAGTACTACACCGAGATGGGCCAGAACCAGGCGCTGTTTGATGCCTACCAGCAACTGGCTGACAGTGACGAGTTCGCTACCCTGGACAAGGCCCAGCAAACGATTCTTGAGCACGCCATGCGAGACTTCCGGCTGTCGGGCATTGCGCTGCCGCCGGAGCAGCAGAAGCGCTACGGCGAACTGCAGATGCGCCTGTCCGAGCTGCAGAGCACCTTCTCCAACCAGGTACTGGACGCGACCCAAGCCTGGACCAAGCACATCACCGACGCAGCCCAGCTCGACGGGCTGCCCGAGTCCGCACTGGCCCAGGCCAAGCAGGCCGCCGAAGCACGCGAGCTGGATGGCTGGTTTATCACGCTGGAGTTCCCCAGCTACTTCCCGGTCATGACCTACGCCACCGACCGTGCACTGCGCCAAGAGGTCTACACCGCGTTCTGTACCCGCGCCTCCGATCAGGGCCCGAACGCCGGTCAATTCGATAACGGCCCGGTAATCGACGAGATCCTCGGTCTGCGTCAGGAACTGGCCGAGCTGCTCGGCTTCGCCAACTATGCCGAGCTGTCGCTGGCAACCAAGATGGCCGAAAGCACCGACCAGGTGCTGGGCTTCCTGCGTGATCTGGGTGCGCGCAGCAAACCGTTCGCAGAACAGGACCTGGCAGCCCTGAAGGCCTTCGCCGCCGAACAGGGCTGCGACGATCTGCAGCCATGGGACGTCGGTTTCTACAGTGAGCAGTTGCGCCAGCAGCGCTACGCCATTTCCCAGGAAATGCTGCGCCCGTACTTCCCGATCGATACCGTGATCAACGGCATGTTCTCCATCGTCCAGAAACTCTACGGTATCGAGCTGCGTGAGGTCGCCGAGTTCGAGCGCTGGCACAAGAACGCGCGCCTGTTTGAAGTAATCGAACACGGCGAAGTCATTGGCCGCTTCTTCCTCGACCTGTACGCGCGCGCCAACAAGCGCGGCGGCGCCTGGATGGACGGCTGCCGTGACCGCCGTCTGCTGCCCGACGGCGCATTGCAGCGCCCGATTGCCTATCTGGTCTGCAACTTCACCCCAGCCGTTGGCGGCAAGCCGGCGTTGCTGACTCACGACGAAGTCACCACCCTGTTCCACGAGTTCGGTCACGGTCTGCATCACCTGCTGACCCGGGTGAACTACGCCTCGGCCAGCGGCATCAACGGCGTGGCTTGGGACGCGGTCGAGCTGCCGAGCCAGTTCATGGAGAACTGGTGCTGGGAACCGGAGGGTCTTGGGTTGATTTCCAGCCACTATGAATCGGGCGAGCCACTGCCACAGGACCTGCTGGACAAGATGCTGGCGGCCAAGAACTTCCAGTCGGGCCTTGGCATGCTGCGCCAGATTGAGTTCTCGCTGTTCGACTTTGAACTGCACGTACGCAAGCAGCCGGAGCTGAGCGCGCAACAGGTGCTGGATCAGGTGCGTGAGGAAATTGCGGTGGTCAAGGTGCCGGCCTTCAACCGCTTCCAGAACGGCTTCAGTCATATCTTCGCCGGCGGCTACGCGGCGGGGTACTACAGCTACAAGTGGGCCGAAGTACTCTCGGCTGACGCCTTCTCGCGGTTCGAGGAAGAGGGTGTCCTGAATGCCGAGACCGGCCGTGCTTTCCGTGACAACATTCTCGCTCGTGGCGGCAGCGAGGCTCCGATGGCGCTATTCGTCGCGTTCCGCGGCCGTGAGCCGTCGATTGACCCGCTGCTGCGCCACTCGGGTCTGACCGGAGAAGCCGCATGAGTCAGGGCCCGACAAAACGCTTTATCGCTGGCGCGGTCTGCCCGGCGTGCAGCGCCATGGACACGATCAAGATGTATGAGGAAGACGGCGTACCGCACCGCGAGTGCGTAAGCTGCGGCTACGCCGATACGCTGGATGCGCGCGGCAACTCGGTACCCAAAGAGCTGACCACACGGGTTAATGAGGGACGCAAGGCACCCGCCAAACCGACCTCGCAAACGGTACAGTTCTTCCCGAACCCAAGGCTGAAGAAAAAGGACTGACTCCGTCCTGCGTCCGGCTCAGTTACGCTGAGCCGGAGCGCGACATCACGCGGCGCCACGCAGCTCGATATCAACCCCCAACTGCTGCGACATGCACGGCCACTGAGCCCACAACTGGCGCACGCCTGCCGGATCCTGCTGGGCCTGATAGGCCTTGAACGCCTCCGACTCAAACAGATCATCCGGCAACAGGCCGGCAACTGCCGCCTCGACCGCAGCATCCAGTTGATTGGCAAAGGTGTCACCCATCAACTGGTGCACGATCAGATTGGCACGGGTGATATCCATCGGAATCAGCGGCGCCACGCCGTGGGCGACATACAGGTCATTGACCTCTTCAACCAGTCGGTGGGCCAGGTAGGCTTCGTCCAGCAGGGTAATCAGCCCCTTGTGTTCCGCGGGCAAACCCGGCGGCTGCAGGAAAAAGGCTTCGGCAACCTTCAGCACCGGCAACAATCTTTCACGCAGCTGGGCCTCTTTTGCCACCGCGGCAGCGGCCTCGAGAACATTGGGCACCTGCTCAATATAGGCCTGAACAAAGCTTTGCAGCGTATCCACTTCATTGCTTTCCAAGCGAATTGATGGGTGCAGCGCAGGAACTCGGGAGGCCAACCAGCGCCGCATGCCCTCAATCGAGTCCGGTTGCGCCATAGCTTCGGCGATACGGCTTTTAAGGCCTGTGATATTCATTTGGAAACTCCACAACGACGGCTAACTGCTGCGGGAGCCCAGCAGCACATTGATATCATTCACATTGCGGGAAAACCTAGCAGAGGTGTCCCACTCCGTCAAAGTGACTCATCGGGAGGCATTAGACTGAATTGACATAAAAACGTCACCCTCTCTCCCAGCCTCTTGCCCATCCCTCGCCAAATCGGCCTTGTAGCCCTGCTGACAAATATCGTCCCAACATTGCGAAGGCAGAACCCCTGTCTATACTCGGATTGTCGGTAGCCTGTGGGGGAGTTCCGACCGGGGGGTGATACACCGCGTTCTTCGCGCTGCGCATCCTGCGGTTTCGGGTATCTGCGCAGTGATGTACCTGCTTGATACCCCTCATTCCGTGCACCGGAAGCGATAAAAACAATAAAGGGGAACCGGGAATGTTGCGAGCTGCAATCACCTGGCCGGTTGGCCTGTCCCTGTGTGCGCTTGGCCTGTCGGCCCAGGCCGAATGGGGCGTCAACATGCGCCGAGGCGTCACTGAAGTCAGTCAATCCGTGTTCGATCTGCACATGACCATTTTCTGGATCTGCGTGGTCATCGGCATCGTCGTGTTCGGTGTCATGTTCTGGTCGATGCTGATGCATCGCAAATCCGAGGACAGCAAACCGGCGACCTTCCACGAACACGTCGGCGTCGAGATCCTCTGGACGGTCATCCCGCTGGTAATCCTCATCGTCATGGCTGTTCCGGCCACCAAAACCCTGATCGAAATCTACGACGCCGACGAAGCCGACGTAGATATCCTGGTCACCGGCTATCAATGGCGTTGGCAGTATCAATACGTCGGCGAGGGCGTCAGCTTCTTCAGCACCCTTACCACGCCACGGGATGAAATCACCAACGTCAGTGCCAAGAGCCCCGACTACCTGCTCGAGGTAGACAACCCGCTGGTGATCCCGGTCGGCAAGAAGGTGCGCTTCCTGGTAACGGCTTCCGACGTCATCCACTCCTGGTGGGTGCCGGACTTTGCGGTCAAGAAGGACGCCATTCCAGGCTTTATCAACGAAGCCTGGACCCGGGTAGAAGAACCGGGCATCTACCGCGGCCAGTGCACCGAACTCTGCGGCAAGGACCACGGTTTCATGCCGGTCGTAGTGCAAGTTCTGCCGCAGGACGAATACGACACCTGGCTGGCCGAGCAGAAGGCAGCAGCAGCCAAAGAAGCCGAACTGCGCGAGAAGAACTGGACGCTCGAAGAGCTGATCGAGCGCGGCGAGAAGGCCTACGCCACCGCCTGCGCCTCCTGTCACCAGCCCAATGGCGAGGGCCTGCCGCCGATGTTCCCGGCACTCAAGGGCAGTCCGATCGTCACTCAAGACATGGCCGCGCACCTGGACATCGTGCTCAACGGCAAACCCGGCACCGCCATGGCGGCCTTCGGCAAGCAGCTGTCTGAAGTCGACATCGCTGCCGTAATCACCTACGAGCGCAACGCCTGGGGCAACGACACCGGCGAAATGCTCTCCCCCGTCGATGTGCTGAAAGCCAAAGAAGGCCAATAGGAGACCTGCCATGAGTGCTGTGATCGATACCCATCACCACGACCATGCTCACGGTCCTGCCAAGGGCCTGATGCGCTGGGTGCTGACGACCAACCACAAAGACATCGGCACCATGTACCTGTGGTTCAGCTTTGCCATGTTCCTGCTCGGCGGGTCGATGGCCATGGTCATTCGTGCCGAACTGTTCCAGCCGGGCCTGCAGCTGGTGCAGCCCGAGTTCTTCAACCAGATGACCACTACCCATGGCCTGATCATGGTCTTTGGTGCAGTCATGCCGGCCTTTGTCGGTCTGGCCAACTGGATGATTCCACTAATGATCGGCGCGCCGGATATGGCGCTGCCGCGGATGAACAACTTCAGCTTCTGGCTGTTGCCAATGGCCTTCGGGCTGCTGGTGGCGACACTGTTCATGGAAGGGGGCGGCCCGAACTTTGGCTGGACATTCTATGCACCGTTGTCGACAACCTACGCGCCACCAAGCGTCACCTTCTTCATTTTTGCCATTCATCTGGCCGGTATCAGCTCGATCATGGGCGCGATCAACATCATCGCCACCATCCTCAACCTGCGCGCCCCCGGCATGACCCTGATGAAGATGCCACTGTTCGTCTGGACTTGGCTGATTACCGCTTTCCTGCTGATCGCGGTGATGCCGGTGCTGGCCGGCGTGGTGACCATGATGCTGATGGACATCCATTTCGGCACCAGCTTCTTCAACGCAGCGGGTGGCGGTGACCCGGTGATGTTCCAGCACATCTTCTGGTTCTTCGGTCACCCCGAGGTGTACATCATGATCCTGCCGGCGTTCGGTGCGGTCAGCCAGATCATCCCGACCTTCAGCCGCAAGCCGCTGTTCGGCTACACCTCGATGGTGTACGCCACCGCCTCGATTGCCTTCCTGTCGTTCATCGTCTGGGCGCACCACATGTTCACCGTCGGCATTCCCATCACCGGCGAGCTGTTCTTCATGTACGCGACCATGCTGATTGCGGTACCGACCGGCGTGAAGGTGTTCAACTGGGTGACCACTATGTTCCGCGGCGCGCTGACCTTCGAAACACCGATGCTGTTTGCGGTGGCCTTTGTCATTCTGTTCACCATCGGCGGTTTCTCCGGCCTGATGCTGGCGATTGCTCCGGCTGACTTCCAATACCACGACACCTACTTCGTGGTGGCGCACTTCCACTACGTACTGGTGCCGGGCGCGATCTTCGGCATCTTCGCCTCGGCCTACTACTGGCTGCCGAAATGGACCGGCCACATGTACGACGAGACACTGGGCAAGACCCATTTCTGGATGAGCTTCATCGGCATGAACCTGGCGTTCTTCCCGATGCACTTTGTCGGCTTGGCCGGGATGCCGCGCCGGATTCCCGATTACAACGTGATGTTCGCCAACTTCAACATGATCTCGTCGGTAGGCGCCTTCATGTTCGGGGTTACCCAGCTGCTGTTCTTGTTCATCGTCATCAAGTGCATAAAGGGTGGCAAGAAGGCAGCAGCCAGTCCTTGGGAAGGGGCTGAGGGGCTGGAGTGGACCGTGCCATCACCGGCGCCGTACCACACCTTCACCACTCCACCCGAGGTGAAGTAAGCGGAGGCGCTGGCCATGAGCGAGCAGCAGTCCAACAAGCCTGTCGTGGTAAGACTGGTACTGACGGTCGTCGGCATGTTTGCCTTCGGTTTTCTGATGGTGCCGCTGTATGACGTGATGTGCGATGCCCTGGGGATCAACGGCAAAACCAGCAACACCGCCTACCAGCAACAGGTAGAGCACATCGACGAGAGCCGCACCCTGCGGGTGCAGTTCGTCGCCACGCGGGCGCAGGGCATGTCGTGGGGCTTCAATCCGGATGCAGAGCAACTCAGCCTGCATCCGGGCGAAACCCGCGAAATGGTTTTCCACGCCCACAATCCGACCGATCGGCCGATGGTGGCGCAAGCCATTCCCAGCGTCTCGCCAGCCAAGGCCGCGGCTTTTTTCCACAAGACCGAATGCTTCTGTTTTACCCAGCAGGTATTGCAACCAGGGGAAAGCGTAGAGATGCCAGTGCGCTTCATTATCGACCCGGCACTGCCAGTCGACGTGAAGCACCTGACTCTGGCCTACACCCTGTTTGATGTTTCTGAGCGGATGCCTGACAAGCTGACGGAAGCGTCAGCCCAGGCTCACTGAGCAAGATTGCCGGACAAGGAGAACAACAGATGGCCAATCACGAAACCTATTACGTTCCGGCCCAGAGCAAGTGGCCGATCATTGCCTCCGTCGGTCTGCTGCTGACCGTATTTGGCGCCGGCAGCATGATGAATGGCGACAACGCGGGTGCTGGCGGCAGCCTCGGCAAGTGGATATTCTTCGCCGGCGCGCTGACCATCGCCTGGATGATGTTCGGCTGGTTCAGCAACGTGGTAAAGGAAAGCCGCGAGGGGCTCTACAGCCCTCAGATGGACCGCTCCTTTCGCATGGGCATGGGCTGGTTTATTTTCTCAGAGGTGATGTTCTTCGCCGCGTTCTTCGGCGCGTTGTTCTATGTACGCACCTTCGCCGGACCATGGCTCGGTGGCGAGGGTGACAAGGGCGTGACCAACATGCTCTGGCCCGAGTTCGTCTACCAGTGGCCGCTGATGGTCAACCCTGACCCAGCAACCTTCCCCGGCCCGAAAGAGGTGATCAGCGCTTGGCAACTGCCGCTGATAAATACCATCCTGCTGATTTCTTCCAGCGTCACCGTCACCTTTGCCCACCATGCACTGCGAGCCGACAAGCGCGGCGCCACCAAGGCCTGGCTCGGTCTGACGGTAGCATTGGGCACCGTGTTTCTGATTTTGCAGGCGTTGGAGTACCAGCACGCATACCAGGATCTGGGGCTGACCCTGAACTCCGGCATCTACGGTGCCACCTTCTTCATGCTTACCGGCTTCCATGGTGCCCACGTGACCATGGGCACACTGATTCTGGCGATCATGCTGATCCGCATCACCAAGGGTCACTTCACACCGCAACAGCACTTCGGCTTCGAAGCGGCCAGCTGGTACTGGCACTTCGTTGATGTTGTCTGGGTCGGCCTGTTCATCTTTGTCTACATCGTCTAAGCGATGCGGGTCCGCGTGCTGTTAATGCAACCAGGGCGTATTCCAGACCAGGTTGCCCGACCAGAAGCCCCAGGCGATCAGGCCCACCAGCAGGATCGTCAGGCTGATGCGCACGCTCAGGGCGGTTACCAGCCGCCCGCGACCATCCGTGTCTTTCATCAGAAAAAACAGGCCGCTAAACAGACTGATCACGATCAGCGCCAGCAGAATCAAAATGGCCATCTTGAGCCACATGGGCGTCCCCTTCTTGTTGTTATGTTGGGCTCAAGTATAGCGAGGGCGCACCATGCTGCTCGCTGACTCCAGCCCGCGCAGCCGCCGCTTTGCGCCTGGCTGGCCGCTGTGGGTATTCACCTTGTGTTTGCTGCCGGTTCTGCTCGGACTTGGCAGCTGGCAACTGCAGCGCGCGACAGAAAAGCAGACCATGCAGGCATCAATCGACGCCCTGCATCAGACCCCCGCGTTGCCTCTCGCAGCGGTAACCCAGCAGCCCCCAACAGACTGGCAGCCGCTGATTTTGAGAGGACACCTTGACCGCCAGCACACCTGGCTGCTGGATAACCGCACCCGTGACGGGCAAGCCGGTGTTGAGGTACTGCAGGCCTTTCACGACACCAGCGGCGAATGGTTGTTGGTCAATCGCGGCTGGCTGCCATGGCCCGACCGGCGTCTGGCGCCTGCGTTCAATACACCCGCCGGCGAGCTGCAACTGCTTGCCGAAAAGGTACCTGCCAATAGCGCTGGCTGGCGCCCAGGCAACCGCCAATGTGGCGCCCAAAGCACGCCATGTGTAATAGCCCAACTCGACCTCAAGGCGCTAAGAGCGGAATCCGGCATTGCATTACAAGACTGGAGCGTCCGGCTGACCGGCGAGGGCTCCGCCGCCGTACTGCAGCTCGACTGGCCAGCGCTGCCGATGAGCGCAAGCCGCCATACCGGGTATGCAATTCAGTGGTTCAGCCTCGCCGCCGCCCTGACCGCACTTTTTATCTGGGCCGGTTTTCGGCCCGACCATCGGGGGAATAATAATGATGAGCCTCACCGAGCCTGACCAGACCCAGCAACGCCCGCGCGGCCAGCTCAAGCTGCTCGCCGTCATCGGCGTCGTGGTAGTACCCATTCTGCTCGCCGCGCTGATGGCGCACTTCGGCATCGGCGTGCCGCAGGCGCATTCAAACAAATCCGCCATGGTCGAACCGGCCATCCAGCTCAGCGACTGGCAACTGGCGCTCGAACCAATCGGCTATGGCGCCCCCTGGCGGCTACTGGTGACCCACACCGGCGCCTGCGAACGTGAGTGCATGGCGCTGATCCACGAGGCCCGGCAGATCAATGTAGCCGTCGGCCGCGAGGCAGACCGCGTCGAGCATGTCCTGGCTTCACCGGTCGCCCTGCGCGACGATGAACTGACACGACTGGAAAGCGAATTTCCGCGCCTGCAGCGCGGCCAATTCGACAGCAACGCCTACCTGCACAGCCTGCAGACCCAGCCCGACAGCTGGCTGATTGGCCCGCAGCTCTGGCTGGTCGACCCACTCGGCCGCGTCGTGCTGCACCACAGTGCCAGTCAGCCCGGCAAAAACCTGCTGGATGACCTGAAACGTCTGCTGAAACTCTCCAAGGTGGGCTGAGCCATGCGTAAACCCGGCTACAAACTCGCTCTGGCAGGGCTGATACTCTGCTTTATCGTCGTGATTCTCGGTGCCTACACCCGGCTGGTGCATGCCGGGCTCGGCTGCCCGGACTGGCCCGGCTGCTACGGCTTTCTGACCGTGCCGCAAAGCGATCACGCGCTGGAAACGGCGCAGCTGCGCTTCCCGGACGACCCGGTCGAAGCCTTCAAGGCCTGGGCTGAAATGATTCACCGCTACGCTGCCGGCACCCTCGGGCTGGTCATCCTCGCCCTTACCGCAATCGGAATCAGCCAGCGTCGCAACCCGGACTATCCGACCGGCCTGAGCCTTGGCCTGCTGGCACTGGTGGTATGTCAGGCACTGTTCGGGATGTGGACCGTCACCCTGAAACTCTGGCCGCAAGTAGTAACCGCGCACTTGCTGGGCGGCTTCGCTACCCTCAGCCTGCTGCTGCTACTGGTATTGCGTCTGTCTGGTCGGCTGCCGGCGCTAAACCCCAGCCGACCGATAATGCGCCTGCGTTCGTTGGCGAAGGTGACCCTGGCCGTGGTGATCGTACAGATCATGCTCGGCGGCTGGACCAGCACCAACTATGCCGCGGTCGCCTGTATCGACCTGCCCACCTGCCATGGTGAATGGTGGCCGGAGATGGACTTTCACACCGGATTCAATCTACTGCATCAGGAGATCGGCCCGAATTACCTCGGCGGCATGCTGGAAGGGCCGGGCCGTACCGCCATTCATTTCACTCACCGCCTCGGTGCGCTCGTGACCACCTTTTTTGTGCTGCTGCTGGGCTGGCAGCTCTGGCGGGCACAGCTGCGCGGACTTTCGGTATTGCTGTCTCTGGCCTTGGTAGCACAGGTCAGTCTTGGCATTACCAACGTACTGGCGGCTCTGCCGCTGGCGGTCGCCGTTGCGCATAACGGCATGGCCGCACTGCTGCTGCTGTGCACGCTGACCGTCAACTATCGCCTGCGCGCACCGGCGCCGGAACGGGTTCGACTGGTAGCACGGCCGCGTCGCTCACTGGCGAGCCACGCCTGAGGCATCCATACTCCGGATACAACAACACAGGTGCGCCAAACGCACCGACAGGGGGAACAGACCATGGCGAGCATTACTCATGCGGTGCCGGTCAGAGCTGGCTGGCGCGACTATCTGGAACTGACCAAGCCCAAGGTCGTCGCACTGATGATCATCACCTCAGCCATCGGCATGCTGCTGGCCAGTGACCAGGCAGTGCCCTGGAGTACGCTGCTGCTGGGCAATCTCGGCATCGCCCTGTGCGCGGGGTCTGCGGCGGCGGTGAATCACGTGGTCGACCGCCGAATCGATATCCACATGGCACGCACCCAGCGCCGTCCGCTGGCGCAAGGACGGGTAGAGCCACTCAATGCGGTGCTCTTCGCCATCCTGCTTGGCAGTGCAGGCTTGGCCGTGCTGCTGTCGTGGGTAAACACCCTGACTGCAGTGCTGACCCTGGCCTCCCTGCTTGGCTATGCCCTTGTCTACACGGCCTTTCTCAAACGCGCGACGCCGCAGAACATCGTTATTGGCGGTGTCGCCGGTGCAGCGCCGCCGCTGCTCGGCTGGACCGCCGTCACCGGGCAGATTCAGGCCGAGGGGCTGCTGCTGGTGTTGATCATCTTCGCCTGGACACCGCCACACTTCTGGGCGCTGGCGATTCACCGCAAGGCGGAATACGCCAAGGTCGACATCCCCATGCTGCCGGTCACCCACGGCGAGCACTACACCAAGCTGCACATTCTGCTGTATACCTTTATCCTGCTCGCCGTGAGCCTGCTGCCGTTCGTGATTCACATGAGCGGCCCGCTCTATCTGGTGGCTGCATTGGTTTTGGGCCTGCGCTTTATTGACTGGGCCATCGCCCTGCTTCGTAACAGCCGTCCGCATGCGGCCATCAAGACCTTCAAGTATTCACTGTGGTACCTGCTGTGGCTGTTCGTGGCCCTGTTGCTGGACCACTATATCGAGGTGGCTGGATGGCTTTAACCGGGGTACAGAAAACCGTACTGGTCTGTGTAGCGAGCATCGCGCTGGTGGTGGGGGCGGTCGTCAACAAGGTCATGCGGCCAGCGCCGCTGGATCGCACCGCCTTGCAACAGGCAGGGATCTACCTGTTCGACACGCCCAGACCGATACCCGACATAAGCCTGGAGTCGGCAGCGGCCCAGCCTTGGGGGCGCGATGACCTGAACGGTCAGTGGGATCTGCTGTTCTTTGGCTACACCTTCTGCCCGGACATTTGCCCGACCACGTTGGCCGAACTGCGGCAACTGACGCAAAAGCTGCCCGAGGATACGCGCAACCAACTACAGGTAACGCTGATCAGCGTAGACCCGAATCGCGATACCCCGGAGCAACTGGCAACCTATCTGGACTTCTTCAACGCCGGCTTTGCCGGTGCTACCGGCGACTCCGAGCAACTGGCCGCGCTAGCCAAAGCCCTGTCGGTCGCCTACATCGAGCCGGACACCAGCAGCGAAAACTATCTGGTGGATCACAGCGGCCAGGTCATCATTGTCGACCCCAGCGGTCGCTATGTCGGCTTCATTCGTCCACCACTGGATACCGACAAACTGGCCCAGTGGCTGCCACGGATCATCAGCGCCGAATAGGCGCTGCTCAGCTGCGGCGCGGAATTGCCAGCGCCAGCATGAACATCGCCGCCGCGCAGACCACAATCGAGGGGCCTGCGGGCGTGTCGAGGTGCCATGACAGCGCCAACCCGCCAAGCACAGCCAGCATTCCCAGCACACTGGCGCCCAGCGCCATCTGCTCAGGGGTTCGCGCGTGGCGCTGCGCCGCCGCTGGCGGAATGATCAGCAACGAGGTAATCAGCAGCACACCCACCACCTTCATCGCCACCGCAATGACGATGGCAATCAGCAGCATCAGCGCCAGCCGGATCGCCGTCACTGGCAAGCCTTCAACCCGCGCCAGTTCCTCATGCACGGTGATCGACAGCAGGCTGCGCCAGAGTACGCTCATCAGCACCAGCACCACGATCAGCCCACCGATCATCCAGCCCAGTTCATTCAAACTGATGGCGAGCAGGTCACCGAACAGATAGGCCATCAGATCGACCCGCACGTTTTCCGTCAGCGCCAACACCACCAGCCCAAGCGACAGCGTGCTGTGCGCCAGAATCCCCAACAGGGTATCGCTGGCCAGCCATTCTTTATGCTGCAACGCTACCAGCAGTACCGCGATCAGCACGCAGCCAACCGTCACCGCGAGAGTCAGATTGATGTCGAGCAACATGCCAAGCGCCACACCGAGCAGTGCCGAGTGCGAGAGCGTGTCACCGAAATAGGCCATCCGCCGCCAGACCACAAAGGAACCAAGCGGGCCAGCAACGAGCGCCAGTGCCAAACCGGCCAGCAGTGCGTAAACAAGAAAATCAGGCATGCTTGCAGTCAGGTCCGTGGCTGTGTTCGTGGGGCACGACTTCGCCGTGCAGATCGTGGGCGTGATCGTGATGGTGGTTATAAACCGCCAGCGCGCTGGCTTGATCGCCGAACATGGCGACAAAAGCCGGGTCCAGACTGACCTGCTCGGGGTGCCCGGAGCAGCAGACGTGGCGATTGAGGCAGACGACGGTATTGGTTGTCGCCATCACCAGATGCAGATCATGGGAAACCATCAGCACGCCGCAACCATAACGGTCGCGCAGTCGGGTAATCAGCTGGTACAGCTCAATCTGACCGTTGACGTCAACGCCCTGCACCGGCTCATCCAGCACCAGCAGGTCGGGCTGACGCAACAGCGCCCGGGCCAGCAGAATACGCTGCAACTCGCCGCCAGATACCTGCTGCAGCGGCCGCGCCAGCAGATGCTCGGCGCCGACTTCCTGGAGAGCCGCCTCGACGGCCGGGCGTTTGGTACCGGGCACCAGCAACAAGAAGCGCAACACCGTCAGCGGCAATGACGGATCAATCTGCAGCTTCTGCGGCATGTAGCCAATACGCAGACGAGAGCGGCGCCAGACCTTGCCGCCACTGGCCTTGAGCAGGCCAAGAACGATACGTACCAGGCTGGTCTTGCCCGCCCCGTTGGGGCCGATCAGGGTAACGATCTCACCACGTTTGACGCTGAGATTGACCCCTTCCAGCACATCGGTGGCATTGAGCCGCAGGCTGACCTGCTTGAGAGATAGCAGCTCCTCGCTCATGCCGCCGCCTGACACTGGGCGCATAGCCCGCCGATTTCCACGGTTTCACTGTTGACCGCAAACCCCTGCGCCGCAGCGGCTGCAGCAATTGCATCGCTGATACCGGACTGTTCCAGCTCGATAGCGATGTGGCAGTTGAGGCAGATCAGAAAGTGCCCCTGATGCCGGTGTTCCGGGCTAGGGCAGCCAATGAACGCATTCAGTGAAGCAATCCGATGGACCAACCCCTGCTCCTGCAGGAAGTCCAGCGCCCGATACACCGTCGGCGGCGCAGCGCGGCGACCATCGTCGCGCGACAACGTTTCCAGAATGTCGTAGGCACCAAGGGGTTTATGGCTTTGCCAAACCAGCTCAAGCACACGCTTGCGCAAGGTGGTGAAGCGCACCCCGTCTCGAGCGCAGACCTGCTCGGCCGCGCTCAGCGCATGGCTGACGCAGTGCGCATGATTATGTGGCTGTTGTGGATCAGGAAGGGTCGTGGAGTCGCTCATGCTGCCGCCTCGCTGGCTGCGTCCCGCGGATCGAATGACAGCCGGGACTTTTCAGAGGTCAATGACCTGTTATCATATAACAATTCTGCTTTCCGAGGTATTCCCATGTCGATCCGTTCCCTGCTGGCCTTGGCCATCGGCCTGCTGCTGTCTTCTTCTTGTTTGGCAGACAGCCGCGTGCTGACCAGCATCAAGCCGATTCAGCAGATCAGTGCCGCACTGCTCGAGGGTATCGACGAACCCGCGGTATTGCTCCCACCAGGTGCCTCTCCCCACGCCTTCGCTCTGCGCCCCTCAGACCGTCGCACCCTGGCCAACGCCGAGCGCATCTACTGGGTCGGCCCCGATCTTGAGCGTTTCCTCGATAGCCTGCTGCACGATAACCCGCAGGCACGCGAGCTGATGAAGGTCCCGGGCTTGGTATTGCGCGAATTCGATGAAGAGCATGCCGAACACGGTCACGACGATCACCATCACGACGCCGGCAACCTGGACCCACACATTTGGCTGTCACCGGCCAACGCGCTAACCATCGCCCAGTGGATGAAGGCAGACCTGGCGCCGCTTTACCCGGAGCAAGCGCTGCAGTTGGACGCCAACCTGCAGCGCTTCGAAACGCGCATCAATGCCGAGCAGGAAAAGCTGAGCGCGCGCTTCGCAACGCTGAAAGACAAACCCTACTTCGTCTTTCACGACGGTTACGGTTATCTGGAAGAATATCTGGGCATCGAGCACCGTGGTGTATTCAGCCTGGCCCATGAGATTCAGCCCGGCGCCCGCCACGTCAACGCCCTGCGTGATCAACTGCGCAGCGCCGGCCGTGCCTGTGTATTCAGCGAACCTCAATTCACCCCACGACTGATCAACAGCCTGACCGAGGGCCTGCCGGTCGAAACCGCACAGCTTGACCCGCTTGGTGCTGACATTACTGTCAGTGCAGACGGCTATATCGAACTCTTGAACTCGCTGACCGGCAGCTGGGCTGTCTGCCTGGAATCGCTCTAACAGGCACTCTCTGTAGACTTCGAGTGCGCGCCAGGCATCCAGCCGCGCCTGATGCGCCAGCGCCAAACCGCCCAGGCGCAGATCGACAGTTCGACCAGAAATACCCAGTGCACAACGAAATTCAGCCACCAGGGCTTGTAGCGGGCGGTAACCGTGACCAGGGCAAAGCGCTGATCGACGAACGGCGCCAGCCACCAGATATCCCCAGCCAACGTATCCAGCGACACATGCAGCATACCGCCCAGGCTGAAGGTCAGAGCCAACCAACCAGCCGCAGCCTCACGACGAAACCTTGCCAGTAACAGCGAGCCCGCAATCAGCCCAAGCCACAGTAGCGGCCAGTGGCTCGGGTAGCGGTGATGATGTTTCATGCCCATATCGACGAAGTGGAAATAAAACATATCCAAGTCAGGCGCTATAGCGCCGAACATGCCGGCGACCAGCAGCCAGGAGGGCCGCACAGGCAGACGACGCGCGCGCTCCACAAGGTAACTGGAAAGAATATAGCCGGATGGCAGGTGGGCAATCAGCATGCAGCAGGGCTCCGCGGAGCGAACACAGGATTATGTCGCCTCCTGCGCTATGACCGTACTCTACCCGACTGGTTCGCGCTACACGGATCAATGGTGCGCTGCACAACGCGAAGCAGCTAACGAAGCAACGCTAGAGGGCCAAAGGCAGACCTACAGAAACCTGCTGATGCTGTTTTAACAACTGCAGAAAATGCTCGGGATCCTTGACCAGCACACCGGCCTGACCGGCGTGCTGCTCTGCCGCAATCTGCCGGGACAACCAGAATCGCAACGCAGCAAGCCGCAGCATGTCAGGCCAGCACTCCTGCTCGGCCGGGGTAAAACGCCGCAGCCCCGCATAACCCGCCAACAGCGCGCGGACGCGCCGGGGTTCCAGCGCTCTGGCCTCATCCAGGCACCAGTCATTAACCGCGATGGCGACGTCATAGAGTGCCCAGCCAGAGGCGGCGTTATAGAAGTCGATCACCCCGCTCAGGTGGTGCCCATCGAACATCACGTTGTCACGGAACAGATCCGCATGCAGCACCGCAGAGGGTAACTCCGGCGGCTGTTGCTGCCAGCGCTCAAGCAGCCCAATCAGACCCTGCAACAGCGCACCGGTCGAGCCCGGCTGGTGCGACAGTTGAGCAGTCGCCTGAGCCTGCATCCACTGCAGGCCACGCTCGCTGCGACGGGCTAACGGTGTAGCGCTGGTAGCCGCATGCAGCTGCGCCAACCAGCGACCAACCGCTTCACAATGCGCCGCATCCGGCTGCTCGACATGCCGCCCAGCCAGCCGCGGCTGCAGCAGGCCCTGCTTACCATTGAGCTGATGCAGCGCCTGACCCTGCCGATCGGTGACCGCATAAGGCACGGCCAGGCCAGCCTGATGCAGACAGTCGAGCAGCTCAACGAAGAACGGCAAGGCTTCGGGGTCGCCACGCTCGATCAGGGTGAGCACAAACTCCCCACCAGTGCAGCTGACGAAGAAATTGCTGTTCTCGCTGCCGCCGTCGATGCCCTGAAAGTCAATCAGCCGACCGACCTCAAACCCGGCAAGAAAGGCGTCCAGCTGCTCGCGGCTGACCGGCGTGAATACGGACATGCCTCAACTCACCACTCGAAAATTTTCCACGACGGAATGCGCATGCCGTTGGGCTGGTCGGACCGCACATAGTTGCCATCCTCGTCGACCGCCACCAGATAGTAAGGAGCACCGCTCTTGGGTGTCACCTTGATGGCATAGAGGAAGCCATTGACCCGATACTCCTCAACCGTGCGATCACCTTCCTGACGGATGGTTACCTCGGGCTCGGTGGGGACCGCGTCCTGCGCCATGACCGAAACACTGCCCAACAGCAGGAAAGCGGCCAATCCAAAGCCAAGTTTGCGAATCATGTTAGTCTTGTCCTTTGCGTGAATGATGCCTTCATTCTAGCCCCAATGACTTTCAAATTGTTGACCTGACGCATGACAGATACCACTCCGCTCGTCCTTGTGGACGGCTCGTCCTACCTTTATCGCGCCTTCCACGCCTTGCCGCCGCTGACCACCAGCAAAGGCCTGCCCACCGGTGCGGTAAAGGGCGTTCTGAACATGCTCAAGAGTCTGCGCAAGCAGTACCCGAAAAGCCCCTTCGCCGTGGTCTTCGATGCCAAAGGCCCAACCTTTCGCGACCACATGTTCGAGCAGTACAAGTCGCATCGCCCGCCGATGCCCGACGAACTGCGCGCCCAGATTGAGCCGCTGCACGCCGCCGTGCGCGCACTCGGCCTGCCGCTGTTGTGCGTTGACGGCGTCGAAGCAGACGACGTGATCGGCACCCTGGCCCGCCAGAGCGCAGACGCCGGGCGTGCAGTAGTGATCTCCACCGGCGACAAGGATATGGCCCAGCTGGTGGATGAGCACATCACACTGGTCAACACCATGACCAACACGGTGATGGACATTCAGGGCGTGCACGACAAGTTCGGCATCGGCCCCGAGCTGATCATCGATTACCTCGCGCTGATGGGCGACAAGGTCGACAATATTCCGGGCGTCCCGGGTGTTGGCGAGAAGACCGCCCTCGGCCTGCTGACTGGCGTCGGCGGAGGGCTCGACGTCATCTACAGCAGCCTCGACAAGGTGCCCGAGCTGCCGATTCGTGGCGCCAAGAAGCTGCCCGAAAAGCTTGAAGAGCACAAAGAGATGGCCTATCTCTCCTACCAGCTGGCGACCATCAAGCTGGACGTCGAACTGGAGGTCAAGGTCGACGCCCTGATGCCGGCCGAAGCCGACCGTGATGCTCTGATCGAGCTGTACCGGGAGATGGAATTCAAGACTTGGCTGGACGACCTGCTGCGTGAAGCCAAAGCGGATCCCGCCGCCGAGAACACCAGCGAAGCCGCGGAAGAAACCGAAAAGCGCTACGAGATCATCACCGAACAGGCCGATTTCGACCGCTGGCTCGACAAGCTGAAGAACGCCGAGCTGTTCGCCTTTGACACCGAAACCACCAGCATCGACGCCCAGCGCGCGGAACTGGTCGGCGTATCGCTGGCGGTCGAGGCCTGCGAGGCTGCCTATATCCCGGTCGCGCACAGCTACATGGGCGTACCCCATCAGCTCGATCGCGACGCCGTGCTGGCAGCACTCAAGCCCTATCTGGAAGACCCGAACAAAGCCAAGGTCGCGCAGCACGCCAAGTACGACATCAACGTGCTGGCTCATTACGGCATTGAGGTGCAGGGCGTGGCATTCGACACCATGCTCGAATCCTACGTGTTGGACGCCACCGCCACCCGCCACGACATGGATAGCCTGTCGCTCAAGTATCTGGGCCAGAGCACCATCAAGTTCGAAGACATTGCCGGCAAGGGCAGCAAGCAGCTGACCTTCGATCAGATCGCACTGGAACAGGCTGGCCCCTACGCCGCCGAGGATGCCGACGTGACCCTGCGCCTGCATCAGACCCTGTGGGCGAAACTGCAACCACAGCCATCGCTGGCCAAAGTGCTGCAAGAGATTGAAATGCCGCTGATGCCGGTTCTGGCGGGGATCGAGCGTAACGGCGCGCTGGTCGACGCCAAGCTGCTCGGCGAGCAAAGCATCGAGCTGGGCGAAAAGATGGTGTCGCTGGAACGTCAGGCGTTCGAGCTGGCGGGTGAAGAGTTCAACCTCGGCTCGCCCAAGCAGCTGGGCACCATCCTGTATGAAAAGCAGGGCCTGCCAGTGCTGTCGAAAACAGCAAAGGGCCAGCCGTCGACCGCCGAGGCGGTGCTCGCTGAACTTGCAGAGCAGGGCTTTGAGCTGCCGCAAGTCATTATGCAGTACCGCAGCGTCAGCAAACTGAAGAGCACCTATACCGATCGGCTGCCCGAGCAGATCAACCCGCGGACCGGACGCATTCACACCTCTTACCATCAGGCTGTAGCAGCGACCGGGCGCCTGTCGTCCTCCGACCCGAACCTGCAGAACATCCCGATCCGCACCGCCGAAGGTCGGCGCATTCGCCAAGCCTTCATTGCGCCCAAGGGCTACAAACTACTGGCGGCGGACTACTCGCAGATCGAACTGCGGATCATGGCCCACCTCGCGCAGGACGCGGGACTACTAGATGCCTTCCGCCATGACCTCGACGTGCACCGCGCCACCGCCGCTGAAGTATTCGGCGTCGCGCTCGAGGAGGTCAGCACCGATCAGCGCCGCAGCGCCAAGGCCATCAACTTCGGCCTGATCTACGGCATGAGCGCCTTCGGTCTGGCCAAGCAGATCGGCGTCGACCGCAAACAGGCCCAAGCCTACATTGATCGCTACTTCGCTCGCTACCCGGGCGTGCTGGCCTACATGGAACGCACCCGCGAGCAGGCCAGCGAACAAGGCTACGTCGAGACCCTGTTTGGCCGCCGCTTGTATCTGCCGGAAATTCACGCCAAGAACCAGGCCATGCGCAAGGCCGCCGAGCGCACCGCAATCAACGCCCCAATGCAAGGCACGGCCGCTGACATCATCAAGCGCGCCATGATCAAGGTCGCGCAGTGGCTGCAGGAAAGCGCACTGGATGCCCGCGTGATCATGCAGGTACACGATGAACTGGTGCTGGAAGTACGCGAGGATCAGATCGACGCCGTCTCTCAGGGCCTTAAAGAGCGCATGGGGCAGGCCGCAGCACTGGACGTGCCGCTGGTGGTCGAGGTGGGCGTTGGGAACAACTGGGACGAGGCACACTAGAGGCCTTTCCACCCGTTTTCAGCATCACCGGAAGATGAAAAAGCCACCGCCTAAGCGGTGGCTTTTTCATAACGAACAGGTCTAAAACTTTTTTTGAACTTATCTGCAACCGGCCCGGTCAGAACTTGTGAACGGCTTAAGAGCCATTCATGCTCCTTAGATGTGATTTAGTGTTGGCAGAAAACCGGGCACTCCCTTTCCTAGCACAGCCCGGTTAGTTGAACCCCGAGCCTCCCTCCCCATAGAAGCTCGGGGTTTTTTTTAACCTTTTTGTGCCAACCGCCGAGCCATCAGGACTCGGCGTCTGCCTGCTCAGCCTCGGCCTGCGGCGGAAACAGCCAGCCGGCCAACACCTCGTGCGCCTGCTCAACCCCGAGCCGCTTTGGCGAGGAGAACAGCTGCACGCTGGCATTTGAACGCAACTCCTTGCGCATCCGCGCCTGCACCTTGAGCAGTTCATTCTTTGCTGCACCAAAGGCCAGCTTGTCAGCTTTGCTCAACAGCACGTGCGCCGGAATGTCGCTCTTGCGCGCCCACTCGAGCATCATGCAGTCAAAATCAGACAACGGATGCCGCAGGTCCATGACCAGCACCAGACCAACCAGACTGTGGCGGCCGGTAAGGTAGGCGTCCAGATGCTGCTGCCAGTGCGCTTTCAGCTCCAGCGGCACCTTGGCGTAACCATAACCGGGCAGGTCTACCAGGCGGCGCTCATCATCAAGCCGAAAAAAGTTGATCAGCTGCGTGCGTCCCGGCGTCTTGGACGTACGCGCCAGCCTGGCGTGGGTGAGCGTGTTGAGGGCGCTGGATTTTCCGGCGTTGGAGCGGCCAGCAAAGGCTACTTCCAGCCCGATATCCGGCGGACACTGGGTGACCAGGCTCGCACTTTTGATAAAAGTCGACTGCTGGCAGAGGGATACAAGAGGGGTGCTGGAGGACATGGGATTTCCATTTTGGCCGACATGCTAGAGCCGGGCACTGATGACATTCACGTTTGCGGCGTGCTTAGTATATAATGCCGCGGTTGTGGGAAGCACTGATCAATTGGCTCGCGCCCTCGCGCATGCTCAGATTCAAGTGCCCCAGAGACTCATGAGCGTCGCAGGTGCGGCCGAGGGTGCGGCATTTCAGCCATTGCGCCCTGCGCAGCGCGCCGCTAGCATGGGCACACAATCACGGCTGCCTGCCATTGATAACGTGGTCACCAAGGCCGGACTGCAGGCACTGCCAACCGTTTTCTTTTAGCCGTTATTGGATTAGCCGATGAATAAATTACTCGTTAGTCTGGCGTTGACCCTGGGTGTCGCCACTGGTGCGCACGCTGTTGAGGGCAATGCTGAAGCTGGCCAGGCCAAGGCTGCCGTGTGCGGCGCCTGCCACGGTGCAGACGGCAACAGCCCTGCTCCGAACTTCCCGAAACTGGCCGGTCAAGGCGAGCGCTACCTGCTCAAGCAGATCACCGATATCAAGGAAGGCCGTCGTACCGTTATCGAAATGACCGGCATCCTGGACGGCTTGAACGAGCAGGACATGGCTGATATCGCGGCATACTACGCCTCCCAGACCGGTAGCCTCGGCGTCGCCGACCCGGCACTGGCTGCGCGCGGTGAAGAGATCTTCCGCGGTGGCAATCTGGAAACCGGCCTGCCTGCGTGCACCGGCTGCCACTCCCCGACCGGCAAGGGCAACCCGCCGGCTGGCTACCCGCATCTGGCGGGCCAGCACGCGGCGTATACTGCCAAGCAGCTGACCGATTTCCGCGAAGGCAACCGCACCAACGACGGCGACAGCATGATCATGCAGACCGTCGCCAGCCGCCTGAGCAACAAGGATATCGAAGCTGTTGCTAGCTATATCCAGGGCCTGCGTTAAGCGCTCGCACCGTTGCAACGAAAAGGGGTAGCCATCGGCTACCCCTTTTTGCATGCGCATTTCACAACGGTAATACCGCGCCACAGTTACGTCTGGTAATCACGGAATCTTTGCTCTACTGTCGGGTCTGAAACCTGTCACTACCCCGTTATGGAGAACTACATGCGTGCGTTTTTCAGCGTTGCCCTGATCTGGCTGCTCGGCAGCTTTGCCCTGGCCCAAGCCCAGGAAGTCACCTATCAGGAAGGCGTGCATTACGTGGTCCTGCCGACGCCGGCACCGACCCAGGATCCCGACAAGATCGAAATTGCCGAGCTGTTCTGGTACGGCTGTCCCCACTGCTATGCTTTCCAACCAACCATCGAGGCATGGTCCAAGACTCTGCCGGAAGACATCAACTTCCGCCCGGTTCCGGCCATGTTCGGCGGCCTGTGGAATACCCACGGTCAGCTGTTCTACACCCTCGAAAGCCTGGGTAAGCTGGAAGAAACTCACGACGCCGTGTTCAACGCGATCCACCGCGAGAAGAACCAGCTGCAAACCACCGACGCGATGATCGCGTTCCTTGCCCCCTACGGCATTACCGCCGAACAGTTCGAGCGCGCCTGGTCTTCGTTCGGCGTCAAAAGCCGCATCGAACAGGCTGGTCGTCTGGCCCGCGACTACCGCGCGACCGGCGTTCCGTGCCTGATCGTCAACGGCAAGTACCGCATCGAGGGCAAGATGGCCGGCACTTTCGAAAATATGCTGAAGATTGCCGAGTATCTGGCCGAACAGGAACGTCAGGCCAACCAGGGCTAACCCCATGCTGTCTGTCGGCAATATCAGCTCGACACGCACCACCCGGGGCCACATGGCCCCGGGTGAACTGCGGATCAATAGCCAGTGCCAGACCGACCAACGCCCTCTCCCCGAAATATTGCGCCTGCTGAGCTTCAACATTCAGGTCGGCATCAACACCCAGCGGTATCACCACTACCTCACGCGTAGCTGGCAGCATCTGCTACCCAGCGCCGCTCGCCAGCATCAATTGGGCAAGGTCGCCCAACTGCTGCATGACTTTGATTTGGTCGCCCTACAGGAAGTTGATGGTGGTAGCTTGCGTTCCGGTTTCGTCAACCAGGTTGAACATCTGGCCCGCGAGAGTGGCTTTCCCTACTGGTATCAGCAGTTAAACCGCAATCTCGGTCGCTTTGCACAGCACTCCAACGGCCTGCTTAGTCGCTACGCGCCGGACCTGCTGGAGGACCACAAACTACCGGGGATTCTGCCTGGTCGCGGCGCCATTCTGACCCAGTTTGGTCAAGGCGAAGATTCGCTACTGGTCGTAATGATGCACCTGGCCTTGAGCACCAAAGGGCGTGCCAATCAGTTAGCTTACGTACGTGAGCGCATCGCCGATCACCGCCACGTAGTGCTGATGGGCGACATGAACACCCATGCCGAAGACCTGCTCCAGCACTCGCCGCTGAAAGGTGCAGATCTGCAGGCACCCGACCTACCCGGCACCTACCCAAGCTGGAAACCTGCCCGGGTGCTGGACCACATTCTGGTCAGCCCCAGCCTCCGCGTTGAACAGGTTGATGTGCTGCCACAGGCGATTTCCGACCACCTGCCCGTGGCAATGCATATCAAATTGCCGTCACCGCTGTGTAAAGGCTAGTCAGCAGCTCAGCATCACCTATAATCTCTGGGAATTAACCTGCTGGAGCCTCCATGCCAGACACCCACCCCAACGCCAACGGCTCTTACCAGCATTCTGAGCCGGGCGAGCAGACGGAACTGCTCAAGCGTGGATTGGTGCGGGTCAGTATTGCTGCGTCCGGCATCGACCCCCTGCTCGACAAGCGCCTAAACGAATTGCGCCGCGCCCTGCGCGCCGATGCACCGGCAAGTATGCTGGCCGACCTGTTGCCTAAGCTCGAACATGCGGTGCTGACCGCTGACCAGCGGCGCCAGGAGCGCACTAGCAAGATCAGCAAGAGTCTGCACGGCATCATCGAGCAACTGCAGGCGGACGAACTGCCACGCGACACAGCGATAGCCCTGCGCACTCTCAGCCGCCGCCTTGATGACCTGAGCGAGCTGCCACGCCAGCTTGATGGCATCCTCGGCGACCTGGAGCAGCTCCAGGGCACGATTCTCGACCTCGAACCCAGCACCGAGCCCTCGAGTCTCTGGGACCGCCTGTTCGGCCGCCACGGCCGCAACGCCGACGGCGGCAATCAGCCAAGCCAGCCTGCCAGCCTGCAGCCCGAAATTGACAACGAGCCGTCGCCGGCCATCGATGAGCAAGCCTCAGCTATCGAAGCTGAAGCAGAGCATAAGCACGAGACAGGGCATGAGCCGATCGGCAACCTCAGCGGCGAAGAACAAAACTTCACTCAGGTAGCCGCCCACATTGAGTCGATTTTGCTGCGTCTGCTCAACGAGCTGGAGGTACTGGAAACGCAGCAGGCCGTCCGTGATCGTCTGCGCGAACAAGTCAGCCGTGGCCTGAACTGGTACGAGCTGGCCGCGGCGCTCGACAGCCTATCCAACCTGGTGCTTGCCGCGCAGGAAAGCCGGCAGGCTGAATTCGAAGGTTATCTGCAACAGCTCAACCAGCGCCTGAGTCAGTTTCAGGGCAATCTGGAGGAAGCTCAGGCCAACTACAGCGGCTCACTCGAAGCCGAACGCGAGCTTGCCGGCGATATCCGAGACCAGGTTGAAGTGCTGAACAATAACGTTCGCGATGCTGACGATCTCAGCGCGTTGAAGGCCAATGTCGAGTCACGCCTTAACTCCTTGCTGGACAACATCGACAAGGCACGAGAGCTGCGCGAAGAACGTGACAATCAGGTCTCCATGCAGCTAACCACCATGGTCGAGCGCATTCAGGTCATGGAGCTCGAAGCACAGACTTTCCGCCGCCACCTGGAAGAACAACGCCGTCAGGCGATGCTGGACAGCCTGACCGGGCTGGCCAACCGCGCCGGTCTGCAGCGCCGCATGGAAGAGGAACACGAACGCTGGCAGCGCTACGGCGGCCGCCTGCTGCTGGTGGTGCTGGACGTTGATCACTTCAAGTCGATCAACGACCGCTTTGGTCATCTGGCCGGCGACAAAGTGCTGCGACTGATTGCCCAGCAATTGTCCCGGCGGCTGCGCAAGACCGACTTCATCGGCCGCTTCGGCGGTGAGGAGTTTGTCATCCTGATGCCGGGCGTGTCGCCGGAGCAGGGTGCCACCGCGCTGGAAGAGCTGCGCAGCGGCATCGAGCACACGCCGTTTCACTTCAAGAACGAGCCGGTGCCAGTCACCATTTCGATCGGCTACACCGAGTTCCGTGAGGGCGATACGCTGGACTGCACCTTTGATCGCGCAGACCAGGCCATGTACCGGGCCAAGGAAGATGGTCGCAACCGGATCGTTGCCGCCGACAGCCTATGAGTGCAGCCGTTCGCCTCATCCTGTTGCTGTGCTGTACCGGTCTGCTGAGCGCGTGCGGCTCTGCCCTGATAATCGATGAGCGCTACCAGGCCGGCGGCCAGGACAGCCGCGTCCAGTACATCGTGCTGCATTACACCTCCTCCGGTTTTGAACGTTCACTGCACACCCTGACGCAGCAGGACGTCAGCAGTCACTATCTGATCAGCGATTACGACCCGGTCATCTATCGTCTGGTCGACGAGAGTCAGCGCGCCTGGCACGCAGGCGAGAGCAGCTGGCAAGGTCGCACCTGGCTCAACAGCAGCTCGATCGGTATCGAGCTGGTCAATTCCGGCTACCGCGATCAGGCCGAATGCCGTCTCTGGCAACCATGGGATCAGCGTCAGATCGACGCGTTGATCCACCTGCTACGCGACATCCAGCAACGTCACGGTATCCCTCCAGAGCGGGTACTGGCACACAGCGACATCGCCCCGCAGCGCAAGGTCGATCCAGGCCCGCGTTTTCCGTGGGCACAGCTGGTTGCCGCCGGCGTTGCCGTGGGGGCGGACCCGCAGCGCGTGCAAGCAATGCAGCAGTGGCTAGAGGGTCGCACCCCTGCGATCACCTGGTTCCAGCAGACGCTGCACAGCTGGGGTTATGCGGTGCCGCTGCACGGCCAGCTCGACGAGGCGACGCGCAACGTCATTGCCGCCTTCCAGATGCGCTTCCGCCCAGCGCGCTACGACGGCCTGCCCGACAGCGAAACCGCAGCCATACTCGCCGCACTGGTCCCGGAGCAGGCCAGCACGCTAGCGGCACAGACGGACCCGGACTGGTACCAAGCAGCGGATCCAGCACCGACAGCGCGGCTACCCGCCTGCACCGGCGAACCGGGCTGATCAGCGATGCTCAACTGGATCTGGCTCGGGTTCTTCCTCAGCGCCTTCGCCGCCGCACTCTGGCAATGGCTGGGGCTGGGCGACGCCGAGGTGTTCAGCCGCCTGGTCACCGCGCTATTCGACATGGCTCGGCTGAGCGTGGAAATCGTGTTGGTGCTCGTCGGCACCATGACCCTGTGGCTCGGTTTTCTCAACATTGCCGAGCGGGCAGGGCTGATCAACCAGCTGGCACGCCTGCTCACACCATTGTTTCGCCGCCTGATGCCGGACGTGCCAAGCGGCCATCCCGCGCTCGGCCACATCACCATGAACTTTGCGGCCAACGTACTCGGGCTGGATAACGCGGCCACCCCGATTGGCATCAAGGCCATGCACTCACTGCAGAGCCTCAACCCCAGCAAGGACACCGCCAGCAACGCCCAGATTCTGTTTATGGTGCTCAACACCTCGTCGCTGACACTGCTGCCGATCACCATTTTCATGTACCGCGCCCAGCAGGGTGCCAGCGACCCGACCGAGGTGTTTCTGCCGATCCTGCTGGCCACCAGCGCCTCCAGTCTGGTTGGCCTGCTCAGCGTTGCGCTGATACAGCGCCTGAAGCTCTGGGATCCGGTGGTGCTAGCCTATCTTGCAGGCGGAGCCGTGGCCCTTGGACTGCTGCTGACCACGCTGGCGGGCCTGTCTGCCGAGGCGCTGGCAGCAACCTCAACACTGGTGGGTAATCTCACCTTGTTCGGCATCATCATCGCCTTCCTGTTGATCGCGGCGCTACGCAAGGTCAACGTGTACGACAGCTTCATCGAGGGCGCCAAGCAGGGCTTCGAAGTCACCATCTCGCTGTTGCCGTTTCTGGTCGCCATGCTGGTGGCCGTCGGCGTGCTGCGCGCCAGCGGCGTGCTCGACGCGCTGCTCGACGGTATTCGCTGGCTGGTCGAAGGGCTCGGTTGGGATACCCGCTTTATCGACGCACTGCCCACCGCGTTCATCAAGCCACTGTCGGGCAGCGGCTCCCGGGCGATGATGATCGAAACCATGAACACCTTTGGCGTCGACAGCTTCCCGGCCCAGCTGGCCGCCACCTTCCAGGGCAGCACCGAAACCACCTTTTACGTGCTCGCCGTCTACTTCGGCGCCATCGGTATCAGCCGCGTGCGCCATGCACTGGGCTGCGCCCTGCTGGCAGACCTCGCCGGCATGCTCACCGCCATCGGCGTCTGCTACTGGTTTTTCGGCTGATGCCGGTGCTGTGCTAACCTGCCAGCGAACCCATCGCTGCAACCCTGCCGACGAGAGTGCCCATGCCCGCCCCACGCTTCGACCAGCTCCACCGCCAGCCCGGCCCCTGGTTTGTGGCACTGGGCGGTGCCGGGATATTCGGCGCCAACTTCTACCTCTACGGCTCGGGCGGCGAGTGGATTGCGGTGGATTGCGGCTTCGCGCTGAACCCCACGCCCAGCGGGCGCAACAGCGTGTCGGTACCGAGCCTGTCCGCGCTCGAACGGCACGACATCAAGCTCTCGGCGCTGCTGATTACCCATGGCCACGAGGACCACATCGGCGCCATACCGCACCTGTGGCGCGCGCTGGACTGCCCGATCTACGCCAGCCCCTTTGCCGCACAACTGATTCGCGCCAAGCTCGACCCCGGCCTGACCTGGCCGCGCCTGCAAGAGATTCGCCCTCTGGAGCCGATTGGCGTCGGTGCCTTTCAGGCCGAGTGGATTCCGGTAACCCACTCGATCCCTGAATCCCATGCCATCGTGCTGGAAGTGGCCGGCAAACGCCTCTACCACAGCGGCGACTGGAAGCTGGATAACCATCCGGTGGTCGGCGAGCTGACGGCGCAGGCACGCCTGCAGCAACTTGGCCGCGCCGGGGTGGATGTGATCATTGGCGATTCGACCAACGCCTCGGTGCCCGGCGCCAGCCGCTCCGAAGCTACCGTGCAAAATGGCCTACAGGACGCCATTCGGCCCTGCCGCCAACGGGTCATCGTCACCTGCTTTGCCAGCAATCTTGCACGCCTGCACAGTCTGGCCGACATTGCCTTCGACTGCGGCCGCTACGCCGCGCTGCTTGGCCGCAGCCTGACCCACATGCACAGCATCGGCCGGGCCCAGGGTTATCTGCCGGGACGCCCTGGCTACATTGGCGCGTGGGAGCTGGGCCATCTGCCACGCGAGCAGCAGCTCTGGGTGTGTACCGGCAGCCAGGGCGAACCGGGGGCCGCGCTAGGCAGGCTGGCCGCCGGCAGTCATCCGCACCTCAGCCTGGAGCCGGGCGACACGGTGATTTTTTCCTCGCGCCTGATTCCCGGCAATGAAGTCGCACTGGAGCGCATTAAACAGGGGTTAAAGGATCAGGGCGTTGAGCTGATTGACGACGACATGCAACCCGATGTGCACGCCTCAGGCCACCCACCGCAGGACGACCTACGCCAACTCTACGGTTGGCTGAAAGCGCGCCACCTGCTGCCGGTACACGGCGAGCGCTACCATCAGCAGGCACACATGGCGCTGGGGCGTGAGCTGGGGCTGGGTGGACTGGTCCCTGCCAACGGCGACCTGATCGACCTCAGTGGGCAACCGGCCAAGGTCGCCGAGTTGCCGCACGGGCTGGTCGAGGTGCAGCAGTAACCCGAGCAGCCGGGCCTAAAACAGCTCTTTGGTGCGCTCCCAGAGCATCCCCATCGCCAGCAGCGGCGCGCGGAAGCGCTGACCACCCGGAAATGCCATATGCGGCACCTTGGCGAAGATATCGAAACCGTTGCTCGCCTGCGCGGTCATCGCCTCGGCCAACAGCCGCGCGGCCAGGTGGGTGGCGTTAACGCCGTGACCTGAGTACGCCTGGGCGTAGAACACGTTCGGCTGGTCTTCGAGCCGACCAATCTGCGGCAGGCGGTTGGCACCGATGCCGATCATGCCGCCCCACTGAAACTCGATCTTCACATCTGCCAGCTGCGGGAAGACCTTTAACATCTTCGGCCGCATGTAAGCCGCCACATCCGCCGGATCACGACCCGAGTAATGGCAGGCGCCACCAAATAGCAGGCGGTGGTCGGCGGAGAGGCGGTAGTAATCCAGCGCCACGCGCTGATCACATAGCGCCATATTCTGCGGGATCAGGCTGCGCGCGCGTTCCTCGCCCAGTGATTCAGTGGCAATCACATAGCTGCCGGCCGGAATCACTGTGCCGCCGAGTTTCGGATTGAGCTGACCCATATAGGCGTTGCAGCCCAGCACCAGCTGCTTGGCCCGCACCCGACCGGTAGCGGTGTGCACCGTCAGAGTATCGCCGTAATCAATACGGGTAACCGGTGAGTGTTCGAACAGACGCGCCCCGAGCTGACGCGCAGCAGCTGCCTCACCCAGCACCAGATTGAGCGGGTGCAGATGGCCGGAGCCCATGTCGGTCATGCCGCCGATGTAGCGATCAGAACCGACCACGGTATGCAGCTGATCCCGCTCGATGACGGTCATCTCATGGCGATAGCCCAGCGCTTTCAGCTCCTCGCGATCAGCCAGAAAGCCATCCATGTGCGCCGGCTTGTTGGCCAGGTCGCAGTAGCCCATGGTCAGATCGCAATCGATATTGAAGCGCGCCACCCGTTCGGTAACGATCTCGACCGCCTCGATGCCCATCAGCTTGAGGTGGCGCACACCGTCTGCGCCGATTTGCTTCTCAAAGCGGTCAACGTCATGCCCAACGCCGCGAATCAGTTGCCCACCGTTACGGCCACTGGCTCCCCAACCAATCTGATGCCCTTCCAGCAGCACCACCGAGAGGCCTCGTTCAGCCAGTTCCAGCGCCGTGTTGACGCCGGTAAAGCCGCCACCGACGATGCAGACATCAGCCTGCTCCTCCCCCTGCAGGACCGGCAGCCCGAGCTGCTGGTTGAGGGTCGCGGCGTAATAGGAAGGGGCGTGCTCGTGGGTATGGGTTGAACTGCGCAGCATGGGGCTATCCGTTGGCGGTCGTTGGCGTTTGAAATCGTGAAACTTCGTAAATAAAAATTGACGCCCAGCATAACCAGATCGCGGCAGCCGGACAATCCCGCGTCAATCAGACTCCGGGATCGGCAGCGCCAATGTTTCCTTCAGTTCTTCCATCACGATGTAGCTCTTTGACTCACGCACACCCGGCAAGCGCAGCAGGATGTCGCCGAGCAACTTGCGATAGGAGGCCATCTCCGAGATACGCGCCTTGATCAGATAATCGAAATCACCCGACACCAGATGGCACTCCAGAACATGCGGCAGCTTGGTCGCGGCGCGGCGAAAGTCGTCAAAAATGTCGGCGGACTTGGAGTACAGACTGATCTCGACGAATACCAGCAGGTTCGCCTGCAGCTTGTGCGGATTGAGCCGCGCGCCATACCCGAGGATAAATTTCTCCCGTTCCAGCCGCTTCACCCGCTCCATGCACGGCGTAGTGGACAGCCCCACACGCTCGCCCAGTTCCACATAGGACATCCGCCCTTCTTCCTGCAGCAGCTGCAGGATGTGGCGATCAATCCGATCCAGCTCACGGCTGGAGGCCTTTTTGGTTTTCATGAAATACCCCTGAAAAGCGAACTAGCAAGAGAATCTTGCTCTGCAATACGCAAAATAAACGAAAAATCAGCCCAGATCACTTGCCATAGAATAGCGATATCGCCCAAGGGCAAATTCACAGAATATTTTCCGGGAGCAACACCATGCAGGTTCTCATCCTCGGTAGTGGCGTCATCGGCGTTACCAGCGCCTGGTACCTGGCCCGCGCCGGCCATCAGGTCACCGTGGTTGATCGCCAGCCGGGCGCCGGTCTGGAAACCAGCTTCGGCAACGCCGGCATGATCTCCCCCGGCTACTCCGCGCCCTGGGCCGCGCCGGGCGTGCCGTTCAAGGCCGTCAAGTGGATGCTGGCCAAGCACCCACCGCTGTCCATTCGTCCGACCAGCGATCCCCACCAGTACCGCTGGATGGTGCAGATGCTGGCCAACTGCACCGAGGCCCGCTACGCCGTCAACAAAGAACGCATGATGCGTCTGGCGGAATACAGCCGCGACTGCCTGATGGACCTGCGCACCGATAGCGGCGTTGACTACGAACACCGCGAGCAGGGCACCCTGCAGGTATTCCGTACCCAGAAGCAGATGGATGCCGCCGCGCAGGACATCGCCGTACTCGAACGCTGCGGCGTGCCCTACGAAGTCCTCGACCGTGAGGGCTGCGTGCGCGCAGAACCCGGTCTGGCCGCCAGCGCCGACAAGATCATCGGCGGCCTGCGCCTGCCGAACGACGAGACCGGCGACTGCCACCTGTTTACCACCCGCCTGGCCGCCAAGGCAGCCGAGTTGGGCGTCGAATTCCGCTACAACTGTGCCATCGATGAGCTGCTCAGCGACGGCGCGCAGATCAACGGCGTGCGCCTGGAAAACGGTGAAGTGCTGACCGCCGACCGCTACGTGCTGGCCCTCGGCAGCTACTCGCCCAAGCTCGCCCGCCCAATCGGCTTTGATCTGCCAATCTATCCGGTCAAGGGCTACTCACTGACCCTGCCGGTAGCCGACGAAGCCATGGCACCGGTTTCCACCATCATGGATGAAACCTACAAAGTCGCCGTAACCCGCTTTGCCGACCGCATCCGCGTGGGTGGCATGGCCGAGCTGACCGGCTTTGACGACACCCTGAAAGAGAAGCGCCGGGCGACGCTGGAAATGGTGGTGTCCGACCTGTTCCCGCAGGGCGGCAAGGTTGCCGAAGCCACCTTCTGGACCGGGTTCCGCCCGATGACCCCGGACGGCACGCCGATCATCGGCGCCAGCAGCCTGCGCAACCTGTATTTCAACACCGGTCACGGCACCCTGGGCTGGACCATGTCCTGCGGCTCCAGCAAACTGCTGGCCGACCTGCTGTCCGGCGAAAAGCCTGCGCTGAACGCCGGCGACTACAGCTTTGACCGCTACACCAACCACAAGGAACACCAGCACCATGGCCATCCAGCGTCTGCACACTAACCACCGCATGAGTCAGATCGTGATTCACCAGAACACGGTCTACCTTGCCGGTCAGGTTGCCGCCGATGACGACCTCAGCAAGGACGCCGCCGAGCAGACCCGCAGCACCCTCGTAGAGATCGAGAAGCTGCTGGCCGAGGCCGGTACCGACAAGACCAACATTCTGTCGGTGACCATTTACCTGAAGGACATCGACGCCGACTTCGAAGCCATGAACAGCGTCTGGGATCAGTGGCTGCCCGCCGGCACCGCCCCTGTCCGCGCGACCGTCGAAGCCAAGCTGTGTGAGCCGGAAATTCTGGTCGAGATGTCAGTCGTCGCTGCACTGCCCTGAGGTTGCGGCAAAACCTGTTTCACCCTCTCAGTCACCGCTCCCACGCGTTCAGTGGTGTCTGATATTCTGACGGGGCACATTGCCCCGTCTTTTTTATTCAAGATGCCTTGCCCATGCGCCCAGCCCAAGCCCTGATCGATCTGTCTGCCCTGCGTCACAACTATCAACTGGCCAAGTCGCTGTCCGGGCGCCGGGCGCTGGCGGTGGTCAAGGCCAACGCCTACGGGCATGGCGCCGTTCAATGCGCCGAAGCGCTGCAGGCCGATGCCGACGGCTTCGCCGTCGCCTGCATCGAGGAAGCGCTGGAGTTGCGCGCAGCCGGCATTCGCGGCCCGATCCTGCTGCTCGAAGGCTGGTTCGATGCCGACGAGCTGCCACTGCTGGCCGAGCATGACCTCTGGGCGGTGCTGCACCACGATGCCCAGCTGCAGCAACTGCAAGCGGCCACCCTCAGCCGACCGCTGCACATCTGGCTGAAGCTTGACAGCGGCATGCACCGGGTTGGTTTCAGCCCCGAGGAATACGCCAGCATCTGGCACCGCCTTGCCGCGTTGCCGCAGGTCGCCAGCCTGACCAAGATCAGCCACTTCGCCCGCGCCGACGAGCCCGAGACCGGCCGCACCGAGCAGCAACTGGCGACCTTTGCGGCGGCGACCGCAGGCCTGGATGGCCCGGCCAGCCTGTGCAATTCGCCCGGCATTCTGGCCTGGCCGCAGGCCCACAATGATTGGCTGCGCCCGGGCATCATGCTGTACGGCGCAACCCCGTTCGAATTCGAGCAAGAGCACGCCGCCAAACTGCGTCCGGTGATGCAACTGACCTCGCGCATCATTGCCGTGCGCGAGCTGCCCGCGGGAGAGCCCATCGGCTATGGCTCGCGCTTCATCACCAGTCGCCCGACCCGGGTCGGCGTGGTTGCCATGGGCTACGCCGATGGCTACCCGCGTCACGCGAAGGACGGTACACCGGTACTGGTCGACGGCCAGCGCACCCGACTGATCGGCCGCGTATCGATGGACATGCTCACCGTCGAGCTGACCGACCTGCCCGCCAGCGGCCTTGGCAGCAGCGTCACCCTCTGGGGTGATGGCCTGAACGCCAGCGAGGTGGCAAGCTGGGCTGACAGCATTCCCTATCAGCTGTTCTGCAACCTGAATCGGGTACCCCGTCACTATCGTGGCTAAGTAGATTGCACAGCTGTTGAAAATTCTGAACAGCCGTGCAATTATCCCCCGGTCGAACGCCGCCGTTGCGGCGTCCTGTCTACCCTTCCCCGGAGGAATCAGCCATTGGACGTGGGTGCTCGTCTCAAAACCATTCGCAAACTCAAAGGTTTATCGCAGCGTGAACTGGCCAAACGGGCCGGCGTCACCAACAGCACTATTTCCATGATCGAGAAGAACAGCGTCAGCCCCTCGGTCAGTTCGCTGAAAAAAGTTCTCTCCGGCATCCCCATGTCACTGGTCGACTTCTTCTCGCTGGAGCTGGAAGAAGACACCCAGCGCAAGGTGATCTACCGCGCCGACGAGCTGCTCGACATCGGCTCCAACGAAGTCACCATGAAACTGGTCGGCAAGGGCCACCCCAACCGCGCCTTCTCCTTCCTCAACGAGACCTACCCGCCAGGCTCCGATACCGGCCCGGACATGCTCAACCACGAAGGCGAAGAAGCCGGTACCGTGGTCAGCGGCCAGCTCGAAGTGACCGTTGGCAGCGAGGTTTACGTGCTGGCGACCGGCGACAGCTACTACTTCGACAGCAGCCAGCCGCACCGCTTCCGCAATCCATTTGAGGAGCCGTGTGTGTTGATCAGCGCGACAACACCGGCGAACTTTTAAAGGCGGGGCGTTCAACGCCCCGTTTTCGTTTCAGTCATTCAAACCCAACCATTAGGATCAATGCCCATGATCAAAATCGACCTGAATGACCCTACACAATTTACTAAGAAAAGAGTTTCCGAACTCATCGGCTCAGTAACTGACAACCAGCACTGGCAGTTACGTGTCACGAAAGATGGAATCGCCTTTCTCTCGGACGTGGTAGGAAACCAAAACACAGATGACTTAGCGTTCCGCTTGGAAACTTGGTGTGCAGGTAATAACTACGTGGGTTTCCAAGCAGCGCACGACGAAGCCTGGGTTAACCAAGTCCACAAAGACCTAGAGGAAAATTGGCCTAAGCCAAAAAGCACTCTGATTGACTATTGAGCCTTCAAGAGGACTCAACCGATCAAAGCACACTCTGGAGTAGGCCGAACCAAGTCCTATAACCGGATATCAGCCTCAGACGGCGCCCCCGCCAACGAGCGATAGACGCTGACCATCGCGGTTGCCGTTTCGACCCTGCTCTGCACTAGATCACTGCGCACGGCGGTCAGTTGCTGCTCGGCATCCAGCACTTCGAAGTACTCGATATAGCCCTGCTCGTAGCGCAGCCGCGCCTGATCCACCGCGGCCCGAGCGGCCTCGCTGGAGGCCTGCAACCAGCGACTGCGCTCACGCGATTGGCGATAACGCACCAATCCGTTTTCGGTTTCTTCCAGTGCCAGCAGCACGGCCTGCTGGTATTGCGCCAGCCGTTCAGCACCGGTCGCATCGGCGGCGGCGATACGCGCGCGCACGCCTTCCACATCAAGGAACGTCCAGTCGATTCCCAGCGTTACCGCGCGTGACTCCGCGCCGGCGCTGAACAGATCGCCGCCGCTGCCGGCCACCGAGCCGAGCAGGGCGCCGAGGGTAAAGCGCGGGAACAAGTCGGCGGTCGCCACACCGATCCGCGCGGTCGCTGCTGCCAGACGGCGCTCGGCGGCCCGTATATCTGGACGACGACGCAGCACCTCGGCCGGGGTAGCCACCGGGATACGCGCTCGCATGGCCGGTAGCGGGCGTGCTTCTGCCAGTTGCTGATTGAGCGCCGCCGGCGGCTGCCCGGTCAGCACTGCCAGGCGATGCAGGCTGAGCTGCACCTCGGCCTGACGCTGCGGCACTGCGGCGCGCAGAGCATTCAGCTGGGCCTGCGCGCGCACCCGATCAAACTCGGTGCCACGCCCGGCATCCAGCCTGGCGGTGACGATATCCAGTGATTGCTGCTGCAGGTCGACATTCTGCTCGGCGACGGCCAGCAACTGCTGCTGACCGCGCAAGGTGAAGTAACCACTGGCGACCTCGCCGGCGATTGCGACCTGCAATGCCTGCACGTCCGCTGCGCTGGCCTGCAGGTCAGCCTCGCCGGCTTCCACTGCGCGCTGCAGACGACCATAAAAATCCGGCTCCCAACTGGCGACCGCGCCAAGTGAGTATTGCTCAACCCGGGCACGGCCCGGGTCAGAGCGCTCGACTTCCGCCAGATGCTGCTCGCCTGCCGCCCCTTGCAGAGTAACGCTCGGCCAGCGGTCACGTCGGGCGCCGCGCAGCAGCGCTTCGGCGCCCTGATAGCGCGCCAACAGCGTCTGCACATCCAGATTCTGGGCCAGCGCGCGATCGATCAGCCCGGCCAGTTGAGGATCATTGAACCCAGCCCAGAAGCGCTTCTCACTGTGCTGACTCGGATCGGCCAGCGCATCGGCCTGACTGAAGCTCGCCAGTTGCACCGATGCCGGCGCCTGATACTCAGGGCCCACGGCGCAGGCCGCCAGCATCACGCTGAGGGCCAGAGGTAACAGCTTATGCATCGATCTTTTCCTCCGCGTGCGCAGCAACAGACTGGGGCCGCTCGACAGTGAGCGAGGTGCCGGCCAGCTTGCGCAGCGCAACATAGAACACCGGTGTCAGCAGCAGCCCGAACAGGGTCACGCCGAGCATGCCGGTAAACACGGTAATACCCATGGCGTTGCGCACTTCGCTGCCAGCGCCGGAGGCCAGCACCAGCGGCAACACGCCGGCGATAAAGGCCACCGAGGTCATGATGATCGGGCGCAGGCGCAGACGACTGGCTTCCAGCGCCGCCTTGACGGTCTCCATGCCATGCATCTCCAGCTCACGGGCGAACTCGACAATCAAAATGGCGTTCTTGCAGGCCAGCCCCATCAGCACCACCAGGCCGACTTGAACGAAGATGTTGGCGTCACCACCGGTCCACCAGACGCCGATCATCGCCGCCAGCAGACACATCGGTACGATCAGGATCACCGCCAGCGGCATCACCCAGCTCTCGTACAACGCCGCCAACACCAGGAACACCAGCAGCAAGGCAACCGGGAACACCACCAGCGCGGCGCTGCCCTGATTGACCTGCTGGAAGCTCAGGTCAGTCCACTGGATCTGCATGCCGGGCGGTAGCGCCTTGGCCGCAACGGCCGCGACCGTGTCCAGCGTTTCGGTCGACGACAGCATTGCCGGATCGGACTGACCAATCAGGTCTGCCGCCGGGTAGCCGTTGTAGCGAATCACCGGGTCCGGGCCAAAGCTCGGCGTGAGGCTGACCATGGTATTGAGTGGCACCATCTCGCCAGCGGCGTTACGCACGTAGAGGCTGTCCAGATCACTCGGCTCGTCGCGGAAGGGCGCATCGGCCTGGGCGCGCACCTGGTAGGTGCGGCCGAACAGGTTGAAGTCGTTGATGTACTGCGCGCCGAAATACAGCTGCAGGGTGCCGAACAGCTCATCCAGACGCACGCCCTGTGCCTTGGCCTGCAGACGATCCACCTCGGCGTCCAGTTGCGGCACGTTGGCCTGATACGAGGTAATCGGGAAGCCCAGCCCCGGCGTCTGGCTCAGCGCCATGGCCAGGCTGTCGGAGGCCTGCTGCAGCGCGCCGTAGCCATCGCCACGACGATCCTGAATGTACAGCGAGTACCCAGACCCGGCGCCCAGACCAAAGACCGGCGGCGGCATAAAGGAGATGGCAAAGCCCTCCTTGATCTCGCCCAGCTTGGCGTTGATGTCGTCGGCAATTTCCAGCGCGGTACGCTCACGCACGTCAAAGTCGTCAAACAGGATGAACACGGTGCCGACGTTTGGCGTATTGGTGCCCTGCAGCGCGTTGAAGCCGACAAACGCCGCCGCGTGCGAAACACCTTCGGTTTCCATCGCCAGATCACTGACTCGACGTGCCAGCGCTTCGGTGCGGTCCAGCGTCGCCCCTTCCGGCAGACGAATGCTGCCAATCAGGTAGGTCTTGTCCTGGGTTGGAATAAAGCCACCCGGTACCTGACGAAACATCACCACGGTGGTTGCCAGCAGCACCAGATAGACCACAAACACCATGCCGCGGCGCCCAAGACCCCGGCCCACCAGCCGCTCGTAACGCTCGGCGTTGCGCTGGAAAAATCGGTTGAACGGCCGGAACAGCCAGCCGAAGCTACGGTTGATCACCCTAGTCGGCAGATCCGGCGCGGCGCCATGCGGCTTGAGCAGGGTAGCGGCCAGCGCCGGTGACAGGGTCAGCGAGTTGATCGCCGAGATCACCGTGGTAATCGCAATGGTCACCGCGAACTGACGGTAGAACTGGCCGGTGATGCCATCCAGAAACGCCATCGGCACGAACACCGCGCAAAGCACCAGACTGATCGCCACAATCGGGCCGCTGACCTCGCGCATCGCCTGGTGCGCCGCCGCCAACGGTGCCAGCCCCTGTTCGATATTACGCTCGACGTTCTCGACTACCACGATGGCATCATCCACCACGATGCCAATCGCCAGCACCATGGCAAACAGCGTCAGGGTGTTGATCGAGAAACCCAGCATCAGCAGCACGGCAAAGCTGCCGACAATCGATACCGGCACCGCCAGCAGCGGAATCAGCGAGGCGCGCCAGGTCTGCAGGAACAGAATCACCACCAGCACCACCAGCGCTACCGCTTCGAGCAAGGTCTGGATCACCGAGCTGATCGACGTGCTGACAAACACGGTCGGGTCGTAGGCCACTTCCCAGCTCAGCCCCTCAGGAAAGTCCTCGGCCAGCTCGGCCATTTTGGCGCGCACCGCCGCAGACACGTCCAGCGCGTTGGAGTCGGGCGACTGGAAGATCGGTAGCGCCACGGCCTGACGACCATTGAGCAGCGCGCGTAACGAATCTTCCTGCGCCGCCAGCTCGATACGCGCCACATCACGCAGGCGGGTAATCTGGCCGTCGTCACCGGTTTTCAGCACGATGTCGCCAAAGGCTTCGGTGCTGTCCAGACGCCCCTTGGCGTTGATGGAAATCAGCAGGTCGGAGCTGTTCGGCATCGGCGGTGCGCCGATCTGACCGGCCGAGACCTGCACGTTCTGCTCCTGCACCGCGGCGACGATATCGCCCGCGCTGACACCCAGCGAGGCCGCCCGCTGCGGATCGATCCACAACCGCATGGCGTAGTCACCGGCACCAAACAAGCCCGCCTGACCGACGCCCGGAATCCGCGCCAGCTCGTCACGGATATGCAGCACCGCGTAGTTGCGAATGTAGGTGGCATCCAGACTGTCGTCCGGCGAAATCAGGTGCACCGCCATCATCAGGTTCGGCGACTGCTTCTGGGTGGTTACACCCAGTCGGCGCACATCTTCCGGTAGCCGCGGCAGCGCCTGCGAGACCCGATTCTGCACCTGCACCTGCGCCTGATCCGGGTCGGTGCCCAGGGCGAAGGTCACGGTCAGCGCCAGACTGCCGTCGCTGCCGGCCACCGACTTCATGTAGATCATGTCTTCCACGCCATTGATGGCTTCTTCCAGCGGCGTGGCAACCGTTTCCGAGATGGTTTTCGGGTTGGCACCCGGATAGCTCGCACTGACCAGCACGCTGGGCGGCACGACCTCCGGGTACTCGCTGACCGGCAGCATCGGAATACTGATCAGGCCAACCACGAAGATGATGATCGACAGCACCGAGGCAAAGATCGGCCGGTCGACGAAGAAACGTGAAATATTCACGGCAATACGCTCCCTTGGCGTGCTCCGCAGAGCACGCCCCAGCAATATCGTTAAAAGGCGAAAGTCAGTTCAGAATCAGAACGCGGTCTGCAGTGCGACCTCGGTACTGACCGGCTTGCTGCGGTCCATGGCCACCAGTTGCGGCGCCACTTCGAAGCCCGGATAGAGGATCTTCTGCAGACCGTTGACCACCACTCGGTCGCCCGACTGCAGGCCCTCGCGGATCACCAGCAAGCCATCGACCCGGCGACCGGTCTCGACAAAACGGCGGGTCGCCCGGTTCTCGGCATCCAGTACATAGACATAGCGACGGTCTTGATCAGTCAGCACGGCGTTCTGGTCGATCAGAATCGCCTGCCGGGCAGCCGCTACCGGCATCTGCACCCGGGCAAACTGCCCCGGACGGAACAGCCCCTCGGGGTTGGCGATCACCGCCCGGTACTGCAGCGTGCCGGTACTGGCGTTGAACTGGTTGTCGACGAAGTCGAGCTGACCCTGATAAGGGTAATCCTGACCACTACCCAGCCCCAGGCGCACCGGCACCGAAGCCGCCTCTGCGTGAGGGTTGTCCTCGACGGTCTGCTGATCGCTCTCGAAGTACACATACAGCGGGTCAACCGACACCAGCGTCGCCAACAAGGATGTGTCCGCGGTCACCAGATTGCCGCGGGTGATTTCCGCGCGCCCCATGCGCCCGGAAACCGGCGCCTTGACCTCGGTGTAGGCGAGTTCCAGCTCGGCGTTATCCAGCGCGGCGGCGGCCGAGGCCAGCGCAGCCTGCGCGATACTGCGGGCGGCACTGCGCTGCTCCAGCTCCTCGCGGGAAATAGCCCGACGCTCCCACAACTGCTCGGCCCGCTGCGCTTCGCGCGCGGCCAGCGTTACCTGACTGCGGGCGCGTGCCACTTCCGCTCGGGCCATCTGCAGGCGCGCCTGATAAGGGCGCTGGTCGATGACAAACAGCACGTCACCCTGTTTGACCAGCTCACCTTCTGCAAAAGCCACCTTGTCGATGTAACCGCTGACGCGGGCTCGCAGCTCCACGGTTTCCGGTGCGGCCATACGGCCGGTAAAGCTGTCCCAGAGGGTCACATCGCGCGGCTGCGCCACCGCCACATCGACCTCAGGTGCCGGTAAGTTCGGGTTATTGGCCTGATCGCCGCTGGCCTCGCAACCAGCCAGTAGCAGCAATAGCGCGGTGACCGCGCCCGTACGGGCAAAGCCGTTAAAAACATGCTTGTTCATGTAATCCATCGCTCCCTGTGATGTGGGCAATATTTGGCAGGCAAAAAAAGGGATCCCCGCGCGCCGAGGGGGCACGTCGGTTGGTTGAAGGGGATCGGGTATGGAGTGAACGATACGTGCCGGGGGGCGAATGCAGGTAGCGGAGTCCTGCGCCAAGATTGCCTATTTCTGTAAATCTGCAGAATCAGGCAATCTTACCAACCCGCCTGATGAAGGAGCATTCAGCTCATATTTGCACCACAAACAAACAAAACGGACCATACAGGACAAGGCTTTGCGCGATCCTGCAAGCTTATTGCCCGATCCTGCAATTGCCAAAAGACTGTCATATGGTTACGAATTGATCTGCGTATACTGTCGCGAAACTCCGAACGAGGCTGTTTCTCATGATTGATCTGCACGCCCAACCAACCGGACTTGATATGCCCATGTGCCGCCAGTTGGCAGACCTGGTGGGCGAGCAGGCGGTCAACGAGGGCATCAACCAGACGAGCATTCCGGGGCTTGAGGTCTACCGCACCGATCAGCCAACCAGCTTCAACTCCACCGTCTACGAACCGGCACTGTGCGTCATTGCCCAAGGCAGTAAGACAGTGCAACTGGGCGACAAGGAGATCCTTTACGGCCCGCTGACCTACATGATCTCGGCGGTCGAACTGCCGGTCGGCGGCAGCGTGATCGACGCAACACCAAGCGCCCCCTATCTGGCGGCCAAGCTGTCACTCGACCAACAGGAAATCGCCGAACTGGTGCTCGAGCTGGGCGATGAATTGCCACCGCTGGATCAGCAACGCGACTGCTCCGCAGCCTCCTGCGGCCTGTGCGTAGCGCCGCTGGATACCGGCATCCTGCAGGCCATGACCCGCCTGGTGGCTTTGCTGTCGTCGCCGACCGATGCACGCATTCTTGCGCCGCTGGTGCGCCGCGAGATCATCTACCGCGCGCTTATGGGTGAGATGGGCTGGCGACTGCGCGACTTTGTCGCCACCGACACCCAGGCCCATCGTATATCCAAGGTCATTGCCGTACTGAAAGACCGCTTTGCCGAACCGCTGCGGGTGCGGGAGCTGGCCGAAGACGTGAACATGAGCGAGTCGACCCTGTTCCACACCTTCAAACAGGTCACCCGGATGTCGCCGGTGCAATTCCAGAAGAAGCTGCGCCTGCACGAGGCGCGGCGGCTGATGCTGACCGAGGGGTTGGAAGCGGCGACGGCGAGTTACCGCGTTGGCTACGAAAGCCCCTCGCACTTCAGCCGCGAATACCGCCGCATGTTTGGCGCTCCACCGCGTGCCGATGTCACCAAGCTGCGCGGCGATCAGGCGCTGGTGGCCAGCCTGTAGCCAACGCTCAGTTTCAGTAGGGTGGATAGGCCGCCAGGATGCGGCTGACCAAGCGCTGAATCTGCTCGTCGCGCTTGCTCGGCGTCAACTCGCGTTCGCTCATGCGCTCGCTTTCACTGCCACGCCAGAGCAGGCTGCCAGTATCGGCGTCGAGCAGGTCGATCTGCAGGGTCAGCTCGCGATAATCAACCGGGTAGGTCTGAATCGCCGGGCCACCCCAGAAACCGCCCCAGCCCGTGCCCCAGTAGCCACCAAAGCTGGTAGTGACGTTATCCTGCCGTTTCTCGACCAGCACATAGCTGCGCACCTGCAGGTCGGCGGTCTTGCCATCGAGCACCGGACGCAGGCCGCGGGCATCAAGCTGCTCGGCAACCGCCTGCTCAATTCGACCAGCCATCAGCTCACCACCGATCCGCGGATCATCACTTGGTCGAAACTCCACTCGCGGCTCGGCCCACTGCCAGGTCTGATCGGCCGCAAAGTCGTGACTGACGTCGTAATCCGGCTTCACCACCGCCCCCTGACAGGCGGTCAGCAGCAACAACAGAGGCAGGACAAGAATAGGCGCACGCATGGGAACAGACTCCGCTGAGAGATGAAAAAGGCCAGATAGACCGACCATTACCGGCTGGCCGCCGCACACCGGCGACACCGCCACAAGATTACCCAAGGTAGACAACGAAATCGCTTGCAAATTGCACGACCCAGACAGGCAATTCGTGCAATGCGCATGCACATCACGCGCATCAACAAAACATAACGTATTGATTTTATTGGAATTTAAGGCTAACTAAAAAACTGGCACAGCCCCTGCAATCTTCCTCACAACGGTCACCGAAAAGGCCGCTGACGGAAACGATCACAGGAGAGACACCCATGACCAAGCTGAAAACCATCGCCCTCGCTACTGCTACCGCCAGCCTGATCGGCATGATGCCGCTGGCCGCACATGCCGACAACGGCGATCTGGCCGAGGCTCGCCAGGAAGGCTCGATCTGGACCGCAATCGCGCTGAATCGTCACCTCAACCCCTTCACCATCGACGTCGATGTCGAAAGCGGGGTCGCCACCCTGAGCGGTGAAGTGGAAAGCGATATCGACCGCGACCTGGCGGAGCAGGTTGCCAAGGGCATCAACGGCGTTGAAGAGGTCGACAACCAGCTGACCGTCAATCCGGACGCCAAGCGCAAAGAGCAGCAGGCGGGCACACCGACCCTTTCCCAGAGCTTCAACAATGCGACCACCACCGCCAGCATCAAATCCAAGCTGCTGTGGAACAGTAACACCGAAGGTCTCGACATCGACGTCAGCACCGAGAACGGTGTCGTCACCCTGAGCGGCAGCGCCCAGAGCGACGAGGCGCGCGATCTCGCCGGCATGCTTGCCAAAGACACCGACGGGGTGCATCGGGTCAACAACCAGATTCGCGTCGACGGTGAAACCAGCAGCGCTGCCAAAGCACAGCAGGCAGCCGATCAGGCCGGTGCCGCAATCAGCGATGCCTGGATTACCAGCAAGGTGAAATCCAGCTACCTGCTCAGCAGCAACCTCAGCGGTCTGGATATTTCGGTGGACACCAAAGACGGAGTGGTAACCCTGGGCGGCAGCGTCATGTCAGGTGAGGAGAAAGACCTCGCCGTGCAAACCGCCAAGAACCTGCGCGGGGTTAAGGGCGTCAGTGCCGAAAACCTGCGTATCGCCAACTGACCCGACCGGCCCGGTTAGCCCCGGGCTCGCACCCAAGGGCGTCAGCCGCTGCGTCGCGCTGCGCTGACCGCTAAAGAAAAGGAGATCAACCATGCTTAGCTGGGCCATTACCTTTCTGATCATCGCCATCATCGCCGCCGTGCTGGGCTTTGGTGGTATCGCCGGCACCGCGACCGGCATTGCCAAGATTCTGTTCCTGGTCTTTCTGGTGCTGTTCGTCGTGTCCTTCATCATGGGCCGCAGGCCTCGAATGTAGCGACCAACCAAAGCACCAAGCCAGCACCCGCCTTGCGCGGGTGCTGGCGTTTCTGCGCTCAGTCCTCGGTTTTGCCGATCAGACGATACATCAGCGCCCCCACCGCACCGCCAACAATAGGCGCCAACCAGAACAGCCACAGCTGCGCCACCGCCCAGTCGCCGACAAACACCGCAACACCGGTGCTGCGCGCCGGGTTAACCGAAGTATTGGTCACAGGAATCGAGATCAGGTGGATCAGCGTCAGACACAAGCCGATGGCAATCGGCGCGAAGCCGGCCGGCGCCCGCGCGTCGGTTGCGCCCATGATCACCAGCAGGAACATCGCCGTCATCACCAGCTCGCAGATCAGCGCGGCGGTGAACGAATAACCGCCGGGCGAATGCTCACCGTAGCCGTTCGAGGCAAAGCCAGCCGACACATCAAAGCCAGCCTGACCGCTGGCAATCAGATAGAGCACGCCACCCGCCAGCACCCCGCCGATCACCTGCGCGACGATATACGGCAACAACTTCGAGCCCTCGAAACGACCACCGACCCAGAGCCCGACCGACACCGCCGGGTTGAGGTGGCAACCAGAAATATGGCCAATCGCAAAAGCCATGGTCAGCACTGTCAGACCAAACGCCAGCGAGACGCCCAGCAGGCCGATTCCGACATCCGGAAACGCCGAGGCCAATACCGCCGCACCGCAGCCGCCCAGCACCAGCCAGAAGGTTCCAAACAACTCTGCAAGATACGCTTTCATAACCCGCTCCCTGTTGAAGTGCGCCGGCTGGCGCCACTGTCAGATTAGGCGCGGCCGACAAAGGCGCAAGTGCTCTGGCGCCCGGCGGTCGGCCAACAGCCCCCAGCGGTGAACACTGACCCAGCGCAAGGCGCTCTGCGCTATCTCTGCTACCTTGGCATCAGAACAGGGCAAGGAGACCCAGCATGACCGATTCGCTGCACGACTGGAGCCAAGGCTACGGTGTCATCAGCCACGACTTTCTGACCCGAGACCGCATCAGCGACCTTCTTGCGGAGCTGGCCGCCGACGGCACCTGCACCGTGGCTCAGGCCACTCTGTTGCTCAAGGCCGCCGATCGGCTGTGCAATGTGGCGATGCGCCAGGTGGCGCACATGACCTACGCCCGCCAGGTCTATCTGGACGGCCGCCCGCTCGCGCAGAGCGACTTCAAACCCCAGCCCGAAGGCCACACCGGCGGCGCACTGAATATGGTGCCGGCCTACGTTGGCTACCTGCTGGCCAACGCCCTGACCGGCACTACCCGCAGCTGGCTGATGGGGCAGGGGCACTGCGTGGCGGCGATAGACGCGGTCAACGTGCTGATGGGCAACACCGACGCGGCTCAGGCCGAGCGCTATCCGTTCAGCGATGCCGGACTCAGCCAGCTTTGCCAGGACTTCTACAGCTACGCCATCGACGCCGAAGGCCGCCCTGCGGTCCCGCTTGGCAGCCACGTCAATCCGCATACCGGCGGCGGCATCAGTGAAGGCGGCTACCTCGGCTTTGCTGGCCTGCAGTACGTGCACATGCCGCTGCCGGGGCAGGAACTGGTGACCTTCCTCAGCGACGGCGCCTTCGAGGAGCAGCGCGGCAGCGACTGGGCGCCACGCTGGTGGCGCGGTGAAGACAGCGGGCTGGTAATGCCGATCATGATCGCCAACGGCCGGCGTATCGACCAGCGCTCGACCATGGCTCAGGTTGGCGGCGTCGACTGGCTGCGCGAGCATTTGGCGCTCAACGGCTTTGACCCGATTGACATCGACGGCCGCGATCCGGCCGCCTTCGCCTGGGCGATCATTCGCATGGCCCGTGCCCTGCGCAGCACGCACCAGTTGGTCGTTAGCGGTGAGGCCGAATACCCGGTGCGCCTGCCCTACACCATCGCCGAAACCGTCAAGGGCTTCGGCTTTCCGGGCGCCGGCACGAACGCCGCCCACAACCTGCCGCTGGTCGACAACCCGGCCATCAGCGAAGCCGCCCGCGAGCGCTTCAATCAGGGCATTGCCGCGCTGCACGTGGACGAAACCGAGCTGCGCGCCGCGGTTGCCGCCCTGAACACCCACAGCGAGCAGCAGCGTCCGCAGGAGAAGGATCATCCGCTGGCCCGCATTCAGGTTCCCACGCCACGACTGCCGCCGATTGCCGCTGAACAGCCCGCTGCGCCGATGGCCGCCATCGACCAGTGGTTCTGCGCCCTGACCCGCGCCAATCCGCAGCTGCGCGTGCGGGTCGGCAACCCGGATGAAATGCGCAGCAACCGCATGAACCAGACCCTCGATCAGCTGCTGCACCGGGTCACCGCCGCCGAAGACGGCATCGCCGAAGGTCTGCAGGGCAGCGTGATTACCGCGCTGAACGAGGAGGCCGTGGTCTCCGCGGCACTGGCCAACCGCCAGGGCATCAACTTGGCCGTCAGCTATGAAGCCTTTGCGGTAAAAATGCTCGGCGCCATGCGGCAGGAGCTGATTTTCAGCCGCCACGCCCGCGAACTGGGCCGCGCCCCCGGCTGGCTCAGCGTGCCGATAATCGCCACCTCGCACACTTGGGAGAACGGCAAGAACGAGCAGTCCCATCAGGACCCGACCCTGTGCGACGCCTGGCTGCAGGAAATGAGCGACGGCGCCCCGGTCTATTTTCCGGTCGACAGCCACAGCGCCGTCGCGGTGATGCGCAAGGTCTACGCCAGCCACGGCAAGGTGGCGCTGATCGTCGCCCCGAAAAACCCGGTCGAGCCCTGCCTGACAGTACCCGAGGCCGACGCCGCAGCCGACACCGGCTTCGCCGTGCTGAATGCCGATCCCGGTGCCGAGCTGCAACTGTTGGCCGTCGGTGCCTATCAGCTGCAGGCGGTGCGGCAAGCCGCCCAGCACCTGCGATATCACGGTGTGCCCTGCAGCGAGGTAGCAATCATCGAGCCGGGGCTGCTGCGCGAGGGGCGTGATGCCATGGAACAGGCGGTGGTGCACAGCGACGCCGAGCTGGCCCGGCAGATCCCGGCGGCGCGCTGCCGGCTGTTCGTCTGCCACGGCCATGCCGAGGTGATGACCGGGGTGCTGCGGCGCCTCGACACCGGCCCGCGCACCAGCCGTTTCCTCGGCTACCGCAACCGCGGTGGCACGCTGGACACCTTCGGCATGCAGTTCGCCAACCGCCAAAGCTGGGCGCATCTGGTCGCCGAGGCTGCACAGCTGCTGAATCGCCCGCTGGACGGCCTGCTCGGCAAGGCTGAACAGGCGGTGCTCAGGGGCCAGGGTGATCCGCTGCTACTGGCGCGCTGAGTGGCGCGCCGCCTGCCAGCGGCGCAACGCCTTTTCCAGCTCAACCACCACGAAGATCGACAGGGCAACCGCTGTCAGCCGCAGCCAGTCTGCGGCCGCCAGCGACTCCAGCCCGAACAGCTGCTGCGACCAGGGCAGATAGCTGTAAAGCAACTGCAGCATCACGACCCCAGCGATGGCGCCGAGCATCGGCCCGGCGCGCCGGAAGATGGCCGGCGTCAGCACCGAGGCATCGAGGAAGCGGCAATTGATCAGATATACCGCCTCGATCATCACCAGCGTATTGACCGCCACCGCCCGCGCCAGCTCGACGGACGCGCCGTGACGCAGGTAATCGCCAAACTGCCAGAACACCAGCCCCGCAGCCCAGACCGAAACCAGCAGCGTGCGCCAGGCCAGCTCGGCACTGATCAGGCTCTGCCCGGCCGGGCGCGGCGGGCGTGCCATTACCCCCGGCTCCGGTGGCTCAAAGGCCAGCGCCAGTGCCAGCGTGACCGTGGTCACCATGTTGATCCAGAGAATCTGCGCCGGGGTAATCGGCAGGGTCCAGCCGAGCAGGATGGCGAAAATGATCACCGTGGCCTCGGCCAGACTGGTCGGCAGAATGTAGAGAATCGATTTGACCACGTTGTCATACACGGTGCGGCCTTCGGCGACCGCGTGGGCGATGGTGGCAAAGTTATCGTCGGTCAGCACCATGTCGCCCGCTTCACGCGCCGCATCGGTACCCTTGCCGCCCATGGCGATGCCGATATTGGCCTGACGCAGCGCCGGTGCGTCATTCACCCCGTCGCCGGTCATTGCCACCACCCGCCCTTGGCGCTGCAGCGCCTCAACCAACTGCAGCTTGTTGGCCGGGCTGGTGCGGGCAAAGATGTCGACGTTGGCAGCCGCCTTGTCCAGCTGCGCGGCATCGAGCTGATCCAGCTCGGCACCGGTCAGCACCCGCTCGACATTCAGGCCCAGTTCGGCGCCGATGGCCGCCGCGGTCAGCGGGTTATCACCGGTGATCATCTTCACCCGAATACCCGCCTGATGGCAGCGCTCGATGCTGTCGATGGCCTCCGGCCGCGGCGGGTCATTGATGCCGATCAGCGCCAGCAGGCAGAGGCCTTGCTCGATCAGCCCATGCTCGGCGTGGGCATCAGTCGGTAGACGCCGTTCAGCCAGCGCCAGCACGCGCATGCCCTCGGCGCCCAGGCGCTCCAGCGCGGCCTGCCAGTACGCCGCATCCAGCGGTTCCGGCCCGTTCACACCAAACTGTTCGCTGCAGCAGCCAATTAGCCGATCCGGTGCGCCCTTGACCGCCAGCAGGGCGGTTGGCTCGCTGTCACAACGGTGCAGGGTCGCCATATAGCGGCGCTCGCTTTCAAACGGCAGCTCTTCCACCCGCGGCCAGTGCTCCAGCAGCTCACCCGCATCGGTCAGGGTCTTGCGGGCCAGCGCCAGCAGCGCGCCTTCGGTCGGGTCGCCGTGCAGTTTCCACTGGCCGTTTTCCTGCGACAGGCTGGCGTCGTTGCACAGCAGCGCCACCCGCGCAGCGGCCAGCAGCGCCCCGTCGGCAGCCGGCTCGATGCGCCCCTGCGGGCTGTAGCCATCACCTTCAATGCGGTGCAGTTGCACGGCGGTCACGCACTGGCGGGCGGTCATGGTATTGGCAGTGAGGGTGCCAGTCTTGTCTGAGCAGATGACATCGACCGAGCCGAGCACCTCGACGCTGGGCAACCGTCGCACCAGCGCCTGCTGCCGAGCCATGCGCTGCACGCCAATCGCCAGCGCGATGGTAACGATGGCGGGCAGCCCTTCGGGAATGGTCGCCACGGCGATACCGATAGCCGCCTGCACCATGTCGTCCAGCGCCAGACCACGCAGCAGATTGCCGACCACCAGGGTCAGCAGGGCGATGCCCAGGGTCAGAATGCTCAGCTGGCGGGCGAAGCGCGCCAGTTGCTGCTGCAACGGGGTATCCGCCAGCGTGGCCTGACGGGTCAACTCGCTGATGCGGCCGATCTCGGTCTGCGCCGCGGTGCGACACACCAGCCCACGGCCAACGCCAGCGGTCACCAGCGTGCCCATAAAGGCCATGCCGTGCTGCTCGGCCAACGGCGCGGCAGCCGCCGCAGCCTCCAGCCGCTTGCGTACCGCTACCGATTCCCCGGTCAGCATGGATTCGTCGCAGGCCAAATCCTTCAACTGCAGCAGACGCAAGTCAGCCGGCACCTTGTCGCCGGCCTGCAGGCTGACCAGATCACCCGGCACCAGTTCGCTGCTGTCGACGGTAAGCAGCTGACCGTCGCGCCAGACCAGCGAGCGGGTGCGACTCATGCCAAGGATGGCCTGCAGCGCGGCAGACGCCTTGCCTTCCTGCACGAAGCCCACCAGCGCGTTGATCAGCACCACACCGAAGATCACCCCGGCGTCGACCCGATGGCCCATCAGCAAACTGATGATGCCGCTGCCAATCAAGACGTAAATCAGGGTGTTCTGAAACTGGCGGGCAAGGCGCCGCCAAGCCGGTTCCGGCGGCGCCGGGGGCAGGGCATTGGCGCCATGCTGCTGCAACCGCGTTACCGCCTCGGCCTGACTCAGCCCCTGATCACTGCTGTCCAGACGCTCAAGCGCGCTGGCCTGATCAATGGCGTGCCAGTCAACCGACGATCCCTGCTCGGCCATACCGCTGCTCCACTCAGAATGCCAGACACTGGCCCGGGGTCGGGATCATGGCTTCGATCTGGCGCTCGTCCCAGAGCCGCTTGGCCAGCGCATCCAGCGCTTCCGGCTCGCCGTGTACCAGCACCACCTTCGGGTTATTTTCAAAGTGGCTGACCCACTCCACCAGCCCGGTCTGGCCGGCATGGGCAGAGAAACCACCGAGGGTCTCGATCTGCGCGCGTACCAGATACTCCTCACGGAACAGCTTGATGCGCTGCACCCCGTCAATCAGGATGCGACCCAAGGTGTTGCGCGCCTGATAACCGACAAACACGATGGTATTGCGCTCATCCCAGATGCGCTGCTTGAAGTGATGACGGATGCGGCCGCCGGTACACATGCCGCTGCCAGCGATGATCAGCGCGCCGCGCTTGATCTTGTTGATCATCATCGACTCGTCGGTGCTGGGCGTCAGCTGCAGGCGTGGCAGAAAGTCCCGCAGCAGGGTCTGATCGCCGCTGCACAGCCCCTTCACCCCCTCGCAGTCGAGCTGACCGAGCCAGCGGTCATACAGCCGGGTGACTTCGATCGCCATCGGGCTATCGAGAAACACCTGCCAGTTATCCAGCTTGCCCTGCTCGTGCAACTGGCCGAGATAAAACAGCAGCTCCTGGGTACGGCCAACCGCAAAGGCCGGAAACATCACGTTACCGCCGCGCTCCCAGGCCTCGCTCAACACCTGCTCGAACTGATCCAGCGTACTGCCCAGATCGCGGTGATCGCGGTCGCCGTAGGTGCCTTCCATCATCACCAGGTCGGCGCGGGTCAGCACCTCGGGGTCAAACAGCAGCACGCTGTCTTTCTTACCCAGATCACCGGAGAACACCAGGCGTTTTTCCCGACCCTGCTCCTGCAGGGTCAGCTCGACGATCGCCGAGCCCAGAATGTGGCCTGCATCATGAAAGGTCACGCTGCCCGCCTCACCGATCGCAAAGGGCTGGTGATAACGCTGCGGCGAGCACTGTTTGAACACTCGTTCAACATCGGCGCGAGTATAGGCAGGTTGCAACTCGGGAGCCCCGCGACGTGAGCGGCGCAGGTTCTCGCGTTCCAGATCACGCTCGTACAGCCCGGCGGCATCGTTGAGCATCACCTCCAGCAGATCAGCGGAGGCGCGGGTGCAGTAGATTGGCCCGCGGAACCCCTCACTGACCAGCTTGGGCAGCAGACCGGAGTGGTCGATATGAGCATGAGAGAGAATTACCGCGTCGATCTCCGCGGGCTTGAAGGCAAAACGCTCTTCCTGCAGACGGTCAACCGCGTCGCCGCCCTGATGCATACCGCAATCGAGCAACACCTTGCCCACTGCCGCCGAACTCAACAGGTGGCAGGACCCTGTCACTTCCTGCGCTGCACCCAGAAACCGAATACTCGCCATGCAAACCACCTCCGCTGTTCCAATTTGCTCACACCACTCTGGCACAGTTTGCCGGGCTCTGCCGGGCACCACGCTGACCCACATCAGCGTTCGCGCCGACAGGCTGATAAACTGCCGCGATCTTTACAGGAGCAGACTATGAGCAACACCAAGCTGGAAGGCGTACAGGTACGCCGGGAAGTCATGGGCGACGCCTTCGTTGACCGCGCCCTGAACAACGCCACCGAATTCAGTCAGCCGCTGCAGGAGTTCGTCAACAAGCACGCCTGGGGTGGGGTATGGAACCGCGAGGGGCTGGATCGCAAGACCCGCAGCCTGATCACCCTGGCTGCGCTGACCGCGCTGAAGTGCCCGCAGGAACTGAAAGGCCACGTGCGTGGCGCGTTAAACAACGGTTGTACGGTAGAAGAGATCCGCGAAGCACTGCTGCACTGCGCGGTCTATGCCGGTGTGCCGGCCGCCATCGACGCCTTCCGTGCGGCGCAGGAAGTCATCGACAGCTACCAGCAAGGCTGAGCACTCAGCCTTCAATTACCTCCAGCGGGCCGAAGAACTCGTAGCGGATGCGCTCCGCCGCCACCCCGAGCGAACGCAAACTGGCGTGACAGCTCTGCATGAAAGCTTTGGGACCGAGCAGGTAGACATCCAGATCGCGCTCGGCTGGCAGCAGCGCCGCCAGTCGCGCCTGGTCAAACAGCCCCTGCGGCTGCCCGGCGTCTTCGGCCAGCGGCTCGCTGTAGAGCACCTGCACCTGCAACGCCGGGTAGCCCTGCTGCAGCGCGGCGACATCGGCACCGAACGCCTGATGACGGCTGTTCAGCGCACCATGCAGAAAGTGCACGACACGGCCGCTTTCCAGCGCCGGACGCAGCATGCTCAGGGTCGGCGTGATACCCACGCCGGCACTGAGTAGCACCAGCGGGCGCTCCGCGTCGTTGAGCACAAAGTCGCCCGCCGGTGCGCTCAACAGCAGCTCATCGCCTACCAGCACACGGTCGTGCAGGTAGCCCGAGACCAGACCGGAGGGCTCGCGCTTGACGCTGATCCGGTAGTAATCCAGACCCGGACGGCAGGACAGCGAGTAATTGCGGCGTACCTGCTGGCCGTCGATATCCAGCACCAGGCAGATGTACTGGCCCGGCTTGAAAGTGGCCAGCTCACCGCCGTCAGCTGGCTGCAGGTAGAACGACTCGATCACCTCGCTTTCGCGCTCGCGGCGCACGACCTTGAAAGTCCGCTCGCCCCGCCAGCCGCCTGGCCGAGCAGCGTTGCCGGCGTACTGCGCTTCCTCGGCTCCAATCAGCAACTCAGCCAGCTGGCCATAAGCCTCGCCCCAGGCACCCAGCACCTGATCGGTCGCCGCCTCGCCCAGAACCTCACGGATCGCCGCCAGCAGGCACTCGCCGACAATTGGGTAGTGCTCCGGCTGAATCCCCAACGACACGTGCTTCTGCACGATCAGCGACACCGCGTCGCCGAGCACCTCGAGGCGATCCAGATTGGCCGCGTAGGCAACCACTGCATTGGCCAGTGCCTGACGCTGGGTGCCCTGCGCCTGATGGGTCTGGTTAAAGAACGCCTTGACCTCGGGGTAACGCTCGAACATCAGAGGGTAGAAGACCCCGGTGATGTCGGTGGCACAGGCCTTAACGGCTGGCAGTGTTGCGGCGATGATGTCTTTACTGGCTTGTGAAAGCATGGACTGTCCTTCTTGCTGAGAGAGGCGGAAAGCTGTCCGCCGTTTCAGCCGCATCCATTGCACGACGCATGCCATAAAAAATAACTAACCAGCTCAATAACTTGCGAACTATGATGTCTTTATGACACGCGAAATCTGGAAGTCTTAATGACTACAACGAGGTCTTAATGACAACAACGAGGTCTTAATGACAACATACAGCGCCACCGAGGTGTTCCTTGCCGTCAGCGCCGAACTGTCCCGCGAGACACCCGCACACGAGCGCTTTCAGCGCCTGCTGCAAGGCCTTCGTCAGGTCTTCCCATGCGACGCCGCAGCGCTGCTGCAACTGCACGAGTCCACCTTGATCCCGCTAGCGGCCGACGGCCTGAGCCCGGATACCCTCGGTCGCCGCTTCGTGGTCGACGAGCACCCACGCTTTGCTCGCATTCTGCTCAGCCACGAGCCGGTGCGCTTTGCCGCCGACTCGCCGTTACCTGACCCCTACGATGGCCTGATCAACGCGCCACCCGAGCAACTGCACGTGCACGACTGCCTCGGCATTGCATTGCATGTGGACGAGCGCCCTTGGGGCGTGCTGACGCTGGACGCACTGGAGCCCGACAGCTTCGACCGCATAGATCCACAGGAACTGCGCACCTTCGTGCGCCTGACCGAGGCCAGCGTGAAGATCTCCAATCTGATCGCCCGACTGCAGCAGCGTGCCGACCAGAGCCAGCAGATGGCCCGCGCGCTGATCGACGAGCTCGGCCAACAGAACCTGCTGGGCCAGAGCAAGGCGATGCAGACGCTGCGGGCGGAAATCGATATGGTCGCGCACTCGGACCTGACAGTGCTGATCACCGGCGAAACTGGCGTCGGCAAGGAGCTGGTTGCGCGTCAACTGCACGCTGCGTCCGGCCGCGCCAACGCACCGCTGGTCTACGTCAACTGCGCCGCGCTGCCGGAAAATCTGGTCGAAAGCGAGCTGTTCGGCCACACCCGCGGCGCATTCTCCGGTGCCGCGCAATCACGCGCCGGCCGCTTCGAGCTAGCGCACGGTGGCACCCTGTTTCTCGATGAAGTGGGCGAACTGCCGCTGGCAGTGCAGGCCAAGCTGCTGCGCGCCCTGCAGAATGGCGAGATCCAGCGCGTCGGCAGCGATCACCCGCACCACGTGGACGTGCGCATCATCGCGGCGACCAACCGCGACCTGCAGCAAGAAGTCGCCGGTGGCCAGTTCCGCGCCGACCTCTACCACCGCCTGAGCGTGTACCCGATCCGGGTACCCAGCCTGCGCGAGCGCGGCCGCGACGTGCTGCTGCTGGCCGGTCACTTCCTGGAGCAGAACCGTCGCCGGCTCGGGCTGCGCGGCCTGAGACTTGAGCCAGCCGCACGCGAGCAGCTGGTGCAATACAACTGGCCCGGCAACGTGCGTGAACTGGAACACCTCATCGGTCGCGCCGCGCTGAGGGCGCAGGCCGGCGTCGATTCGCGCCGCCGGCTGGCCAGCATCGGCCCGCCGCTGCTGGATCTGGACGCGCCAGCCAAGATGGTCAATCCGGCATCAGCCGAGCCACCGCCACTGGCGGGCACAGGGCAAGCCGGTGAGAACTTGCGGACTGCCACCGATGCCTTCCAGCGCCAACTGATCGAGCACTGCCTGCAACAGCATCAAGGCAATCGCGCCGCCGCAGCGCGGGCCCTGGGTATCGACCGGGCGAACCTCAGTCGGCTGCTCAAGCGCCTTAGTCTCGGCGAATCGGCTCAGGCCGGAAAGCGTTCTTCCAGATAGCTACGGATAGCGTTGGACTCGTACAGCCAGCGGGTCTGACCGTCCTCTTCGATACGCAGGCAGGGCACCTGAATCTTGCCACCTTCACTCAGCAGGGTCTGACGATGCTCGGCGTTGCCGGACGCATCACGCAGTTCAACCGGCAGATTGAGACGACGCAGCGTGCGCCGGATCTTTACGCAGAAAGGGCAGCCATGAAACTGGTACAGCGCCAACGAGGAGGCCGCTTTATCGACCGCCGCCTGAGCCGCGGGCTCGCGTTGCATGGGGGCAGGGCGGGTAATGAAGCTGATAAAAACAACCAGCTGGCCGACGATGACTCGCAGCGCCTTGACGATCATGGCAGTAACTCTCTTGATGGGGAAAACGGCCGCGCAGGATACCTTGTTCACCAGCGCCTGCCCAACATGACCCGACGAAGCCGCGCAGGCATAATCCACTTCACCACCATCGCCCACGAGCCGCCATGAACCCCGAAGACCTCCTGCTGCTGGTCACCCGCGAGATGCCCTACGGCAAGTACAAGGGCCGCCTGCTCGCCGACCTGCCCGGCCACTACCTCAACTGGTTCGCCCGCGCAGGCTTCCCCAAGGGCGAGATCGGCCGTCTGCTGCAGCTAATGCAGGAGATCGACCACAACGGCCTGAAGCCGCTACTCGACCCGTTGCGTCAGGGCCCTCGCCGTCGCTATCAGGACTGACCCGGCAAACACGCACTGAACTTGCCCCGCCAACCATGCTCTATGCTGAGAGACGCGCCGGTCGACCACTCTCTTGAGCGCCCGGCGCTGCACCGCCCACTACAGCAGGAGCAGATTGCGATGGCAAAAGTACTAGTGCTTTACCACTCCATGTACGGACATATCGAAACCCTCGCCCAGGTCGTTGCCGACGGCGCACGCCTGGTTCCGGGAATCGAGGTCACCATCAAGCGTGTGCCGGAAACCATGCCCGAAGAAGCCTTCAAGGCCGCCGGCGGCAAAACCGATCAGGCCGCCGATGTGGCCAGCCCAGCCGAACTGCCCGACTACGACGCCATCATCTTTGGCACCCCGACCCGCTTCGGCAACATGTCTGGGCAGATGCGCAACTTCCTCGACCAGACGGGCGGCCTGTGGGCCAAGGGCGCACTGCACGGCAAGGTTGCCAGCGTGTTTACCTCAACCGGCACCGGCGGCGGCCAGGAGATGACGATTACCTCGACCTGGACCACGCTGGCCCACCACGGCATGGTCATTCTGCCAATTGGCTACGGCACCGCCGAACTGGCCGACATCGAGCATGGCAAGGGCGGGACCCCCTATGGGGCCTCGACCATCGCCGGTGGCGACGGCTCGCGCCAGCCTGACGCTCGTGAACGCGCCATCGCCCGCTATCAGGGCAAGTACGTCGCAGGTATCACCCAGAAACTGTTTGGCTAAGACCTCCCGCCGCCGTTAGTCGGCGCGTGAGAAGACGCATTGAATTACAGTCATCATTCAATTAGTATGATGACCGCAATTCAATCTTGGAGAACGACCATGAATGCCTCTTCCCACGCCCAGACTGCGCTGATTACCGGCGCATCCAGCGGCATCGGCGCCACCTATGCTCGCCGCCTGGCTGCCCGTGGCTACAACCTGCTGCTGGTCGCCCGTAACCAAACCCGTCTGCAATTGCTCGCTGATGAACTGATTGCCAGCCACGGCGTACAGGTCAACCTGCTCGCTGCCGATCTGGAGCAGCACGCCGACATCGAGAAGGTCGCCGACCGGTTACGCAGCGACGAGCAGATCAGCCTGCTGGTCAACTCCGCTGGCGTGGCCCTGACCGGCAGCCTGGCTGAAGCCGATATCGACAGCACCTACAGCCTGCTGCAAATCAATCTGCTCGCGCTGACCATGCTCTCCAGCGCCGCAGCGGTACGCTTCAGCCTCGCCGGGCGTGGCGCAATCATCAACATCGGCTCGGTGGTGTCTCTGCTACCTGAACGCTTCAACGCCATCTACAGCGCCAGCAAGGCCTATGTATTGAGTTTGAGCCAGAGCATGCACGCCGAACTGAGCGGCAGCGGCGTACAGGTTCAGGTGGTCTTGCCCGGCGTCACCCGCACCGAGATTTTCGAGCGCTCCGGTAGTTCGCTGGCACAGATTCCGCCAAGCATGGTGATGGAGGTGGACGATCTGGTCGATGCGGCGCTGCACGGGTTTGATCAGGGCGAACTGGTGACCATCCCCTCGCTGCCGGACAGCAACGAGTGGCAGGCCCTCACCCAGGCGCGCCTGCAACTGGCACCCAATCTGTCGCACAACAAGCCTGCCACGCGCTACCACTGAACCGGGAAACCTGCGAGCCAGCCACGCTATTGCGTCACTGGCTCGTCGACCAGATAACCTGTGCGGCAGCCCGCGCGCCATCAACCAGTGCTGCCCGCTGCGCCCTTTGCACCTGCGCGCCGACAATCAGGCCCTCACCAAGCAAAAACAACTGGGTAGACACCCCCTCCGGGTGCGGTGCACCAGCGCCAGCGCACAGCGCCAGCAGGTACTGCTGAATGTCTGCCTTGTGACCTGCCGCCTGCTGATGTGGGTCGCTATCGGCCTGCGCGAACTCCGCCGTTGCGTTGATGAAGGCACAACCGCAAAAGCCCTCCTCCTGAACCCATCCAGCAATGAAATCGATATAGGCCAACGGGCGTTGATCAGCCGCTGCGGCATCGACAAACGCACGCATTCTGGCCATGAACTGCGTGTGGCGCAGCGCCAGCGCCGCATTGATCAGCACATCCTTGCTCGGGTAATGCCGATACAGGGTCTTCTTGGTAACACCGGCTTCGCGGCTGAGCAGCTCCACACCTGAAGCATGGAAACCATTGCGGTAAAACAGCTGCAGCGAGGAAGCAACGATGTGTTGGGCTACGTCCATAGGTATACCGATCGGTTGACTAAGAGATACTGATCGGTATACTAGCCCGAAATCGTTCCCTTTTCACCCTTTGTCAGGATGCCCTCATGTCAATCCGCCGCTTGCTGCACTCTGATGCACCACCCGCTCCACCGCTGAAGTTCGTTCTGCTGTCGTCGCTGGGCGCCCTGATCGCGATTGCCATCACCGGCGGTCTGAGCGTGTTATCCGGTATTCCGTGGTTGATGGCGCCGTTCGGCGCCAGCTGTGTGCTGGCGTTTGGCGTGCCTGATTCGCCGTTGGCGCAACCGCGCGCCATCATCGGCGGCCACCTGGTGGCGACCGCCGTCGGGCTGGCGGTGCTGGCCCTGCTGGGTGACAGCTGGCTGGCCTGCGCGGTCGGCGTAGCACTGGCCCTGGCAGCCATGCAGCTGACCCGCACCGTGCACGCCCCGGCAGGTGCCGATCCGCTGGTGGTGATCATGGCGCATGCGCCGCTGAGTTATCTGGTCTCGCCAGTGCTGGTGGGGTCGATCGTGATCGTGCTGACGGCCTGGGCGGTCAACAATCTGCGCAGCCCGCGGAGTTATCCGAAGTATTGGCTGTAAGGTGCGGCGGCCAGAAACTCTCATGGCAAACCAAAGGGGAGCAATGAGTATTCACCTCTTCTTGAACTCCAGCCTTCCATAGATTGGGACGAATATCCGCAGACAGGTTTCCAGCCTGAGCGGTGGCTGACTCCTCCTTTCGCCTTTTACGGCGAGCCAAGGGGGGCTGCTTGCCCAGCCCCCCTTAGCGATCCCCCGGTGCACCCGGCTACGCGGCCCTTCGGGTTCGCTGCGTTGCTCGATTTATCGGGGAGCCACAAAACTCGTCGCTTCGCTCCTCAGACATCCTGTGGCTCTTTTTCCCGATAAATCTGCGCTACTCGCCCGCGTAAACGGGACGAAACCCGGTGCACACTTCACCATCCGAGCATCCGGTTTCAAACAAAAAGCCCCGCTGCTGCCAGCGGGGCTTTTTATTTACCACCTGCGAATCAGACCGACTCGGTCAGCGCTTTCAACTGCTCGCGGGTATTACTCAGCAGCTCCGCAGACAAGGCTTCGTCCTTAACGCTACGCGACAGCAACAGCGCACCGACCATCGCCGACAGCACCAGCATGGCCTGTGCGCGGCTGTCTTCGCCCGGCAGCTTGCTGGCGATGTTGTCCAGCCGGTCTTCCACCACCTCGTCGGTAATCTCGCTCTGCTGGCCGCGCTGACCCAGTTCGGCAGAGATCGTCGGCAACGGGCAACCCTGTTCGGGGTTGGCCCGGTGGCCTTCGGACAGGTAGGTATCGAACAAGGCTCCAAGCGGCACATCCGGGCCGGTGTGCATGGCCAGTGAGGTCTTCAGGTTGTCGACCGCGTGACGCAGCGCCTTTTCGACCAGATCGTCCTTGGATTTGAAATGCGCGTAGAAGCCACCGTGGGTCAGGCCGAGCGCTTTCATCAGCGGCTGCAGACCGGTCGCACCAACGCCGTCACGACGGAACCGACGTGCCGCCTCGTCAAGAATCAGCTGATGGGTTTTGGCCTTGTGGTCTTCTGAGTAGCGCATGCCGCCTCCTTACATTGAATGCCGGTCATCATCTTACATCGAATGACCGGCGCTCGCCTCTGTCGATTCCAGCTGAGCCGACGAACGTGCGCCCTTGCGCTCCAGTACCAACGCGCACAGCGCCGGCAGGAACAGCAAAGTCAGCAACGTCCCCATGGTGACCCCGCCAATCAGGACAAAGGCCAACGACGACCAGAACACCGAGAAGGTCAGCGGCACGAAGGCCAGCGCGGCTGCCAACGCGGTCAGCACCACCGGGCGGGCGCGACGCACGGTGGCCTCGATGATCGCCTCGCGAATCGCCATGCCCGCGTGCTGGTTCTGCTGGATCTGGTCGGTAAAGATCAGCGTGTTACGCATCAGAATGCCGCCAATGCCGATCAGCGCCAGAATCGCGTTGAAGCCGAACGGCTGGTTGAACACCAGCAACGCCGGCACCGCGCCGACCAGCCCCAGCGGCGCCGTGGCGAAGACCATGAACATCAGCCCGAACGAGCGCACCTGGAACATGATCACTACCAGCATCAGCAGGATCATGATCGGGAACAGCACCGCCAGTGCCTTGTTGGCGATAGCACTTTCCTCAACCGGGCCGCCGATAGTGATGTGATAACCAGCGGGCAGCGTTTCGACCAGATCGGTCAGATCACGGTAGGCAGACATGGCTGCATCCGGCGGTTGAGTGCCAGCGACGATGTCGGCGCGCACCTCAAACGTCAGCTCGCGGTCACGGCGGCGCAGGATCGGGTCTTCCATCACCGGTCGGAAGTGCCCGACCTGACGCAGCGGGATCGACTGACCGGCATCGTTGGTGATGGTCAGATCGTCGATGCTGCCCAGATTCTGCCGCTGCGCATCCACCGCGCGCACCACCACCGAAACAGTACGGGTGCCTTCACGCACCTCGGTGATCGGGTTGCCGGAGAGCAGGGCGTTGATCTGCGATTTGACCTGCGCCGGGGTAAAGCCGAGCAGCCGCAGACGGTCCTGATCCAGTTCCAGTCGGTAGCCGCTGGCCTTCTCGCCCCAGTCGATAAAGGTGTCGCGGGTCAGCGGATTGGCCTCAACCCGCTCACGCACTTGCTCGGCAATCACGCGCAGCGGCCCCAGCTCCGGCCCGCTGACGCGGAACACCACCGGGAAGGGCACCGGCGGCCCGAACACCAGCTGGGTGACCCGTACCCGCGCCTCGGGGAATTCACCGGCCCGCACGCGCTCGCGCAGGCTGGCAATCAAGGCATCACGGGCAGGCGCGTCGGCAGTCTGCACAATCAGCTTGGCAAACGCCGCATCCGGCAGCTCCGGGTTCAGCGAGAGGAAGAAGCGCGGCGCGCCGCCACCCACGTAGGAGTCAACCATCAGCGTCTGCGGCTCGGCCATGATCGCCTGCTCAACCCGACCCACCACCGCTTCGGTGTTCTTGAACGCGGTGCCCGGCGGCATATAGACCTCAACGATCACCTCGGAGCGGTCGGAGTTGGGGAAGAACTGCTTGTTCACCACTTTCATGCCCATCACGCAGAGCACAAAGCTGACCAGCACCAGGCCGGTTACCAGCCAGCGGTGACGCACACAAAACAGCACCGTGGCGCGCAAGCGCTGGTAGATCGGGCCGTCATAGAGCGCATCGTGCCCACCGGGCTTGGCCTTGATGTTCGGCAGCATCTTCACGCCCAGATACGGCGTAAACACCACTGCCACCACCCAGGACGCAATCAGTGCAAAACCGACGATCCAGAAGATATTGCCGGCGTATTCGCCAGCGCCTGAGCGGGCGAAACCCACCGGCAGGAAGCCAATGATGGTCACCAAGGTTCCGGTCAGCATCGGCGCGGCGGTGGACGACCAGGCGTAGGTCGCGGCACCCAGCCGATCCATGCCTTCCTCCAGCTTCACCACCATCATTTCGATGGCGATGATGGCGTCGTCGACCAGCAGACCGAGCGACAGAATCAGCGCACCCAGGGTAATGCGATCAAACTCGCGGCCGGTCATCATCATCACCACAAACACCACCGCCAGCGTCAGCGGCACCGCTGCAGCGACCACCAGACCAACCCGGAAGCCGAGCGCCAGCAGGCTGACCAGCATCACCACCCCAAGCGCAACGAAGAACTTGAGCATGAACTCGTCGACCGCGTTGCGAATCTTGCTGGCCTGGTCCGAGACCTTGGTGAACTCGATGCCCAGCGGCAGGTTCTGCTGCACCCGTGCCTCTTCGGCCTGCAGCGACCGGTCCAGCTCCAGCCCGTTGAAATGCTGCTGCATGATCACGCCGAGCATCAGCGCCGACTCGCCCTGATGGCGAATGCGGTAGCTCGGCGGGTCTTCATAGCCCTGCCGCACCTCGGCCACATCGGCGATGCGCAACACCCGACCGTTGGCGACCACCGGCACGTTCTCAATCTGCTCCAGACTGTCGAAGGCACCGTCGAGGCGGATATAGGCGCGCGGCCCGGCGGTTTCCACCGAGCCGGACGGCGCGACCGCGTTCTGGCGCGCCAACGCGGCGAAGATCTGCTCCGGCGTCAGCCCCAGCGTTGCCAGGCGCTGATAGGAGAACTCGACGTAAATACGCTGCGCCTGCTCACCCAGAATGTTGACCTTCTTCACCCCCGGCAGCTGCAGAAAATCCTGACGCATACGCTCGGCCAACTGCACCAGCTGACGGTGCGGCAACTGCCCGGCCTCCAGCGCGTAGAGAGCGAAGTAAACATCGTTGTATTCGTCGTTGAAGAACGGCCCGTTGACGCCGCTCGGCAGTTTCGCCGCCTCGTCACTGAGCTTCTTGCGGGTCTGGTAGAACAGCTCGGGCACCAGCGCCGGTGGCGTGGAGTTGAGGAACTGCACCTTCATCGACACAAAACCGGGCTGCGCCGTGGTTTCTACCCGGTCGTAGTAATCCAGTTCCTGCAGGCGTTTTTCCAGCCGATCGGCGACCTGCTCCTGCATCTCACGCGCGGTGGCGCCCGGCCAGACGGCGGTAATGGTCATCACCTTGACGGTAAACGACGGGTCTTCGGCGCGCCCCAGTTTGCTGAAGGCAAAGGCCCCTGACAGCAGAATCGCGATAATCAGAAACAGCGTCACCGCCGGGTTGCGAACCGCCAGCGCAGACAGATTGAAACGGCTCATGTCAGAGGCTCCGTGCTGCTTCAGTCCCGGCCAGCTGACCTTCTGGCAGCAGCTTGACGGCGTCACCTTCGTGCAACAGATGGGCACCCAGCGCCACCACCCGCTGGCCGTCCTCCAGACCGCCGCTCAGCACCGCGAACTCCTGGCCCAGGCTGGCGACCTCAACCGGGGTAAAGCGCACCCGGTTGTCCGCATCAACAACCCAGACGCCGGTACCCGCGCCCTGATCCAGCAGCGCACCCAGCGGCACCCGCAACTGCGGCGCGCGCTGGCTGTCCTGCAGGTGGATGCTTACGGTAGAACCGATCGCCAGCGGCTCGGCGGAGGTATCCAGCACATAACGGGCGCGGTAGGTGCGGGTCACCGGATCGGCCACCGCCGACAGCTCACGCAGGGTGGCCGCGATGGGTGTATCCGGCTGGCCGAACAGGTAGGCGCGCGCCTCGGTGGACGCCAGCGCACGCTGGGTTTCCGGGATATTGATCACCGCCTCGCGGGCGCCGCTGTGCGCCAGTCTGGCGACCACCTGACCGGCCGCCACGACCTGACCCTGGTCGGCCAGCACGTCGGTAATGATGCCGTCGGCATCAGCAGTCAGGGTCGAGTAACCACGGCGGTTCTCGACCTGTGCCGCATCCGCGCGAGCGGAGGCCAGGTTGGCTTCAGCCACGCGCAGCTCGGTCACCAGTTGATCGTGCGCCTGACGCGAGACTGCGCCGTTTTCCGCCAACTGTCGGTAGCGCTGCTCGTCACTCTGCAGCTGACGTACCGACGCCTCGGCTGAGCGCACCCGCTGCCGGGCAGCACGCAGGGCCAACTCGAAGTCATCCACGTCCAGCACCAGCAGCACGTCATCGCGCTTGACCCGATCACCCGGATCAACCCGCCGCTCGATGACTTCACCGGCAACCCGGAAACCCAGTTCGCTTTCGGTGCGCGCGGCCACCACGCCGGTGAACAGTGCGCCGTCATTGGCGACCGGATGAACCTCCATCGACAGCACCAGGCGCGCAGGCGCCTCGCTGTTCTGCGCGACGGGTGCGGCTTCGTCACGGCACCCCAGCAAGCCACCCAAGAGACCAACCAGCACCGCCAATTTGGCTGCAGACTTCATGTTTTCTCCCTGCGGGCCTGCCTCGACCCTGTTGTTATCCGATTTCGAACAGCGTGGAAATGGGGCGGCAATGCCGCCCGCTTTCCGACTGCCGGTCAGATGGCTTCCAGAAGCGTCGCCACACCCTGCCCACCGGCGATGCACTGGGTCGCCACGGCATAGCGGCCGCCCGTGCGCTTGAGCAGGGCCGCGGCCTTGCCGGTAATCCGCGCCCCGGTTGCACCGAGCGGGTGTCCCAGCGCCAGCGCGCCACCGTCCAGGTTGACCCGCTCCAGCGGCATGCCCAGCTCACGCAGGCAGGCCAGTGACTGGCTGGAAAACGCCTCATTGATTTCCATCAGGTCGACATCATTGATGGTCAGACCGCCGCGGGCAAGTACTTTACGCGTCGCCTCGACCGGCCCCATGCCCATGATTTCCGGTGCACAACCACCCACCGCGATGGCCTTGATACGCGCCAGCATCGGCAGATTGTGGCGACGGGCGAAGTCTTCGGTGCACACCAGCACCGCGGCGCTGCCATCGGTCAGCGGCGAAGACGTACCCGCGGTTACCACACCGCCAAAGGCCGGTTTCAGCCCCGCCAGCGCCTCCATATTGGTGCCGGGGCGGATACAACCGTCTTCGCTGACCACGCCGTCCGGTGTCGTAACCGGCACGATCTCGTCCGCCAGCAAGCCGGCTTCGCGCGCCTCGGCGGCCTTGCTGTGCGACAGCACCGCCAGCGCGTCCTGATCCTCGCGGCTCACCTCATAACGCCGCGCCACTTCCTCTGCGGTATGCCCCATCGCCATGTAGACCTCGGGGAACTCCTGCAGCAGCGTCGGGTTGGGCGAGGGGGTAAAGCCACCCATCGGCACCCGGGTCATCGACTCGACACCCGCAGCGATATAGGCCTCACCGGCACCAAGCATCAGTTGCCCGGCGGCAAAGTGGATCGCGGTCATCGACGAGCCGCAGAAGCGGTTCACCGTCACGCCGCCCAGGGTCTCGGGAAAGCCGGCGCGGAAGCTGGCGATGCGCGCGACGTTGGTGCCCTGTTCACCCTCGGGGTAGGCGCAGCCCATGATCACGTCTTCAAGCAGGGCGGGGTCCAGATCGAGCCGCTCGACCAGACCACGCAACACCTGGGCTGCGAGGTCATCGGGGCGCAAGTTGATCAGGCCGCCCTTGCGGGCAAACTGGAACGGGGAACGCAGGTAACCGGCAATTACGACGGAGGTCATGGCAATGCTCCTTACGGACAGAGGGCCCAATCGCCCATTGAATTGCGACCATAATTTAACTGGGCGCAATTAAATGTCAACCATAATTTAAAAACGATCAGGGAGTGCGATACGCAGCCAGCAAGGCTGCCATGTCCTCAGCCAGCTCAACAAAATGGGTCGAATCAATCGCCCGCTCGGTGAAGCAGCGCAAACCGATTACCTGTGCCTGCAGCAGCCGCGCCAGGCGGTTGCAGTCAACCTCGGGGCGGATCTCGCCAGCAGCCTGAGCCTGCTTCAGCGCAGCGGCAAAGCGCTGCTCCATCAGGCCGAGAATGCGATCCGCCTGGGCACGCAGCTGCGAGTCTTCCGGATTCACTTCCAGCAGCGTCTTGATCAGCATGCAGGCCCGCGGCGGCGCGCCATCGCGCCACTGACAGGGGCCAGCCAGCGCCAGCAAATAGTCATTGAACCCCTGCAGGCCCACGCTGCCGCCCTGCAGACACTGGCTCAGCTCATCGGCCATCTGCTCGGCATAACGGTTCAGCACTTCGCTGAACAACCCTTCCTTGCTGCCGAAGGTGGCGTACAAGCTGCCGGGGCGCATATCCAGCGCCTGCTCGATATGTTTCATCGAGGTGGCGTGATAGCCACGTTCCCAGAACAGATCAACGGCGCGATCCAGCGCCTGCTGGCGGTCGTGACGGGCGGGTCTGGGCATGGAGCCTCCGGGAGTATTGGGGGGGGGGATTCTGAATGACCGCTCAAGAATAACTTGAACGATCGCTCAAATACAGCTAGCGTATTTTTGAGCGATCAATCAAAAACCGCAAACCGAAGGAAATACCATGTCCGATTTCACCCTGCACCGTCTGGAAAACGCACCAGAAGCCGCCCGCCCACTGCTGGAAAACTCCCTAAAGGGCTTTGGCATGATCCCTGGCCTGCACGCCGTGATGGCCGAAGCACCGGCCCTGCTGGAGGGCTATCAACTGCTGCATGCGCTGTTCCAGAGCAGCAGCTTCGACCCCGAAGAACTGACCGTGGTGTGGCAAACCATCAACGTCGAGCATGGCTGCCACTACTGCGTGCCGGCCCACACCGGCATTGCCAAGGCGATGAAGGTGTCGGACGAGATCAGCGAGGCGCTGCGCAACGAAACCCCGCTGCCCACCGCCAGGCTCGAAGCCCTGCGCACCTTCACCCTGGCCATGCTGCGCCAGCGCGGTGAAGTCGATCAGGCCCAGCTGGAGGCGTTCTACGCCGCCGGTTACGGCCAGCGTCAGGTGCTGGAAGTAATTCTCGGGCTGGCCCAGAAGGTGATGAGCAACTACACCAACCACGTCGCCCAGACCCCGGTCGATCGTGCCTTTGCACCGTTTGTGTGGGAGCCGAAGGCGGCGCGCAAGGCGTCTTGATCCAGGTGCCACCGCCACTGCGCGCCGGCCGAGTTGGAACTCGGCCTTCCCGACAGCACCCACGGGAGGGTCGAGCTCCTGCTAGGCCAGCAAACTGGCAGGCATAGCCGCACCTCTGCAGCCGGACGCAGTACGCGGGAACGATCAGGATCATGGCTGCGTGCAAGACATCGAGACCGGAGTACATCCGCCGCTCCGCGCTGGCCGAGTTGGAACTCGACCTTCCCGACAGCGCCCACGGGAGGGTCGAGCTCCTGCTCGACCAGCGAACTGGCAAGCATAGCCGTACCTCTGCAGCCGGACGCAGAGTGTCCTAACAGGCACGTCCTGACAGACATTCCCACGCAGAGCGTGAGTTCCATTACTAGGCATTGCACTTCCTGCTTTACTCTATAGACCGATCGGTCTATAACTAGCGCCATGAGCAAAGAAGATAGCCGCCATATCCTCGTCAAAACCATGCAAAGCGCTTTGCAGAGCAAAGGGCTGCACGGCGTTGGCTTGACTGAGATTCTGAAAACCGCCGGGTTGCCCAAGGGCAGCCTGTATTACCACTTTCCCGGCGGCAAGGAAGAGTTGGCGCTGGCCGCCATCGCCAACGCCGAGCAGGAGATGGCGCGGTTTCTGGAGCAGGTGTTTGCCCGCTTCGATGACCCGCTGGAGGCACTCGCCGCCTGGATCGACAGCGGCCTGCAGCGCATCGCCGCCAGCCGCTTCAAGCTCGGCTGTCCGCTGGCCGCCGCCGCACTCGACTGCTCGCCCGACGACACCGATATGCTGCTAGCACTGAACGGCGCCTTTGCCAATCTGCGCGACCTGCTGACCCGCCATATCAGCCGCGCCGGCTTCCCGGCTGAAGCCGCTGCCGACCTCGCGGTACTAGTGCTGACCAGTTACGAGGGCGGGCTGATGATGGCCCGCGCCGCGGGCAGCACCGAACCGATCGAACGCGCCTTCCGCGCCCTGCTCAGCCACGTTCGCCTGCAACAAAAGGAGTTTGCCGATGGCCACTGAATCGCTCGCCCCACGCGACCTGACCCTGACCGCCGCCGACGGCTACCAACTCAGCGCCACCCTCTACCCGGCCAGCCAGCCACGCGGGCAGATTCTGGTCGGCAGCGCTACCGGCGTGCCACAAGGCTTCTACCGCCGCTTCGCCGAGTTTGCCGCCAGCAACGGCTTCACCACCCTGACGCTGGACTACCGCGGCATCGGCGCCTCGGCACCGGCCAGCCTCAAGGGGTTCAACATGAACTACCTCGACTGGGCCGACAAAGACCTCGCCGCGGGTGTCGACTATCTGAGCCAGAGCGCGCTGCCGCTGTATCTGGTCGGTCACTCGTTTGGCGGTCACGCCTTCGGCCTGCTGCCCAACCGCGATGCCATCAGCGCCGTCTACACCTTCGGCACCGGCGCCGGCTGGCACGGCTGGATGCCCAGCGGCGAGCGCCGCAAGGTGCAGTTCATGTGGAATCTGGTGCTGCCGCTGATCGTCGCCATCAAGGGCTATCAAGCCTGGAACTGGCTAGGCCTTGGCGAAGACCTGCCCAAGGGCGTGTACCGCGACTGGAAGCGCTGGTGCCGCTACCCGCGCTACTTCTTTGAAGACCCGAACATGGCCTGGCTGAATGAGCACTTTGCCGCCGTACGCACGCCGATTGTCGGTGCCGTATCGCTCGACGACCTGTGGGCCGGCCCGGAGTCGCGCGACGCCTTTATGAGCGCCTTCAGCGGCGCCGCCTATCAACCGCGGGATATCGACCCCAAGGCACTCGGTCTCAAGCCACTAGGCCACATGGGCTACTTCCGCTCCCATGCCGAACCGCTCTGGCGCGACGCCCTGGACTGGTTTGCCCAACACACCAGCGCGGCCAATGCCGCCTGATCGACCGAAGGAAGCTGTGATGAATCCGAAAGAAATGACCGGTCTGCAGATCATGCAGGCCGCCGCCGCGGGCCATGTACCGGTTGCGCCGATTGCCAAGACCATCCCGATGCAGGTCAAGCTGGCGGAAGAAGGCCGAGTGGTATTTGAAGCCACCGCCGATGAAAGCCACACCAACCCGCTGGGCGGTGTGCACGGCGGCTTTGCCGCCACCGTGATGGACTCGGTCACCGGCTGCTCGGCGCACACCATGCTGGGGGCGGGCGAGGGGTACGGCACCATCGAGCTGAACGTGAAGATGTGCAAGCCGGTGCCGTTCAACAAGACGCTGATCGCCGAGGGCAAGGTCATCAACAAGACCCGCCGCCTGATTATCAGCGAAGGCTACCTGCGCGACGAAAACGGTTCGCTGTATGCCTATGCGACGGCGACCAATATGATTCTCAGCTAGGAGCCTCAAGCCTCAAGAATGGCGCCCACCGGGAAGGCCGAGTTCCAACTCGGCCATGGCGATGCGCCCAAGTCCGCTGGTCGAGCGGGAGCTCGACCTTCCCAACCTCCAATCAATCCGCCACACCCCCCGGCTACACCTTCAACAGCGCCAACAACTCGCGCGCCGCCTTCTCCGACGAGGCCGGGTTCTGGCCGGTGACCAGCAGGCCGTCGACCAGCACGTACTCGCCCCAATCCTCACCTTTGCTGTACACGCCGCCCTTGTCCTTCAGCGCGTCTTCCAGCAGCAGCGGCACCACGTCGCTCAGGCCCACCGCGTCTTCCTCCGAATTGGAGAACCCGGTTACCCGTTTGGCGCCAACCAGATACTCGCCGTCCGCCGCGCGGGCGTTGAGCAGCACCGCTGGCGCATGGCACACCGCCCCGATGGGCTTGTTCGCCTTGGCGAAGGCATTGAGCAGCGCCAGTGAATCGCTATCGGTGGTCAGATCCCACAGCGGGCCGTGGCCACCGGGATAGAACACCGCATCAAAGTCGTCTGCCGATACCTCACTCAGTTTTACCGTCTGCGCCAGTTGCGCCTGCGCGGCGCTATCGGCGTCGAAGCGTTTGGTTGCCTCGGTCTGCGCATCTGGCTCGGCACTCTTGGGGTCCAGCGGCGGCTGCCCACCCTTGGGCGATGCCAGCGTGATCTCGGCGCCGGCATCGCGCAGCACGTAATAGGGCGCGGCAAACTCCTCCAGCCAGAAGCCGGTTTTGTGGCCAGTGTTGCCAAGCTTGTCGTGCGAGGTGAGAACCATGAGAATTTTCATATCGCGCCTCCCTACAATAGAGTGTCTGACAATAGTAGCTGCCGCAGCGCAACACAGCGCCGGGCAGCATTGATACTCACCCATTCCGGCAACACACAGCGCAGATGGTTCACTCGCTGTAGGCCCACAACCGCACAGGAAGATCAGCACACATGCAGCCGCTACAGCTCAACTGCGACATGGGTGAAAGCTTCGGTGCCTGGACCATGGGCATGGACGAAGCCGTCATGCCGCATGTGCACAGCGCCAACATCGCCTGCGGCTTTCACGCCTCCGACCCCTCGACCATGCGCCGCACCGTCGCACTGGCCGTGCAGCACGGCGTACGTATCGGCGCGCACCCGGCCTACCCGGATCTGGTCGGCTTTGGCCGCCGTTCGATGGCCTGCTCAACCCAGGAAGTGGAAGACCTGCTGCTCTATCAGCTTGGCGCACTGGATGGCATCTGCCGCGCCGAAGGCGCCGCCCTCAGCTACGTCAAACCCCACGGCGCGCTCTACAACGACATGATGAAGCAGCCCCCGCTGCTCACGGCGGTGATGCGCGCCGTCGCCCGCTTCAACCCGCAGCTGCCGCTGATGCTGCTGGCCCGCCGCGATAACAGCGAGGCCGAGCAACTGGCCGCCGAGCAGGGCATCGGCCTGCTGTTTGAAGCCTTCGCCGACCGCGGCTACGACCCGGACGGCTACCTGCTGCCGCGCAACCAACCGGGCGCCGTCCATCACGACCCGGAACGCATCCTGGCCCAGGCGCTAGCCTTCGCCCGCGGCGAGCCGATCACCGCCAGCGATGGCAGCCAACTGCATCTGCGCGCCGACAGCCTCTGCGTACACGGCGACAACGCCGAATCGGTCGCCGTGGTCGCCCGCATCCGCGCCGCACTGGACGCACTGTGAACCTGCGCATCGAAAGCGCCGCCATCGACAGTCTGATGGTGCGCCTGTTCGATCAGATCGACGAAGCCAACATGCCCTGGCTGATGGCCGCTGCAGAAGAACTGCGCACAGCGTTCGGCGCGCAGCTGATTGACCTGGTGCCGTCGTACACCACCTTGCTGCTGCATTACGACCTGCACGCCCTGAGCGAAGCAGACGCCATCGCGCTGATCCGCAGTAGCCTGCACAACCTGCAACCGCTGACGAATGAGACCGGCACCCTGCACGCCATCCCGGTCTGGTATCACCAGAGCGTCGGCCCCGAGCTGCCCGCCATCGCCCAGCGCGCCGGACTCAGCCCGGAGCAGGTGATCGCGCAGCACTGCAGCCGCGACTACCCGGTGTTTACCCTCGGCTTCGCGCCCGGGTTTGCCTACATGGGACTGGTAGACGAAGCGCTCGCCTCGGCCCGCCTTGCCACCCCGCGCCAGCGCGTGCCCAAGGGCAGCGTCGGCATCGCCGAACGGCAGACCGCCATCTACCCGCTGACCTCACCCGGCGGCTGGAACCTGATTGGCCGCTGCCCGTTGACCCTGTTCAGCGCCGAGCACGGCAGCCTGCTGCAACCCGGCGACCGGGTGCGCTTTGTGTCCATCGACCACGCCGAATTTATCCGCCTGGGCGGCGACGACACGGCGATGGAGGCCAGCGCATGATCGAACTGCTGGTCGAACACAGCCTCGGCTTTGCCCAACTGCAAGACGGCGGCCGCTTTGGCGTGCGCCATCTGGGCATCACCCAGGGCGGCGCGCTGGACTGGGTCGCCATGCAGCAGGCGAACTGGCTGCTTGGCAACGCCGCCGATGCCGCCGTGCTCGAAATCCCCCTTGGCGGCCTGCAACTGCGCGCGCACGCCGAAGGCTGGCTGGCACTGAGCGGCGCCGATCTCGATGCGAAACTCGATGGTCAGCCACTGGCACCCGGTCAGGCCTTCCAGCTGCGCCACGGCCAGACCCTGCAGTTCAACAGCCCGAAACGCGGCGTACGCGCCTACCTCGCCACCCCCGGCGGCTTTGCCGCAGAACCGGTGATGGGCGCCGTCGCCACCGTCATGCGCGAACAGCTTGGCGGTTTGCACGGCAGCGGCCGCGGCCTGCACAACGGCGACCGCCTGCAGGGCAAGGCCAGCGATGCCGAACCGCGCACTCTGCCCGCAGACGCGCTCTGGTATCCGGGCAATGAAGTCGTGCTCGATCTGATCCCCGGCGCACAAATCGCGGCCTTCGCCGGAGCCAGCCTGTTCGCCGCCTTCAACCAAAGCTGGACCCTAGACCAACGCGCCGACCGCATGGGCATGCGCCTCACCGGCCCCGCGCTGCGCTATCAGGGCCAGGCCCTGATCTCCGAAGGCATCCCCCTCGGCGCCGTCCAGGTACCGCCAGACGGCCAACCGATCATCCTCATGAACGACCGCCAGACCATCGGCGGCTATCCACGGCTGGGGGCGGTGACGCCGCTGGCGCTGGCGCGGTTGGCGCAGTGTGCGCCGGGGCAGAAGGTGAGGTTGCGGGTGGTAAGTCAGGAAAGCGCGCGGCGAGAGATGCTGAACGTTATCAGCACCCTGCAAGCACAGGGCGCACTGCCCGGGCTAGCGCATCCGTAGGGTGGAGAAAAGCGCAGCGTTGTCCACCAAGCGGCATCTGACGCAACGCGGAGTTGAGGCATACGCCGTCCGACGCTCCGCCACCACTCACACCGTCAACCACCCCACCAACCGCCGCACCCAGGGCGCAACCAAGGTCACCGTCGGAAACGCCACCGGCCAGGTCAGCGCGCAGCTTCTGAGCCACGCCGCAACAAAGTGCTCATCGATGCCCTGGGTGACCGCAATCACAAAGGCCGACACCAAGGTCACCATGATCGCCGACAGCAACGCGCCAAACACAATCGGAGCAAAACGCGCAGGAATAGCCATGTCAGGCTCCTTTAACAGCATTGAGAAGCAGCGCTGAGCCATACAGGCCCAAACCGAACACGCTATGGGTGATCAGACTCTGCAAGCGCGCAGCGTTCGGGCGCGGCGTGCGACTCGCCGCAACGCCTACGCCCATGCCGGGCTGCATCAGCAGAAAGGGCGCCGCCACCGTCACGATGCCCCAAGCCAAGGCGGGCATTAGCGTCGGCTGACGAAGCCATTCAGCCCCGCACACCGCCACCAGCAACAGCGCAAACACCACCCCAATCAGGTAATGCGCGCCCCAGCCAAGCAGCCGCTCCGCAGGCACCGGTGAAGCCGCAGCGATGCGCTCATGCCGAAAGCGCCCCTGCTTCATATGCCCCAACCAACGCCCCACCAACCCATAGTCCGCTGGCGGAATCCCCAGCAGCTGTTTACGCACCAGCCCCCAAGCGTCCATCACCAGCGTTGCGCCAATTCCGATGATCACCGCGCTCCATAAATCATTCATTTTCTGCCTCCTGTGAGTTGCCCTGGACGGGCAGAAAATGCACGATGCCACTTAAAGTCGACTTGAAGTCAAGGGCGCACCAATGGACATCAATGAGGTCTCGAAAGCATCCGGTCTACCAGCCTCCACACTGCGTTATTACGAAGAAAAGGGGTTGATCAAATCGATTGGCAGACGCGGCCTGCGCCGGGCATTTAACCCGCGCGTGGTGCAGCAACTGGCACTGATCGCCCTGGGCCGCGCGGCGGGGTTTTCACTGGGTGAGATTGCGCAGATGTTCTCGCCAGACGGCCGCCCCGAGATTGATCGCGAACAGCTGTCCAACCGAGCCGACGCACTGGACCGCAAGATTCGCCAACTCAGCAACCTGCGCGACGGCCTACGCCACGCCGCCGCCTGCTCCGCGCCCAATCATCTGGAGTGTCCGAAGTTTTGTCGGTTGATGGATGCGGCGGCGACCGCTGCTAAAAGTAAGAAGACCCGTAAGAGCAAGGTGAGTCCGCCGGAGGCAGTGTGAGCGCAGCTCCAGCGTCATCCTCGGCAGCTCAGGTCAGCCGATACTCGCACCAACCGCACCATTGATCGTTCCCACGCTCCGCGTGGGAATGCCTGTCAGGACGCTCCGCGTCCCATCCCTCCGGCGCCACCTCGTTCGTAGGGCAACGGCATGCCGTGGCCGTGCTGCCTCCACCATCGCAACGTTGCTCGACATTTACGGCACCGTCCTGCTCGCCTTTCGCCTTCACGGCGAGCCAAAGGGGGCCGCTTGCCCGGCCCCCCTTGGCGATCCCCCCGGGCACCCGGCTACGCGGCCTTTCGGGTTCGCTGCGTTGCTCGGTCTGGCGGGGAGTCATAAAACTCGTCGCTACGCTCCTCAGACAACCTATGACTCTTTTCCCCGCCAGCCCTGCGCTACTCGCCCGCGTAAACGGGACTGGGGTCCGTGCATTTGCCACGTCCGCAGTTGCGCGACAAGGCCGCGCTACTTGATCTAGCCTTTAGCCGTATTCAGGGTTGGCAAATGCGGCGTGTAGTAGCACTATCAAATCACCGCAACTCTCGCGGCCCCGTCAGGAGGCATGGATGCTACATAGACTCGACTCATTTCATCTCGAATACCTGATAGCACCGTCACCTACGTGCAAGCCTTCGCGGTCGGCCAGCGGAGCATTAAGCCTCGCGCGGTTTAACGTTCAGCACTCACGCGCGATGGCCGTTAATCCATTGAAATATAAGAGGATATTAGATCGCTGCATCCGGCGCTATGCTGCGTATTAAAGTTGGCGCGATCTAATCACTGTTAGACTTCTATTCAATACCGCCGCGAAGGTCGTTAAATTTCTATGAAACAAAGTAACTCAGTTAAAAAATTCATTAAGTGCCATAACCGAGCCGTCGGAATGATTAAGCGGCATTGGGAAGCTTGGAAGGCAGGCGGCGCAGTATGGGATGAATCAGATGATGATCTGTTTCGTGCAGGAATAGTTTTGTCAGTCGCAGCAATGGACGCATATTTTACGGATAGGTTTTGCGAGGCATTGGTGCCTTATATTAAGAAAGAGGGCTTGAATAAAGGACTCAAAGAGCTTCTTTCAAATTCCGGCATGACACTTGAAAAATCTATTGAGATGTTTGACAACAAAAGACCAAAAAGGGTCATGTCAAACTTGGTGCGAAGACATCTATCAACATTCGTCACGCAAAACTTTAAGACCGTAGATAAACTTGGCTGCGGCAAAAACTGAGTGCAACACCTGACCTTTCCGGTACGGTGCTGCC
>NZ_JAYPMU010000012.1:0-119976 GCF_038130085.1 Halopseudomonas sp. | reverse complement strand
CTCATTAAACAAAAGCCCCCGCCTTTCGGCTAGGGGCTTTGTCAGCAGTCTGAACGGGAGCCAGGCTCCCGTTTTTTGCTACTCAGCGAGGGCCGAGCAGTGCCGGCTTTTCGCGCTGCGGGCGGCCGCCCTGCTTGCGATTGGCTGGCTTGCGCTCTTCGACTTCCGGCTCGATGCGATTGCCGAGCGCCTGACGGCGGCGTTCAATCGCGACCGGATCTTCCGGAGCATGAATACCGGGCATGACGCGTGGCTGACCGGCCGCGCGCTGGCGCTGCTGGTGCGGGCGTTGCTCGCCGCGCTGGCGTTCGTCGCGACGCTGACCGCGTGGCTGGCCGTTGCCGCCACCGTTGCCCTTGCCGCCGTTACCCGCGTTGCTGCCGTTTGCACGGGCGCCCTGACCTTGCGATTGGCCCTGGCCTTGGCTTTGAGCGTTGCGCTTGCCGCCCTGGCCGCCTTGGCCACGGTTGTTGCGTGCGCCAGTGTTGTTGCGTGGGTTCTGGCCACGCGGACGATCACCGCGCTCACCACGCTCCGGGCGCTCAGGACGGTCGTTGTTCAGCTCGGCTTGTGCCGGCGGCTCAAAGCCTTCGAGGGTGCCTTCTTCAATGCGTTGCTTGGTCATGCGCTCAATCGAACGCAGCAGCTTGTCTTCGTCCGGGCTGACCAGCGAAACCGCTTCGCCGCTGCGACCGGCACGGCCGGTACGGCCGATGCGGTGGACGTAGTCTTCCGACACGTTGGGCAGCTCGAAGTTGATGACGTGGGGCAGTTGGTCGATATCCAGACCGCGGGCGGCGATGTCGGTGGCAACCAGAATACGCAGGGCGTTGGCCTTGAAGTCAGCCAGGGCCTTGGTGCGCGCGCTCTGGCTCTTGTTGCCATGAATGGCCGCAGCCGGCAGGCCGTTTTTGACCAGATACTCGGCCAGACGGTTGGCGCCATGCTTGGTGCGGGTAAAGATCAGCACCTGCTCCCACGCACCCTGGGTAACCAGGTGGGCCACCAGCGCGCGCTTGTGGCCGGCGGCAACGCGGTAGACCTTCTGGTTGATGCGTTCAACCGTGGTGTTCGGCGGCGTCACTTCGATACGGGCCGGGTTGTCGAGCAGCTTGTTGGCCAGATCGGTGATGTCTTTCGAGAAGGTGGCCGAGAACAGCAGGTTCTGGCGCTTGGCCGGCAGCTTGGCGATGACCTTTTTGACGTCATGGACAAAGCCCATGTCGAGCATGCGGTCGGCTTCGTCGAGGACCAGGATTTCGACCTTGGACAGGTCAACGGCCTTCTGGCCGACCAGATCGAGCAGGCGGCCGGGGCAGGCAACCAGGATATCGAGACCGGGTGCGATGGCCTTCATCTGCGGGTTGGCACCAACGCCACCGAAGATGCAGGCGGATTTGAGCGGCAGCTCGGCGGCGTAGGCGCGGATGCTGTCGTGAACCTGAGCGGCGAGCTCGCGGGTAGGCGTCAGCACCAGCACGCGAACTTGCTTGGCGCCCGGGCGCTTGCCGCCGGTTTCGCCAGCGGGGAACAGACGTTCAATGACCGGCAGTGCAAAACCGGCGGTCTTGCCGGTACCGGTTTGTGCCGCAACCATCAGGTCGCGACCTTCGAGAACAGCCGGAATGGCTTGCAGCTGAACCGGGGTGGGAGTGTTGTAACCAGTGGCTGCCACGGCGCGTACCAACGCGTCCGACAGGCCCAAGGAGGCAAAGGACATTCAGAATAACCCTGTGATGGCCGTTGCGAACGTGCAGAGGGCAGCGGGCTGGTGCTTGGCACCGTGCGGCTGCCGCTTGTCCGTGCGGCCTGGAATGAAAGGAAGCAGTGTTTGACATCGCATGCGCGCTACGAGGGTTCAAGGCCACTACTGTCTGACGTTTGCGCATGAGGTATTGCCCCGGGCACGAATACAAGACAGTTGCTACGTGGGTTGAGCGCTCGCCCTGTGGACCGTCGCTGCAAGCCGCTCTCTGCGTGGCGGCTGCGACTGATCCTGGCATGCCTTCGATAGTGCGCCTGTTGCGCAGTTGATCGGAAGGCCAGAGAGCAGGCGGAGTTGTTCAGTGCTTCCTGAAGCGGCGCGAGTATAACAGAAAGGGCTCGGGCGCATATAGCAGACTGCCCGGTGGTAGGCGTTATCGTACGCCGTACTGTTGCAGCAGCTGCTGGTAGTCGTCCGACTGCTTGAATTGTTGCAGTGCGTCGCCGAAGCGGTCTGCGAGTTCAGCCAGTGCAGGCCTGCGCGCGAATGCGAGATAGAGCTCGCCACTGCTCAGTGCGGTTTGATGGTGGGCGATGAGGTTATTCAGCGCGAGCTGCCTGATGCTGTAGAGACCAACCCGGCGATTGATCGGCAGCATGTCGATGCGACCGTGCTGCAGCATCAGCAGGCAAGTCTCAATTGAAGGGCAGGGCCAGCGCTCGAAGTTGTCTGCGGCCTTGAATTCGGCGTTGCCGTAGCTGTATCCCGCCGAAATGCCGATGCGCAGGCCACTCAGATCCGCGATGCCGGTAAAGGGAAATGGCCGTGCCTTCCGATAGAACAGTACCGTTTCGCTGTGCGAGAGCGGCTCGCTCGGATAGTGATATTCCTGCCGGCGCTGGTCGTTGATGCCAACATCGAGAATGGCGTCGGCGTGACCCTCGCGCACCTCATGCAGGGCCCGCTTCCACGGCATCATGCGCCACTCCGGCTGATAGCCGAGCTCCCGCAAGAGCCGGTCACTAACCTCGTAATCGACACCGCGCATGACGTTGTTTTCTGCAAATACGTAAGGCGGCCAAGGCTCGCTGACAATGATCAGCGGCTCAGCCTTGAGGGGGGCGGCGAGCAATGCCAGGGCGAGGGTCAGCAGGCCATGAAGTCGAGTCATGGCCGCAGTCTAGCGTGCTTTGCAGGTACTCGCATGATCGAGTTGCCGGTGTTGCCGGCAACTCGACCGACTCAACGGTTGCCGCGCAGGTTGCGCACGACGGCGAGGCTGGGCTCAGCCTGGTTGAGGGTGTAGAAGTGCAGACCCGGTGCGCCGCCAGCCAGCAGGCGCTCGCACAGTTGGCTGATTACTTCGGTGCCGAAGGCGCCAATGCTGTCGCTGTCGTCACCGTAGGCTTCCAGCTGCTTGCGGATCCAGCGTGGAATCTCTGCACCGCAGGCGTCGGAGAAACGCGCCAGTTTGGTGTAGTTGGTGATCGGCATGATGCCCGGGATGATCGGGATGTCGACACCCGCCTGACGTACGCGATCCACGAAGTGGAAGTAGCAGTCGGCGTTGAAAAAGTACTGGGTGATCGCGCTGTCCGCACCGGCCTTGGCCTTGCGGATGAAGTTCTGCAGATCGGTTTCGAAGTTCGGTGCCTGCGGATGCGATTCCGGGTAGGCGGCGACTTCGATGGTGAAGTGATCACCGGTCTCGGCGCGGATGAACTCGACCAGCTCGTTGGCGTAGCGCAGCTCGCCGCTGGCATGGCCCATACCGGAGGGCAGGTCGCCGCGCAGGGCTACGATTCGCTGGATGCCGTTGGCGCGGTAGTCGTTGATCAGGGTGCGCAGGTCTTCGCGCGAGTCGCCGACGCAGGACAGGTGGGGTGCGGTCGGGACCTTCACCTCGCCGTCCAGCTGCAGCACGGTGCGGCGAGTGCCGTCACGGGTGGAGCCGCCGGCGCCGTAGGTGACGGAGAAGAATTCAGGGCTTGCCGCGGCCAGAGTCTGGGCGGTGGCGAGCAGTTTTTCGTGGCCGGCTTCGGTCTTGGTCGGGAAAAATTCGAAGCTGATCGGCGCGTTGTCGAATGCTTGGGTCATCGTCTATCTCTATCTGCGCAGCAGCGCACTGCGGGTCAGGCCGCAGCGCGCTGTCGCGGTATCAGTAACGGTAGCTGTCGGGCTTGAACGGGCCTTCGACGGTGACGCCGATGTAGTCGGCCTGGGTCTTGGTCAGCTGGGTGACAACGCCACCGAAGCCCTTGACCATTTCCAGTGCGACTTCTTCGTCCAGCTTCTTCGGCAGCACTTCAACGGTCAGCGCGGCGGCTTTGCCTTCGGCAGACAGGTCGGCGAACTTGCGCTCGAACAGGTGGATCTGCGCCAGCACCTGGTTGGCGAAGGAACCGTCCATGATGCGCGAGGGGTGGCCGGTGGCGTTACCCAGGTTCACCAGACGGCCTTCGGCCAGCAGGATCAGGTAGTCGTCGTTGGTGGCGTCAACGGTCTTGCCGGTGCGGTGAATCTTGTGCACCTGCGGCTTGACCTCTTCCCAGCCCCAGTTGGCGCGCATGAAGGCGGTATCGATCTCGTTGTCGAAGTGACCGATGTTGCAGACCACAGCGCGCTTCTTCAGTGCTTTCAGCATGCCGGCGTCGCAGACGTTGGCGTTACCAGTGGTGGTGACGATCAGGTCGATCTTGCCCAGCAGCGCGGCGTCGATGCAGGCGTCGGTGCCGTCGTTGATGCCGTTCAGGTACGGGGAGACGACTTCGAAGCCGTCCATGCAGGCCTGCATGGCGCAGATCGGGTCGATTTCGGTGACCTTGACGATCATGCCTTCCTGGCGCAGCGACTGTGCAGAGCCCTTGCCCACGTCACCGTAACCGATGACCAGCGCCTGCTTGCCGGACAGCAGGTGGTCGGTGCCGCGCTTGATGGCATCGTTCAGGCTGTGACGGCAGCCGTACTTGTTGTCGTTCTTGCTCTTGGTGACCGAGTCGTTGACGTTGATCGCCGGGACTTTCAGGGTGCCAGCCTTGAGCATGTCGAGCAGGCGGTGTACGCCGGTGGTGGTCTCTTCGGTGATGCCGTGGATCTTGTCCAGCATTGCCGGGTATTTCTTGTGCAGGATTTCGGTCAGGTCACCGCCGTCGTCCAGCACCATGTTGGCGTCCCACGGCTGGCCGTCCTTGAGGATGGTCTGCTCGATGCACCACTCGTACTCTTCTTCGGTCTCGCCTTTCCAGGCAAATACCGGGATGCCGGCAGCGGCAATGGCGGCGGCGGCTTGATCCTGGGTAGAGAAGATGTTGCAGGAGGACCAGCGTACTTCGGCGCCCAGAGCAGTCAGGGTTTCGATCAGCACGGCGGTCTGGATGGTCATGTGGATACAGCCCAGAATCTTGGCGCCCTTGAGCGGCTGTTCGCCAGCGTACTTGCGGCGCAGACCCATCAGGGCGGGCATTTCCGACTCGGCGATGATGATCTCGCGGCGGCCCCAATCGGCCAGGCTGATGTCGGCGACCTTGTAGTCGGTGAAGGCGTTGTTGATCACGGCACTCATCTGATTTCTCCATTCGTGGTTGCGAATGGGCGCGGTTAAATGTCGCACGCCCCGGACGAGCCTGGCAGCGGCTGAATCCGCTGCTGCAGCGCCCCTCGTCCGGGGCTGAAGTTACCCGGCTGGCGTGTTCCCGCAGGAAGGCGCCTTGGCCGGAATGGGTTCAGAGGCGATACTGTCGCCCCTCCTGTATGTCGTCTGGATGAAACATGACCTCTGTTCCATACCGAAAACTCGTTGTAGCTCTGTTGCTCGGCGCGGCTTTGGCCGGCTGCAACAATGAGCCTGATCCCAACTCGCACGAAGGCAAGCGCCAGGCGCTGTTCAAGCAGATGCTGCGCCAGACCGAGCCGATGAGCGGCATGCTGACTGGCCGTGTCACCCCAAGTATCGCCGAGTTCATGAACAAGGCCGATACGCTGGCCCAACTCGCCGATCAGCCTTGGGAACACTTCCCAGCGCCGGGTGATGACCCGGAGCCGAACCGCACCAAGGACACCGTCTGGTCCGATCCTGAAGGCTTTGCCCTGGCCATCGACGACTTCAAGACCAAGGTTGCCGATCTGCACGCGGTTACCTCGCTGGGTATCCGTTCGCTGGATCAGGCGGCTGATCAGCTGCGTGCGGTTCAGGAGTCCTGCAAGAGCTGTCACGACGGCTACCGCCGTTAAGGCTCCAGGCGCGCAGACACCAGTCTGAGCGCCTTTGCTTCGATCAGGCGTCGGCGCGCAGCGCGTCGGCCTTGTCAGTCTTCTCCCACGGGAAGGCCGTGAAGGTGTCACCCTTGACGGTCATCTCGAACGGGTTACGGCCGAAGTGCCCGTACGCGGCAGTCGCGCGGTACATCGGGTGCAGCAGGTCGAGCATCCGGGTGATTGCGTACGGGCGCAGGTCGAAGTGCTGACGAACCAGCTGGATGATCTTCTCGTCGCTGATCTTGCCGGTGCCGAAGGTATTGATCGATACCGAGGTCGGCTGCGCCACGCCGATGGCGTAAGAGACCTGAATTTCGCACTTGTCGGCCAGACCGGCAGCGACGATGTTCTTGGCCACGTAACGGCCGGCGTAGGCGGCGCTGCGGTCAACCTTGGACGGGTCCTTGCCGGAGAACGCGCCGCCGCCGTGACGAGCCATGCCGCCGTAGGTGTCGACGATGATCTTGCGGCCGGTCAGACCGCAGTCACCCACCGGGCCACCGATGACGAATTTGCCGGTCGGGTTGATGTGATACTGGGTGTCGGCGTGCAGCAGCTCGGCCGGGATCACCTTCTTGACGATCTCTTCCATTACCGCTTCGCGCAGATCCGCCTGGCTGATGTCCGGGTTGTGCTGGGTCGACAGCACAATGGCGTCGATGCCGGTGACGATGCCGTTTTCGTAGCGGCAGGTGACCTGCGACTTGGCGTCCGGGCGCAGCCAGCCGAGGCTGCCGTCCTTGCGGGCTTCGGCCTGACGCTCGACCAGACGGTGAGCGAAGGTGATCGGAGCAGGCATCAGTACGTCGGTTTCATTGCTGGCGTAGCCGAACATCAGGCCCTGGTCGCCGGCGCCCTGATCTTCCGGCTTCTGACGGTCAACGCCCTGGGCGATGTCCGGCGACTGCTTGCCGATGATGTTGATCACGCCGCAGGTGGCGCCGTCGTAACCGACGTCGGAGGAGGTGTAGCCGATGTCGCAGATCACGCCGCGCACCAGATCTTCCAGATCGACCCAGGCGCTGGTGGTGATTTCACCGCCGACGATGGCAACACCGGTCTTGACCATGGTTTCGCAGGCGACCCGGGCAAACTTGTCTTCAGTCAGGATGGCGTCCAGTACCGCGTCGGAAATCTGGTCGGCCAGTTTGTCCGGATGGCCTTCGGACACGGATTCGGAGGTGAAAATCGAATAATCGCTCATGGGTCTTTCCTGTCCTCGGGAGAAGGGGATTCGGGTTTGGCCAACTGCTGCAGCTGCAGCTGAAAGCCGTTACGCAGGCCGATGTACTGGCTGTTGCCCGGACGCAGTCCGGCAGCCTCGGCCCAACGTGCAATATCGTCTTGGTCAAAGCCTAGCCACAGATCGCCGCAGCTGTCGCGCACCCAGCTCTGGTCGTGGCTGCACAGCTCGGTCAGCACCAGACTGCCGCCCGGCTTGAGCAGCGTGGCAAAGCGCTTGAGTGCTTCGGCGGGCGCGGGCATGTGGTGCAGCACCATGTTGCAGACTACGCAGTCGGCCAGCGGCAGCTGCTGTGGCAGCAGGGCGTCAGCGAGCAGGCAGTCGACGTTGCTGAGGCCCGCTTCCTGACACTGCTGGCGGGCGCGCTCAAGCATCGCGTCGGCGTTGTCGAGTGCGACTACGCGCTGGAAGCGGCTGGCCAGGCTGGGCAGAAAACCGCCTTCACCCGGGCCGATCTCGATCGCCAACTGGTGACCTGGCAGTGGCAGGGCGTCAATCAGGTTCAGCAGCGGCTCGCGGTAGATGCCGAAGTGCGCGATCAGGTCCTGCTGCGCCGGGGTGCCGTCGGCAAAGCGGGCGAAGAACTGCCGCGACAGCTCTGCACGCTGGGCATGGACGGCGGCGATGGCCTGTGCCAGTTGCGGGTCATCCGGCTGGCTGTCGAGTTCGCTCAGTAGCTGGCTGTGCAGGCGATGCCACGGCTGGTCGCTGACTGGCAGGCTGCGGCGGTAGAAGATCGAGTTGCCTTCGCGGCGGGTGCTGACCAGTCCGGCGTTGGCGAGCACCTTGAGGTGGTGGCTCATGCCGGATTGGCGCATGTCGAAGATCTGCGCCAGTTCCAATACGCCGAACGAATCGCTGCGCAGGACGCGCAGGATGTCCAGCCGCAGGGCATCACCCGCAGCCTTGCAAAAGGCGGCGAGGTCGTCGGTCTGGCTGGTGCTGGCGGCGGGAAGTCGCGCAATCTGGTTCATGCCGCGCAGTTTAGTGGTGATCGGGCGGTGTCGCAACGGCTATATCAAAAAACTTTGATATAGGTTGCTCCGTTCGTCCGGCGGCAGAGCGATAACCGCAGTCGAAACGGTGTTTTCATTGCCCGAGGCCGCCGTTTGCGCGAAAATGCCCGCCTTCTTTTTCCGGGTAACCGCCTGACGCGGTAAAAGCCCCATGCCTTGCCAACCACAGGAGTTGTTCATGCCCAGTCGTCGTGACCGTGCCAATGCCATTCGTGCCCTCAGCATGGATGCCGTGCAGAAAGCCAACAGCGGCCACCCCGGTGCGCCCATGGGTATGGCGGATATCGCCGAAGTCCTGTGGCGCGACTATCTGAAGCACAACCCGGCCAACCCGAATTTCGCCGACCGTGACCGCTTCGTGCTGTCCAACGGTCACGGCTCCATGCTGATCTACTCGCTGCTGCACCTGACTGGCTACGACGTCAGCATCGACGACATCAAGAACTTCCGTCAGCTGCACAGCAAGACCCCGGGCCATCCGGAATACGGTTATACCCCGGGCGTTGAAACCACCACCGGCCCGCTGGGTCAGGGCATCGCCAACGCCGTGGGCATGGCGATTGCCGAAAAGGTATTGGCGGCTCAGTTCAACCGCGAAGGTCATCAGATCGTCGACCACAACACCTACGTGTTCCTCGGCGACGGCTGCATGATGGAAGGTATTTCCCACGAAGTCTGCTCGCTGGCAGGCACCCTGGGTCTGGGCAAGCTGGTTGCGTTCTACGACGACAACGGCATCTCCATCGACGGTGAAGTTGAAGGCTGGTTTACCGACGACACGCCGAAGCGTTTCGAGTCTTACGGCTGGCAGGTGATCCGCAATGTCGACGGCCACGATGCCGACGAAATCAAGACTGCGATTGAAACCGCACGCAAGAACACCGAGCAGCCGACCCTGATCTGCTGCAAGACCATCATTGGTTTCGGCTCGCCGAACAAGCAGGGCAAGGAAGAGTGTCACGGTGCGGCACTGGGCGAGGCGGAAATCGCTGCCACCCGTGAAGCCCTGAACTGGCCGCACGCCGCGTTCGAAATCCCGGCTGACATCAAGGCTGAGTGGGATGCCCACGAGGCTGGTGCCAAGGCCGAAGCCGCCTGGAACGACAAGTTTGCCGCCTACCAGGCTGCCTTCCCGGAACTGGCTGCCGAACTGCTGCGTCGTCTGGCAGGTGATCTGCCGGCCGACTTCAGCGCCAAGGCTGATGCCTACATCGCTGAAGTAGTTGCCAAGGGTGAAACCATCGCCAGCCGCAAGGCCAGCCAGAACACCCTGAACGCCTTCGGCCCGCTGCTGCCGGAAATGCTCGGCGGCTCCGCTGACCTGGCCGGGTCCAACCTGACCCTGTGGAAAGGCTGCAAGGGTGTCGAGGCCGCTGACGCTTCCGGTAACTACTTGTTCTACGGCGTACGCGAATTCGGTATGACCGCGATCATGAACGGTATCGCCCTGCATGGCGGCTTCGTGCCCTACGGCGCGACCTTCCTGATCTTCATGGAATACGCCCGCAACGCGGTGCGCATGTCGGCGCTGATGAAGCAGCGCGTGATCCACGTCTACACCCACGACTCCATCGGTCTGGGCGAAGACGGCCCGACCCACCAGCCGATCGAGCAGCTGGCCAGCCTGCGCGGCACGCCGAATCTGGATACCTGGCGTCCGGCTGACGCGGTTGAATCGGCAATCGCCTGGAAGTACGCGCTGGAACGTGCCGACGGCCCGAGCGCGTTGATCTTCTCGCGTCAGAACCTGCCGCATCAGGAGCGCAACGCCGAGCAACTGGCCAACGTTACCCGTGGTGGCTACGTGCTGAAGGACTGCGACGGCGAGCCCGAGCTGATCCTGATCTCGACCGGTTCCGAGGTCGGTCTGGCGGTCAACGCCTGGGCTGCCCTGAGCGAACAGGGCCGCAAGGTTCGCGTGGTGTCTATGCCGTCTACCAGCGTGTTCGACCAGCAGGACGCGGCCTACAAACAGTCGGTCCTGCCGCTGGAAGTGGGTGCACGCATCGCCATCGAAGCCTCCCACGCTGACTTCTGGTACAAGTACGTCGGCCTCGACGGTCGCATTATCGGTATGCAGAGCTTTGGTGAGTCTGCCCCGGCCGCAGCGCTGTTCGAGGAATTCGGTTTCACCCTCGACAACCTGCTGGCTGTCGCCGAGGAGCTGCTGGAGGACTAACTCCAGACCACGGGTGGGTGCCTCGGCGCCCACCCTCGCTCGTTTTTTGCGCAGGCTGGATGCCCCAACGGCGCGCCAGCCGCCGGATCTTTCGGATTACCCATGCCCAACCCGCGTCCTTACAGAATCGCCCTGAACGGTTACGGCCGGATCGGCCGCTGCGTGCTGCGCGCGCTGCATGAGCGCGGTGATCTGGATGTGCAGGTGGTAGCGCTGAATGATCTGGCCGACCGCGACAGCATCGAATATCTGACGCGCTTCGACTCCACCCATGGCCGCTTTCCGGGTCAGGTGCGGGTCAGCGGTGACGAGCTGCAGATCAACGGTCAGGCCATTCAGGTGCTGCGTGCCGCCGAGCCCGAAGGCGTTGACTGGCGGGCGTTGGATATCGACCTGTTGCTGGAGTGTTCTGGCCAGTACACCACCCGTGAACAGGGGCTGCGTTTTGTTCACGCGGGGGTGCCGCGGGTGCTGTTCTCGCAGCCGATGGCCAGCGAGGAAGCGGTCGACGCCACGCTGGTGTATGGCGTCAACCACGACTGCCTGCCGGCGGATGCACGGCTGGTGTCCAACGCGTCCTGCACTACCAACTGCAGCGTGCCGCTGCTCAAGTTGCTGAATGAGGTGATTGGGCTGGAGTACGTCTCCATCACCACCATCCACTCGGCGATGAATGACCAGCCGGTGATTGATGCCTACCACCACGCCGACCTGCGTCGCACCCGTTCGGCTTTCCAGTCGATGATTCCGGTCTCGACCGGGTTGGCACGCGGCATTGAGCGACTGCTGCCGGAGTTGACCGGGCGTATTCAGGCCAAAGCGATCCGGGTGCCGACAGTCAACGTCTCGGCGCTGGATATCACCCTGCAGACTGCGCGTGATACCAGTGCAGAGGAAGTCAACGCGTTGCTGCGCGCGGCGGCCGAAGGTGAATATGCGGGGCTGCTCGATTACACCGAGCTGCCCCACGCCAGCTGTGATTTCAACCACGACCCGCACTCGGCGATTGTCGATGGCAGCCAGACCCGTGTGTCCGGCCCGCGGCTGGTCAATCTGCTGGTCTGGTTTGACAACGAGTGGGGCTTCGCCAACCGCATGCTTGATGTTGCCCAGTATTGGCTGGCGCAAACCAGCGAATGAATTGAGCGTCGCCAGCGGCGACGCAACTGATTAACCCTTATCGAACGAAGGAGCGGGCTATGACCGTACTGACCATGAATGAGCTGGACCTGAACGGCCAGCGTGTACTGATTCGTGAAGACCTTAACGTGCCGGTCAAGAACGGCAAGGTCGCCAGCGACGCGCGTATCGTTGCCTCGCTGCCCACCATCAAGCTGGCGCTGGAGAAGGGCGCCGCGGTCATGGTCTGCTCGCACCTGGGCCGTCCGGAAGAAGGCGTATTCAGTGAAGAGAACAGCCTGGCACCGGTTGCCGCCTACCTGAGCGAAGCGCTGGGCCGTGACGTGCCGCTGGTGCGTGACTACCTCGGCGGTGTCGAGGTCAAGCCGGGCGAGCTGGTGCTGCTGGAAAACGTCCGCTTCAACAAGGGCGAGAAGAAGAACACCGACGAGCTGGCCCAGCAGTACGCTGCCCTGTGCGACGTGTTCGTGATGGACGCTTTCGGTACCGCTCACCGCGCCCAGGGCTCGACTCACGGCGTTGCCAAGTTCGCCAAGATCGCCTGCGCTGGCCCGCTGCTGGCCGCCGAGCTGGACGCGCTGGCCAAGGCGCTGGACAAGCCAGCCCGCCCGATGCTGGCCATCGTGGCTGGTTCCAAGGTCTCAACCAAGCTGGACGTACTGACCGCGCTGTCGGAAAAGTGCGACCAACTGATCGTCGGTGGCGGCATCGCCAATACCTTCCTGGCTGCGGCCGGTTACAAGGTTGGCAAGTCGCTGTATGAAGCCGATCTGGTCGATACCGCCAAGGCTATTGCCGCCAAGGTCAGCGTGCCGCTGCCGGTTGACGTGGTGGTTGCCAAGGAGTTCGCCGAGACTGCCGTTGCGACCGTCAAGGCGGTTGCCGACGTCGCTGATGACGACATGATTCTCGACATCGGTCCGCAGACTGCCGCGCAGTTCGGCGAGATGCTCAAAGCCTCCGGTACCATCCTCTGGAACGGTCCGGTTGGTGTCTTCGAGTTCGACCAGTTCGGTGAAGGCACCAAGGCGCTGGCTCACGCTATTGCCGCAGGTGAGGGCTTCTCTATCGCTGGTGGTGGTGACACCCTGGCCGCTATCGACAAGTACGGCGTCGCCGAGCAGATTTCCTATATCTCTACCGGTGGTGGCGCCTTCCTCGAGTTCGTCGAAGGCAAGGTTCTGCCGGCCGTCGAGATTCTCGAGCAGCGCGCGCGCTGAAATACTGATTGACCGCCAGTTGGTGGCCGGGCGCTGCTCGTGAACTTGCAGCAGCGGTGCTATAACTGCACCCTATCGGCTTCCAGCTGTCAGCTACATAACTGATATCTACAATTTACGGAGAGATGCTTCATGGCTCTTATCAGCCTGCGCCAGATGCTCGACCACGCCGCCGAATACGGTTACGGCGTGCCCGCCTTCAACGTCAACAACCTGGAGCAGATGCGCGCCATCATGGAAGCGGCCGACAAGACCGATTCCCCGGTGATCGTGCAGGCCTCTGCCGGTGCTCGCAAATACGCCGGTGCACCCTTCCTGCGCCACCTGATCCTGGCCGCCATCGAAGAGTTTCCGCACATCCCGGTGTGCATGCACCAGGATCACGGTACCAGCCCTGACGTGTGCCAGCGCTCGATCCAGCTGGGTTTCAGCTCGGTGATGATGGACGGATCGCTGAAGGAAGATGGCAAGACCCCGGCAGACTACGACTACAACGTCCGCGTGACCCAGCAGACCGTGGCGTTCGCCCACGCCTGTGGTGTGTCCGTGGAAGGCGAGCTGGGCTGCCTGGGCAGCTTGGAAACCGGTATGGCCGGTGAAGAAGACGGCGTTGGCGCCGAAGGCGTGCTGGATCACAGCCAGCTGCTGACCGATCCGGAAGAAGCCGCTGCCTTCGTCAAGGCTACTCAGGTTGATGCCCTGGCGATTGCCATCGGCACCAGCCACGGCGCCTACAAATTCACCAAGCCGCCGACGGGTGATGTGCTGTCCATTGAGCGCATCAAGGAAATTCACAAGCGCATTCCCAACACCCACCTGGTGATGCACGGCTCCTCCTCGGTTCCGCAGGAGTGGCTGAAGGTGATCAACGAGTTCGGCGGCGACATCAAGGAAACCTATGGCGTGCCGGTCGAGGAAATCGTCGAGGGCATCAAGCACGGTGTGCGTAAGGTCAACATCGACACCGACCTGCGTCTGGCGTCTACCGGTGCGATGCGCCGCATGATGGCCGAGCATCCGAGCGAGTTCGACCCGCGCAAGTTCTTCGCCAAGACTGTCGATGCCATGCGTGACATCTGTATCGCCCGCTACGAAGCGTTCGGCACCGCTGGCAATGCCTCCAAGATCAAGCCGATCTCCCTGGAGGGTATGTTCCAGCGCTACGCGAGTGGCGAGCTGGCGTCCAAGGTCGAGTAAGCAGAAAAGGGGCGGCGCAAGCCGCCCTTTTTGCAACAGGACAGAGATATGAGCAATCAGGATGAACAGGACGATGAGTCCTTCGCCGAGGCCCGACTGATCGAAGCGATCGAAAACCAGCTGGTGGCCGGTGAGCCTCCGGCCGCGCAGGCGACCATGAACAAGCTGACGCTGGTTGGTTACGCGCGCGAGGATATCCTCGAGCTGATGGCGCAGGTTCTGGCCCACAGCATCAATCAGATGCTGGAGCAGGACAGTGCCTTTGATACTCCCGCCTACGAGCAGGCATTACGCAATCTGCCGACCCTGCCCGATGGTTCTGACGCGAGCTGAGTGCTCGCACTGCGTAACAGGATAACGACAATGAAATTGATGACCGTGCTGCGGATCGTCTTCCTCTATCTGCTTGCCGTACTGGTGGCGACCCTGCTGGGCTCACTGGTACAGACCCAATTCAATCTGGCTGCGCTGCAGGCCATGGACGTACCGGTTGATCTGGCTACACGTGCGCAGACCAGTCTGCATGACCTGATGTCCTTTGCCCCGATTTTCGTCGTCATGGTCGCCGTGACCCTGCTGCTGGCACTGCCATTGGCTGAAGCGCTGGGCCGCATCTTCAAGCCGTGGCGTTGGCTGCTGTATTTTCTGGGTGGTTTTGTTGGCATCTGGGCGGCCTTCACGCTGGCCAACACCTTGCTGCCGATGCCGACCTTTATCGCTGCGACGCGTGAAACGCCCGGTCTGCTGAGCATGATGGCGGCCGTTGGTCTGGGCTCGGGGCTGTTCGGTCGGTTGACCAAACCCAAGGCGCGGCGCGGGCTGCGTGTGCTCGGTTGAGCCTGTAAGGAGATTGCTGATGAAAAAACGTACTCTGATTGGTGCGGTTCTGGCGCTTTTTGCCGGCGGCGCGATGGCCGCAGACTACCGCATCGAGACCGTTGCCGAAGGGCTGGCCAACCCCTGGTCGCTGGCGTTTCTGCCTGACGGCGGCTTGCTGGTAACCGAGCGTGCTGGCCATTTGCGTCTGATTGGTGCTGACGGCGTGTTGCGCGCCGAGCCGGTGGCTGGCGTGCCAGAGGCTTTCGTTAACAGCCAGGCGGGCTTGATGGATGTGGCGCTGGCACCGGATTTCGCTGAGTCTGGCGAACTGTTTCTCAGCTACAGCTGCGGCACACTGGAGGCGAACCACACCTGTCTGGCGGCGGCGACCTTCAACGGCGCGGCGCTGGAAAATGCCCACGAGATCTTCCGCGTGCAGCCGGCCAAGCGCGGCAGCGCGCACTATGGCGGGCGCATTGCTTTTCTGCCGGACAATACGCTGTTGCTGACCCTGGGTGATGGCTTCGATTTCCGCGAGCAAGCGCAGAACACAGGCAACCATCTGGGCAGCATCGTGCGCCTCAATCGTGATGGCTCGGCACCGGCCGACAACCCCTTCGTTGCGCAGCAGGGCGCGCTGCCGGAGCTGTACAGCATCGGTCACCGGAACGTACAGGGTCTTGTGGTAGATGGTGCGGGCCGGGTATTTAGCCATGAGCACGGCCCGCGTGGTGGTGACGAGCTGAACCTGATTCAGGCCGGGCATAACTATGGCTGGCCGAAGATCACCTACGGCGTCGACTACAACGGCTCGCAGATTTCACCCTACACCGAGCTGCCGGGGCTGGAGCAGCCGCTGACCTACTGGGTGCCGTCGATTGCACCGTCCGGTATGGCGCTGTATCAGGGCGAGCTGTTCCCGGCGTGGCAGGACAGTCTGCTGATCTCCGCGCTGGCGGGCAAGGAAGTGCGTCGGGTCGTGCTGGACGGCGACAGCGTCAGCGCGCAGGAGTCGTTGTTCACCGAGCTGGGCCAGCGTTTTCGTGATGTTCGCAGCGGGCCAGATGGTGCTGTCTATCTGCTGACCGACAGCCCTTCCGGTAAAGTGCTGCGGGTTCTGCCTGCTAACTGACTCTGCTCAGCTGGTTGCCTGACTGCGCTGCCGGTAGGCGCGCGGCGGGCAACCCAGCCAGCGCCGGAAGGTGCGGCTGAAATTGCTGGTGTCCTGATAACCGAGCCGTTCGGCGATCAACTCGACACTCAGTTCGGTGTGTTCCAGCAGCCAGCAGGCCTGCTCGCTGCGTACTTCGTCCAGTAACTGCTGAAAGCGCACACCTTCGTTGCCCAAGTGGCGAATCAGGGTGCGCGGGGTCATGTGCTCCAGCTCTGCCATCTGCGCCAGAGTCGGGTAGCGGTACTCGCAGTTCAGCAGACGTTTCTTGATTCGCTCACTCAGGTCACCGCCCCGGCGCTGGTGCTGCAGTTGGTGCTCGCAATCGCGCAGGGCCTGGCGGTGCACATCCGGATCGGCCCCCAGGCAGGCTTGTGCAAACAACCCGGCGGGCAGATGCAGGCGCAGCGCATCGCTGCCGAAGATCCACTTCCCCGCATACCCGGCGACCTGATCGGCCCAGTCCGGCCGTGGCAACGGCCACTCGAGGGTGACCTCCTGCTGCAGTGGCTGCCCGCTCACGGTTTCCAGCAAGCGCAACATGGCATTAGTGAAATGGCCAAGCACGTATTCGCGCAGCCGCTGTGGCATCTGTTCCTCGTCCAGTCGCAGCACCGGTGGCTCATGGCGCTCGATCACGAAATGCCCCAGATGCTGACGTAGGGTGGAGTAGTGCTCGATGACTTCGATTGCCGCACCGATGGTCGGGGCGCTGGCTGCCGCGTAACCGCCGGGGCCGTGGGCGGACACGTCGGTGTGCATGCCAACGGCAAAACCCAGACCGGGGTGGCCGGTCAGCGCGATGGCGCTGTCGAGCAGCTTGGTCATAGTTTCCAGGCTGAGGAACTGGTTGTCCTGCTGCAGGGCATCCCAGTCGACATCGCTGGCAGCGCGGATGGTTTCCGGGCTGAAGCCAAGGCGACGCAGTTCGGCGAACACTAGGCGGGAATAGACAGGGTGGGCGGCTGGACTCAGCCAGGACTGCTCAGGGGGCATGGTCGGCCTTGCTATTGTTGTTGATAGGGTCGCGTCCAATGGCTGTCACAATATGACGGTTTATTGCCGCTTGCAACGGGTGGTTTGCCTCGATCCCAGGCGCATGATGCGAAAAGGCGCGCTTTACTTGCGGGCTGTTGAGTCGCAAGTGATGCGTGTGCTGTGCCCCTGAATACACAACAACAAGAGGGTGAACGCATGACTTCTACCGCTGCTGCCTCCGGCGGCCTGGCTGGCTATGTTGATCGCAAGCGCAGGCTCTGGCTGTTTTCTCTGGGTGTCCCGATGCTGGCGCTGGTGGGGCCGTTGCTCTATGTGCTGGTTTCGCCGCAGGTAATCTGGCTGTGGATCTCGACCATCTTTGCCTACGTTGTCATTCCTGCGCTGGACGGTGTGCTCGGTGAAGACTTGAGCAACCCGCCGGAGGAGGCGGTGCCCGCGCTGGAAGCCGATCCCTACTATCGTTATGTGACCTATGCGCTGGTGCCGATCCTCTGGGTCTGCTTCCTGGTCAACATCATCTTCCTCGGTTACTACGAGCTGCCCTGGTACGGCACCCTTGCCGTGATCATCTCCACCGGCGGCAGTCTGGGCTTTGGCCTGAATCTGGGCCATGAGATGGGCCACAAGAAGAGCGAGCTGGAGCGCTGGCTGGCCAAGATCACCCTGGCACTGGGCTTCTATGGTCACTTCTTCGTTGAGCACAATCGTGGTCACCACCGTGACGTGGCAACCCCGGAAGATCCGGCTTCCTCACGGATGGGTGAGAGTATCTATCGTTTTGTCTTCCGGGAGATGCCCGGCGCCTTCTTCCGTGCCTGGGACCTCGAGGCGCAGCGGCTTGAGCGTTGCGGCAAGTCGGTCTGGAGCCTGGACAACGAGGTACTGCAGCCAGCGCTGATCAGTGCGGTGCTGTATGGCAGCCTGATTGCCTGGTTGGGGATCGAGATTCTGCCGGTGATGATGCTGATCGCCTTCTGGGGTGCCTTCCAGCTGACGCTGGCGAACTACATCGAGCACTACGGCCTGCTGCGCCGCAAGGAACCGAGTGGTCGCTATGAGCGTTGCCAGCCGCATCATTCCTGGAACAGCAATCACCTGTTCTCGAACTGGGCGCTGTTCCATCTGCAGCGCCACTCTGATCATCACGCCCATCCGACCCGCCGTTATCAATCGTTGCGTGACTTCCCTGATCTGCCGCGGCTGCCGAGCGGGTACTTCGGCATGTATATGCTGACCTACTTCCCGCCGTTGTGGTTCAAGGTGATGGACAAGCGTCTGCTGGATGCGGTGGGCCGTGACCCGTCTCGGATCAACTTCCTGCCGGCCAAGCGGGAGATGCTGATACGCCGCTATGGGCTGGACGATAGTGCTCTGCCGGAGGGTGCGGAGGTCGCCGCATGAGCCGCTATCAGTGTCCGGAGTGTGGTTATGAGTACGACGAGGCGGCCGGTGATCCGCATCAGGGCTATCCGGCCGGCACCCGTTGGGAGGCGCTACCGGACAGTTTTACCTGTCCGGACTGCGCGGTGCGTTACAAGGAAGACTTCAAGCCCGTCGACGAGTAACGCAGTGGCCGTTTATAGCGGCCAAACCCACAACAGCAAGGGGATGCCGATGGTGACGACCAGCAGTTCCATCGGCAGACCCAGTCGCCAGTAATCCCCAAAGCGAAAACCACCGGGCCCGAGGATCAGGGTGTTGTTCTGGTGCCCAATCGGCGTCAGGAAGGCACAGGACGCGCCAATGGCCACGGCCATCAGAAAACTGTCCGGATTGACGCCCAACTGACTGGCAATACTCAGCGCAATCGGGCACATCACCGCGGCAGTTGCGGCGTTGTTCATGAAGTCGGACAGCGTCATGGTGACCACGAGCATCAAGGTCAGCGCAATCACCGGGCTGCCCTGGGCAACATGCTCCAACAGGGTGCGGGCCAGCACATCGGCCGCGCCGGTGTCGGCCATCGCCGCGGCCAGCGGCATCAGCGCCCCCAGTAGCACGATGATTGGCCAATCGATTGCGTCGTAGATGCGCCTGAGTGGAATCACACGGGTCAGCATGTAGCCGAGCACCCCGGCAGTGAAGGAGACTGCCGCGGGCAGCACGCCGAAGGCGGCGAGCGCCACGGCGGCGATCATGATCAGTACCGCGGTGATCGCCCGGCGGCGGTCTGGGATCAGGATGCTGCGTTGGGCCAGCGGCACGCAACCGTATTCGGCGGCGAAGCCGGCGATGGATTCGGCGTCGCCCTGCATCAGCAACACGTCACCGGCCTGGATTTCGGTCCAGCGCAGGCGGCGAATCGAGCGATGACCCTGGCGCGAGATGGCCAGCAGGTTGATGCCGAAGCGGGTGCGCAGGGCGATGTCCGATGCACTGCGGCCGAGAATGGCGGCGCCCGGTTGCGCGACCAACTCCTGCAGGGCGATATCGTCGCTGCTGCGAGCTGCGGGTATGTCTTCTTTCTCGCCCTGGTCGGCTGCCTCCGCGGGCTCCTCGGTGCTGTCGTCGGCGTCCTGCTCTGTCTCCGTCTTACTCGGCGCTACAGCCTCCTCGAGGCTGAGCCCCAGTTTCGTCAACGAGGCGCCCAGCGACTCGGGATCGGCCTCAATCACCAGAATGTCGCCTGCATGCAACCTGCGGCTGGGCAGCGGGGCGATGACGCGGAAGTCGTTGCGGACCATGCCGACGATCTGGGCATCGCCGTCCTCCAGCATCTGCTCTACTTCGCGCAGGCGCTTGCCGTCGGCCTTGCTGTCGGCGTCGATATGAACTTCGGTCAGGTAGGTGCCGGTGTCGAAGTTGCTGGCATCCGACTGAGGGCGGTTCGGTACCAGCCAGCGTCCGGCAATGACCGCCAGCAGCAGGCCGCCGGCAGCGATGCCGAGGCCGACCGGGGTGAAGTCGAACATCCCATAGGCACCCAGTTCGGTCTGGGCGCGAAAACCGGAGACGATCAGGTTGGGAGGGGTGCCGATCAGCGTGGTCATGCCGCCGAGGATGGTGCCGAAGGCCAGCGGCATCAGCACTTTGCCGGGTGGGATTTCGTTGCGACTGGCGAGCTGCAGGGCAATCGGCATCAGCAGCGCCATGGCGCCGACGTTGTTCATGAAGGCCGAGAGGGTGGCCCCGAGCAGGGTCAGCACACCAAGCCCGAGCAGGGTGCCGCCTCGCTGGGGCAGGGCGCGCTGGGCCAGGGCTTCGACGGCGCCGGTGGTTTGCAGGCCCTTGCTGAGGATCAGCACGGCGGCCACGGTGATGACTGCCGGGTGACCGAAGCCGGCAAAGGCGTCGGCAGTCGGGGTCAGCCCGAAGACGACACACGCCATCAGCGCTGCGAGCGCCACCACATCGTGGCGCCAGCGACCCCAGAGGAACAGCCCGACGGTACAGGCGAGAATCAGCAGAATCAGTTGCTGGTTGGCGTCCATGCGTGGGCAGTCCTCCCGGGGTGTTGGCTCAGATCAGACGAACCTTGAAACGGCGGCCCTTGATCTTGCCCTGCTCAAGTCGTTGCAGCGCGGTTTTGGCCTGATCGCGGCGAATGGCTACCAGGGCTTGAAAGTCACTGATGCTGATTTTGCCGATAGCGTCGCCGGTCAGGCCGGCCTCGCCGGTGAGGGCGCCGAGCAGGTCACCCGGGCGCAGCTTGTCCTTGCGCCCGCCAGCGACGGCCAAGGTGCGCATGGGGGCGATCAGCGGGCGGTCCGGACGCTCCGGCAGGCGCTCGATGTCCTGCCAGTTCAGCTCGCCGTAGGCCTCCTCGATCGGGCGCAGGCGCTTGAGTTCACGCGGCGCTACCAGACTCAGCGCCAGACCGGATTGCCCCGCGCGACCGCTGCGACCGATGCGGTGGACGTGGGCAGCCGGGTCGGCGGCCAGCTCGACATTGATCACCGCAGCGACGCCGGCGATGTCAATGCCACGCGCGGCGACGTCGGTGGCGGTCAGCACGCTGCAGCTCTGGTTGGCGAACAGCGCCAGTACCTGATCGCGTTCACGTTGTTCCATGTCACCGTGCAGGGCCTGGGCGCTGATGCCTTCCTTGTTTAGATAATCAGCCAGCTCCTGACATTGCTGGCGGGTGTGGCAGAAGGCGATGCAGGGTTGCGGCCGGTTGGCAGCCAACAGACGGAGAACGGCGGCAAAGCGCTGCTCCGGCAGAATCTCGTAAAAGCGCTGCTCAATCGGGTTCTCCGGCGCTGCCTGTTCGATCCGAACCTGCGCCGGATTGCGTTGAAACTCGCTGGTCAACTGCCCCAGGCTGTCTGGATAGGTGGCGGAGAACAGCAGGGTCTGGCGGCGGCTCGGGGTCTGCTGGATGATTTCGCGGATGGCGTCGACAAAGCCCATGTCGAGCATTCGGTCGGCTTCATCGAGTACCAGGCAGTTCAGTTTGTCGAGGCTCAGGGTGCCGCGCTTGAGGTGGTCCTGCACGCGCCCGGGTGTGCCGACGATAACGTGCGCGCCCTGTTCCAGCGAGGCTGCCTGCGGGCCGAACGGCACGCCACCGCTGAGGGTAACGATCTTGATGTTGCCCATGCCGCGGGCCAGTTTGCGCAGCTCATCGGTGATCTGACCGGCCAGCTCGCGGGTTGGGCTGAGCACCAGTGCCTGACAACCGAAAAAGCGCGGATTCAGCGGCGTCAGCAGGCCGATACCGAAGGCGGCGGTCTTGCCGCTGCCGGTGGGCGACTGGGCAATCAGATCCTGACCGGCCAGGATCGGCGGCAGCGCCTGGGCCTGAATCGGCGTCATGCGCTCGTAGCCAAGCTGGGTGAGTGTCGCCAGCATGCTTTGCGGCAGTGGCAGGGTATTGAACTGATCGGAAGTCACGGCAGGCGCCCTTTGGACCGGGCGCTGCAGTGTAGCAGAGATAGTGTGCGCTCAGCGACGAATGCGGGTTTTGCGCAAGCCGCCGTGGCTGGTGAAGCTGCCGGTGTCGCCGGTCAGCCAGAAACGGGTAGCATGATAGGCTGCTTGCAGTTTGCTGATGTGGTAGCTGCGGGTCTTCAGGTAGGCCCAGCGCCAGCCGCGCTTGCGATCGTCCATGGTCGTTAGCCTTGTTCTTCGGGTATGTGAGTTGGCTTTCAGAACAGCCGTATGTTGCTTCCGGGTGGCGCCTGGTGTCGGATTGATGGCGAGTCGGGGCTGGAGAGTAGCCCCGTTTTACCATCAGTCGAATCGGTTCGACCGGTGACTCGCTCTAACGTGCTGGCTGGTGCAGGGTCACCATGTTGCGGCCGCCTTCCTTGGAGGCATACAGCGCCTTGTCTGCGCGCTCGAGTAACGCCTGATAATCGACCATGTCGTCACTGATGGTGGCTACCCCTAGGCTGATGGTGAACGTCAGCGGCGAGCCCTGATAATCCAGTACCTGCTGCTCAACCGAGGCGCGCAGCCGTTCGGCAAACTGCGCAGCGCCGTCCAGGTTGGTGCCCGGCAGCAGGACGACAAACTCTTCGCCGCCATAGCGTCCGGCGAAGTCTGTCTCGCGTACCAGGTGTGAGGTAACGCCGGACACGGCGCGGATGACTTCATCACCGGTCTGATGGCCGTATGTGTCGTTGACCCGCTTGAAGTGGTCGATATCGAAAATGACCAGGCTGACCGGGTTGTCGTAGCGCTGGTGGCGGGCGAATTCGCGCTCCAGGCAGGACTCCCAGTAGCGACGGTTGAGCAGGCCGGTCAAACCGTCGCGCAATGCCAATTCCTGCAGCTTGGTGTTGGCGGATTCCAGCTGACGCTTGTTCACCGCCACACCGGTCACGTCGTAGATTATCAGGCATACATGGTCGGTGTTGCCGGAAGTACTGCGTAGCGGCAGGATAGTGACGTTCTGGTACATCTCGTCGGCCAGCCCGGTGATCGGCTGGTAGCTCTTGAAGTGCACCAGGTTCGGACGTTGCTCCCAGATTGTGAAGGCGCGGGTGCCGAGCATGACGGCGGTTTCTACCTTGTGGGTGAACCAGCTTTGCTCAATCTCGGGAAACAGCTCGAAAAGGGATGCCCGCGAGGCGCGTTCGGCGCTCACACCTGAGTGATTTTCCATGAAGCTGTTCCAGACTTCGACGTTGTAGTCGCGGTCCAGCACTACGACGCCAACATCAATGCTCTGCACGATGTCGAGCAGCCAGTGAAGTTCGTTGATATCGAGAGTGTCAGTCATGTGCTACGTCTGCTTCCTTGATCAGTCGATCATATAGTTGAGCCGCTCCCGCAGCTTGGGTACCGAGTCTTCGGTAAACAGCAGCAGCAGATCGAAATGAATATCCAGGTTCTCCAGACCGTAGCTGATCTCGACTGCCAGGGTGCGCTTCCAGCGGCGTTGGTTAATGCGGATCAGGTCTTCGATCGGACAATGCTGGCCCAGCACCAGCGGGTGGCCCTGCGAGAGATTGATGTTGAGCTGCTCTGACAGGCCGTTGAGGCAGGCACCGATAATGATACTGGCCAGGTCGAGCTGCATTTCCAGCTGGGCGCCCTCGTCACGTTGGGTATTCAGCAGCTGGGCAATGTCATCAATTTCAGAGTCGTGGAAGATCAGCAGCGCTTCGCCGGCGATGCCACCACCGATGTAGCCCTGACAGATTGCAGAGAGGCTGGTATCGCGCTGGGTATCTGCCAGCGCCATGTGCAGCTCACCGACCTCGAGAATGTTGACGTTGGGGATCGGCAGCTTGATGAATACCCCAAGCACTCGGCCCAACAGCTCGGCTGCCCGACCCATGGCCACGTTGGAGACTTCGCGGAAGGCATCGCGGAAGGAAACATTAGGCAGGGTGCGGTAGACGTCTTCCTGCTCTTCGGGAACGGTTGCCATGGGCACGTCGACGCCCAGGGCGTTGAGCGCTTCGGCCAGTTGCATCGGGTCGGCGGGCTTTTTGATGAAGGCACGGGCGCCCAGCGCCTTGGCCCGACGTACGGCTTCGTCTTGAACGTCGCCAGAGACGACGATCACCTCCGGCGTCAGCCCCTCTTCTCGCAGCGCGGCGAGAACGCCAAAGCCGTCGAGCTCCGGCATGGTCAGGTCGAGCAATACCACCTGGCCGTTGCCTTGGCGGATGGCTTCCAGACCTTCGACGCCGTTGGCCGCCTGACTGATGCGGAACGGCCAATTTGCCGGCAGCGCGCGAATCAGCTGCTTTCGCGCCATGTTGGAGTCGTCGCATACAAGCAAGGGAATGGCACTCACGGCATGATCCTTGTTGCTAATCTGTCCGGCAGGTGTTCAGTTGAGGGGTATGATGGTCGTTAACGGCATATGGCCATCACTTAGCCTATCGGCCAAGCATGACAACTTATTGACCACTTGAGAAGGGACTGCGGGGAAATGTCAGGAGTTTTTCCGCGGGATTTCGGGTATTTTGCTGTGTATAGCGGGCAAACACGGGATATGGGCATGACCCTGCTTTACTTGCTGGCGGGAACAATCACGACTCAAACGGGGGCGTGGGATGACTGAGCGGCTCGAACGCAATCTGCAGCACCGCCGTCAGGTGCTCCGAGCGCTGCTCTGGATTACCGTGATCGCAGGCATTATCTTTGCGCTGATCAACATCAACCGCGGTGTATATCTGCTGGCGGCCCTTGAGCTGATCTACGCGACCTTTGCCGCTTGCCTGCTGCGCATTGTCGGCAGTACGCGGCACCTCGGGCGTTGGACCATCGTCTTCCTGTTACCGTTCTTCTGCATCATGGAAGTGGCGCTGCTGCTGCCGCAAAGCTCCTTTACTGTATTTACCTGGATCCAGACCATTCCGATCATCTCCTACTTGCTGCTCGGCAAGCGTGGAGGGTTCTGGATGTCGCTGGTATTCATCAGTCTCGGTGTGGTTGCCTTCAATGTCCGCTACGTTACCGACGACAGCCTGCTTAATCTGGCGGTGATAGCGAATGTCGGTTTCAGTAGCCTGGCAGTGATGCTGTTTTCACATATTTACGAGCGCAGCCGGGATGATAACGAGCGGCGTTTGATCGAACTGGCGGGTACCGACAGCCTGACCGGCCTGGCCAATCGGATGCGCCTTGGTGAGACCTTCCGCAACCTGCGTGGCCAGGCTGACCGCAGTAATACGGCACTGTCGTTGGTGGTCTTGGACCTTGACCATTTCAAGCAGGTTAATGATCGCTATGGACATGAAGTGGGTGATAGCGTGCTGCAGCGCACGGCGGAAGCACTGCGCAGCCGCCTGCGCGATTCTGACCTGGCCTGTCGGCTGGGCGGCGAAGAATTCGCCTTGCTGTTGCCTGGCGCGAGTCTGGAGCAAGCCGCTGGCCTCGCGGACGAACTGCGTATGCGCTTGGAGCAGACACCAATTGACGCCGGTCGTGACACGATCACCGTTACCTTCAGCGCGGGTGTGGCGTGTCTCGGTGAAGATGGTGACAGTCTCAGCGAACTGCTCAAGACCGCGGACCGCCGCATGTATGAGGCCAAGGGAGGCGGCCGCAACCAGGTGGTTGCCGCGGGTCAACAGTATGCGCTGAGCAAGCCGGAAAGTATTCTGGATAAGTGTTCTGAATAAAGAACGGAATGTGCAAATAAATTGCCGTTCGCGGCTGGTCTTCTACACTGAACGTGAGCTTTCCGATCTGTGCAGAGGAGGTGGCGAAGCATGCGTATTGGCGTTCCCCACGAGATCAAGAATCACGAGTACAGGGTTGGTCTGACCCCCGCGTCAGTGCGGGAGTTGGTCAGTCATGGGCACACCCTGCTGGTCGAATCCGGTGCCGGAGAGGCCATCGGCTATGACGACGAGCTCTACCGTCAGGCCGGGGCTGAGTTGACGGGCTGTGATCAGGTGTTCAGCGACAGCGATCTGATCGTCAAGGTCAAGGAGCCACAGGCCGAGGAGCGGCGGCGCCTGCGCCCGGGCCAGACCCTGTTTACCTATCTGCATCTGGCGCCCGATCCGGCGCAGACCCATGACTTGCTTGCCTCTGGCGCAACCTGCATCGCCTATGAAACGGTGACCGATGCTGCTGGCCGGCTGCCGCTTTTGGCGCCGATGTCGGAGGTTGCCGGGCGCATGGCGATTCAGGCCGGCGCCAGCTGCCTGGAGAAGTCCCATGGTGGTCGAGGGGTGTTACTCGGTGGGGTACCTGGTGTACCGCAGGGGCGGGTGGTCATTCTCGGTGGTGGTGTGGTCGGCAGCAACGCCTTGGCGATGGCGGTTGGGCTGGGCGCGCACGTTCAGGTGCTGGACAAGAGTGCCGATGTGTTACGGCGGCTTGATGCGCAGTACGGCAACCGAATTCAGACCCTGTACGCGACCAACAGCGCCATCGAAGAGGCGTTGCTGCAGGCTGATCTGGTGGTGGGCGCGGTGCTGGTGCCGGGCGCTGCGGCGCCGCGTCTGATCAGTGCCGAGATGGTCAGGCGCATGCAGCCGGGCAGTGTGCTGGTGGACGTCGCTATCGATCAGGGCGGCTGCTCGGAAACCTCTCATGCCACCACCCACGCAGATCCGACCTATATTGTGGATGGGGTCGTGCATTACTGCGTCGCCAACATGCCGGGTGCGGTCGCGCGTACTGCAACCCAGGCACTGAACAACGCGACTCTGCCGTTTGTTTTGGCGCTGGCCGATCAGGGCGTCGCTGCCGCATTGCGGGGCAATCCGCATTTGGCAGCCGGGTTGAATGTCAGTAATGGGGCGCTGTGTAACAGCGAGGTCGGTGCGGCGTTGAATCTGCCGGTGCAGACGCTGGATGAGGCGTTGGCTGCACTGGCGGGCTGAACCTACCGGCATGCTCAGAGTAACCAGATGGGGGACTTTTGACAGTGGATAATCAGATCGCCGCGGCGAACCTGCGGGCGCTGTACGATGAATATGCGCAACGCCTTGATGCGCTCGAGCGAGACCTGCGTAGTGGCCATTCTGCGGACTCGGCCGAGCAGGCGCAGGAGCGTGAAAACGACGACGTAATGCGTTCGCTCAAGCTGGAAGCCGAAGCCGGGTTACGAGATGTTGAGGGCGCTTTGCAGCGCCTGCGTGAGGGGCACTATGGACAATGTCAGCGCTGCGGCGTCGATATCGCCGAGGCGCGCTTGCAGGTGCTTCCGGCCACCCCCTGGTGCAGCGCCTGCGCTGATCAGGCCTGATCGGCCTGACTGCGCAGTGTGGCGATACGTTGGTCCTTGGCTTGCCAGAGCTCAGATACCCAGCGTTGGAAGTTTTCCCGGTATTCAGGGTCACCACTGTAGTCGCCCTGCAGCAGAGACTCTGGCAGCTGGCTCTCGCGAATATCAACGATGACATGCGCCACCCGGCCGCTAACCAATGCCCAGAAGCCCGGTGGCTTGGCACCCGGGTAAACGATGGTGACATCCAGCACCGTGCGCATCTGCTTGCCGAGGGCGGCGATCACAAAGGCGATACCACCGGATTTTGGTTTCAGCAGGTAGCGGTACGGAGATTGCTGCTGCGCATGTTTGGCTGTGGTGAAACGGGTACCTTCCAAATAGTTAACCACGGTCACCGGCAGCCCCTGAAACTTTTCGCAGGCGCGCTGGGTGATCTCCAGATCCTTGCCCTGATCCTCAGGGTGTCTGGCGAGATGCGCCTTGCTGTAGCGTTTCATGAACGGATAGTCGAGCGCCCAAAAGGCCAAGCCCAGAAACGGCACCCAGATCAGCTCGCGCTTGAGAAAGAATTTGAAGTACGGCGTCTTGCGGTTGAACGCCTTGACCAGCGCCGGAATATCGACCCACGATTGATGGTTGCTGATGACCAGATAGGAGTGCTGCTGACTCAGTTCCGCATCGCAGCGAATATCCCAGTGGGTTGGTGTGAGCAGGGCGAAAATCGCCTTGTTGCCTTCCGCCCACGTCTCCGCTATCCACATGACGGCTGCGGAACAGATACGTTGCAGTGGTGGCCATGGCAGTAGTTTGATGATGCCGATCAGCAGCATCGGGCCGATGCCTATCAGAGTGTTCAGCAGTATCAGCAGGCAGGTGAGGATGCCTGTCATCCAGTGTGGCATGGCGATTCCCTGTGGGGCTATTCTCGTTCTGTTGCGACTGCGCGGTGCATGTGCGGTGCAGCCCCTGGCGCGGCTCAGGGCCAAGCATAGCGAGTTTTTCCCGGCTTCGGCCAGCGTCTAATCACCCGTAAAGGTGATGGCCCGCATGGCGTGCCGCCCCTATCGTCAAAGGTTCATCAAAGGTGCCGCCGGGCGGAGTGGCGCGGGCGTCGGAGTAGTGATGGGGTCGTCCAGCAAGCTAGATATTAGTTTTCTTTACCGGCGGGCAGCGGGCGTGCCGATGGTGCGTCGCCGGGGGCAGCAAATCCTGCTGGCAGCGCTGTCCGGTGCACTGCTGTGTCTGCCTTGGGTCGACGGCGGCTTATATTGGGCCGGCTGGTTTGGCTGGCTGCCGCTGCTCTGCGCTCTGCAGGGAGCGTCTTTGCCGCGGGCGGCGCTGCTGGGCTGGCTGACCGGCACCTTGTTCTATCTGGGCACCGCGTACTGGATGATCGACTTTGCGGTGCATCTCAAAGGTCTGTCGTGGCCACTGAGTACGCTGCTGGCAGCACTTTTTTGGGTCTATTGCGGTGCTGCGATTGGCGTCGGATGTCTGCTTTACCGTTGGCTCTCGTTGCGTTTGCCCCAGTTCGCCCTGATCAGTTTTCCGTTGGCGCTGGTAGGCAGTTGCGCGCTTTTTCCGGGGTTGTTTGATATTCGTTTCAGTGAAACGCAGACAGCCTTTCTGGTGGCGATCCAGGCGGTTGATCTGGTCGGTGCGCAAGGGATGGATGTGCTGATGCTGCTGGTGAACGGTCTGCTGTTTCAGTTGCTGATCGGTCGCCGCGGGCGCATTGCCTCGCTGCTGGCGCTCGCCGGTGCGGTGCTGGTGCTCGGCTGGTTCAGTTATGGTTGGGTGGCTCTGGCGCACTGGGATGCGCAGGTCGCGAGAGGCTCAACCGTGCGGGTGGGGCTGGTGCAGCCCAACGATGCGCCAACCCGTCGTATCCCCACTCCCCCAGCTGGCTATTCGCGTCAGTATCCGGAGGAGATGGAGGCCACCCGCCGGCTCGCTGCCGCTGGCGCGCGCTGGGTCGCCTGGCCTGAAGCTCGTTACAAGGGCTATTTTGATCATCAGAGCGTGCGTCAGGCCTACGCTGATCAGTTGCTGGCGATGAACGTCGATCTGTTCTTTCACGATGTCGAAACCCGTAATCGTCATGCCGAGCCGATCAGTTACAACACGGTTGGCTGGTTGCGCCGAGATGGCGATCTAGGCGGTCAGTACCGGAAGATGCTGCGGGTTCCCTTTGGCGAGTATCTGCCGGCGTTCTGGCAGTTGCCTGGTCTGAATGCATTGACTCACGCCGTGCTCGGCGACTATTTGCGTCCACTGGGTGCGGGGCAGACGCACGAGCAGTTCAACGTCGACGGCATGCGTGTGGTGCCCAAGATTTGCTATGAAACCGCGTTCCCCGAGTTTATCGCCGAGGCCATCGGGACCGACGCAGGCGGCAAGGTGCTGCTGTTTGTCTCTCAGGACAACTGGTTCGGCGAGACTTCGCAGCCTTTCCAGCATCGGGCTATCTCGATCATGCGTGCGGTAGAGAATCGGGTGCCCATGCTGCACCTGATCAACAACGGCCCTTCTGTCGCTGCGGCTCCAAGCGGTCGCGCGGTGGCCGGTACCCCGGCATTCAGCCGTGCCGAGCTGCTGGTGGATTTGCCATTCTCGGCGGAGGTTGGCGGCAGCTTCTACTCGCGCCATGCCGGTGCGGTAGGGGCAGGCTGGCTGGCGCTGCTGGCGGCGCTGGTGCTGGTAGCATTGCTGCCGGTCAGGCGATGGGCGGAGTGGAGGAAAGGGCGCCGCTGACCTTTACTGGAGGGCGTATGGATACCCCTCAACGAGGTACAACATGAAAGCGTCACCGCTGCTGCTGGCTGCATTTGCTGCTTTGCTCCCTGTCACCACGACACAGGCCGCCGAGGGTGGTGGCAGTGTGTACCTGCAGGGAACCTTCAACGATTTTGCCGTTGCCATGCCGTTACCACCGGCGGTGTATGTGCGCAATGATCTGATCTACTACAACGCCGAGATCAAGGCGCGTCCTCTTGGTGGCCAGGCCGATGCCGGCTTGGAGCAGACCATGTGGTTGAACATGGTCAAGCTGTCCTGGGTGACCGACTGGACGTTGATGGGGGGCACCTACAGCGCGGCGCTGGTGCTGCCGGTTGTGCTGGACGTTGATGTCGATGCCCGTTTGGCTGGGCCCGGCTTTGGGGTGTTCGGCAATGGCAGTAGCTCGGGCTTTGCTGATCCCTACCTGGTGCCGATTCAGGTGAATTGGCAGTCGGGACGCCACAATATGGCGGTCGCGCTTGGGGTTTCAGTGCCGGTCGGCAAGTATGACCCGGATGATGCGGTCAATCTGGGGCGGCATTACTGGGCGGTCGATCCGAACGCCAGTTACTCCTGGCTGCATGAGTCTGGCTGGGAGGTTTCGGGCACCGCTGGCATGCTGTTTAACGCCCGCAACCCGGATACCGATTACCGCACGGGCAACGAGTTTCACCTCGACTGGCTGGTGGCTAAACACCCTTCCGCCACCAGCGGTTTTGGCGTGGCCGGCTACTGGTATCACCAGACGACTGATGACGACGGCAACATTGCGCCTTTTCTGGATTCGGGGTTCCGTGGCCGCAGCTACGGTATCGGCCCTGTATTTATGAAGGGTGTGAAGGTCGCCGGGCAGGATCTGAGCCTGATCGGCAAGTGGCTGCACGATCTGGATAGCGAGCGGCACATGGAGGGTGACTTGGTGATGTTCAGCGTTGCGCTGGCACTCTAGGCGCGAGTCAGATACCGGCGCCCGCAGCGGGCGCCGATGATTCCTTACAGGGGACGCGCCTTAAGCGTCGGCCCCGTAGCTGCCCCGCATGCGAGCGGGGCCATCAGACAAATTGGCCTGCGGTGTAGCCGGACGACCAGGCCCACTGGAAGTTGAAACCACCCAGGTGGCCGCTGACGTCCAGTACCTCGCCTATAAAGAACAAGCCAGGGCACTGTTTGGCTTCCATGGTCTTTGAGCTTACGTCATCGGTGCTGACGCCGCCCAAAGTGACTTCTGCAGTTCGATAGCCCTCGGTGCCGGATGGCTTGAGCTGCCAGCCGTTGAGTCGGGCGCCAATCTCGCGCAGTTGTCGGTCGGGCATTTCGGCCAGTGCGGTGTCGTCATCTGCCGGCCACCACAGCGCCTGCAGCTCGGTCACCAGGGACTTGGCCAGGTGGATGCCGAGACGGGTCTTCAGTCGGCTACGTGGTTGCTGCTGTTTCTCCTCCAGCAACCACGCCGTAGCGTCGATGCCGGGCAGCAGGTCGACGCTCAGGCTGTCGCCCGTCTGCCAATAGTTGGAAATCTGCAGCATCGCCGGGCCGCTCAGGCCGCGGTGGGTGAACAGCATGGCCTCACTGAAATGCTGACCGTTGCAGCTGACCTCGATATCCAGGGCTAGTCCTGCCAGCCGCTCGCAAATCGGCTTGAGTTGGTCACTGAAGGTAAAGGGCACCAGCCCTGCGTGGCGTGGCACCAGTTTGAGGCCGAACTGCTCGGCCAGCTGATAGCCGATGCCGCTGCCGCCAAGCGTCGGTATCGACAGGCCGCCGGTGGCAACGACCAGAGACTGGCAACGCAGCGTTCCGGCGCGGCCCTGTTGCTCGACGCCAAGGACGAATCCGCCACTTTCTGCTTTCGTGACGGTGCTCAACTCACAGTGGGTGCGAATCTCTACGCCGGCTTGCAGGCACTCGTTTTCCAGCATGTCCAGAATCGGTTTGGCCGAGTCTCGGCAAAACAGCTGCTGGTGTTTGCGTTCCTCATAGTCGATGGCGTAGCGGCCGACCATCGAGATGAAGTCCCACTGGTTGTAGCGCTTGAGTGCCGACTTGCAGAAGTGCGGGTTAGCAGAGATGAAGTTGTCTGCTTCGATGCTGTAATTGGTGAAGTTGCAGCGCCCGCCGCCGGACATCAGGATCTTCTTGCCGATGCGGTTGGCGCGTTCCAGTACCAGCACACAGCGGCCGCGCTGGCCTGCGGCAGCCGCGCACATCAGGCCCGAGGCACCGGCGCCGAGTACGATCACGTCAAAGTCGGAAGCTGGCTGGGGCACGTTGAATGATCCGCGAATGGCAGGGTGGTAAGAAGCGGCGAATTTTAGCATTGTTGAGGTGTCTGCGCTGGGCTGGCGTAGAATGGCGTTTCACCCAATCTGAGGCTTGTCGCATGTCTTCCCCTGTACCGCCGGATCACCGCAACGCTGACCCACTGCATGGCATCACGCTCAAGGCGCTGCTGCAGTGGCTGGTTGATCACTACGGCTGGGCCGAGTTGGGGCGGCGGGTGCCGATCAACTGCTTTCTGCACGAACCCAGTCTCAACTCCAGTCTGAAGTTCCTGCGTCGCACACCTTGGGCGCGTGAGAAGGTAGAGGCGCTGTATATCGCCAGTCGGCGCTAGTCGGCCAGCCAGCCGAGGGTGGCCGCGATCAGAATCAGATAGCGCCCCCCTTTGGCGATCAGCACGATCAGGGTAAAGCGCCAGAGCGGTTCGCGCATGACTCCTGCAACGATGGTCAAAGGGTCGCCGATGAAGGGCGCCCAGCTCAGCAGCAGAGACCAGAACCCCCAGCGGTGATAGGCCTGTTGCGTGCGGTGCAGGCGCTCGGGTGTCAGTGGAAACCAGCGGCGTTGCTGAAAGTGCTCGATGTAGCGCCCCAGCCACCAGTTGATGATGGCGCCCAGTACGTTACCCGCGGTTGCCACCAACAGGATCACGGTCAGGTTGTAGCGTTCCGTCAGCAGCATGCCGACCAGCACCACCTCGGACTGCAGGGGCAGCAGGGTCGCGGCGCCCAGCGCGGCAAAAAACAGTCCGACGTACCCGCTTAACTCCCACATCTCTTTATCTCGACAGCATGACTGGCGTGCATGATAACCCGCATGGGCGCAATTGCTTGAGTCAGCAGCTGGGCGTTCGCTTATGCATGATGCGCAAAATGAGCCATGGCTCATTTTGCGCTCGGTTCGTTGCGGTCGCTCTGAACCAAGGTTTTTTGCCTTGCAGTGAGGTTCAAGCGGCGGACAGGTGCTGGTCGTTGAATTCGTTGGCGCGGATCGCTGCCGGGCGGGAGAAGGCGGCTGCCACGTAGTCGGCAAAGCCGGGCCGCTCGGGAACTATTCCTTCGGCCATGGCCCAGCCCAGCTGTGATGACAGGTACAGATCTGCCGCAGTGAAATGGTCGCCGCACAGCCAGGGGCCGCCAAGCATTGCCAACTCCAGCGTGTCCATTGTGTCGTCAAAGCTGCCGAAACCAACCATGCGGGCGCGCTCGGCAGGTACATCCCAGCCCAGTTTGCGGGCGGTGATGGCCTGTTCCAGCGGGCCGGAGGCGAAAAAGAACCAGCGCAGGTAGGCGGCTCGGCGCGGGTCGTCAACCGGAGGCGCCAGTCGCGGGCGTGGAAAACGGTCGGCCAGATAGGCGCAGATGGCTGGGCATTCGGTAATCAGCAGGTCACCGTGCATGAGTGCCGGCACCTTGCCCATCGGGTTGATGACCCGATAGCCCTCACCCTTCATCTCCTCGCCATAGCGAATCCAGACGGTTTCATAGGACACCTGAAGCTCTTCCAGCATCCAGTGCACCATGCGTCCGCGGGATTGCGGGTTGCTGTACAGGGTGATTCCATGCATTGGGTGGTTCTCCATTCACCGCTCATTAGGTGTCATGCAAGCATAGACGCTGATCTCGGGCTCACCAGTCCAGCAGCACCTTTAGCAAGCCGATGCTGCTCACTGTCAGCAGGGTCAGGCCCAGGACGCGGAAGAAACGACCGCTGTCGTCCGCCAGCATGTGATTGTGGAAGCGCAGGCCAATCAGATGGCCAACGGTAACGCAGGGTAGTAGCCAGAGGTGGTGGATCAGCTGCAGGTCCACCCCGACCCAGATGAAGGCGGCCATCTTGATCGCAACCAACACAAACCAGAGCACGAACAGGGTGTCGCGCAGCTTGTCCTTGGCAACATGCTGAGCGGCAACCGCAATGATCAGGGGCGCGCCGATCAGCGATGTACCGCTGATGTAGCCGCCGAGCATCAGAAACAGGGTGTCCAGCGCACGACTGTTGCTGCGAAAGGGGCGGTTGAGGATGTACGACACGGCGTAGCCGGAGACGATGACGAAGATGATCATGCTCATCACGTTGGCCGGCAGGGTCAGCAGACCGAATACGCCGATCAGCTTGGGCACCATCATGACCGCGAGCATGTGGCCAAGGTAGCGCCAGTCGACCGTACCGCCTTCGGCTGGGCGCGTTGACGTGCGGTTGTTGAGAAAGACCGTTAACGATGAGAAAAGCAGCAGGTGGGCTGCGATCAGCGGCAGAAATACCAGTGGGTCGTCGTGTACCAGCAACAGAAATGGCAGCGATAGTACTGCGCCGCCGAAACCCAAACCGGAGCGCACGAAGCCGCTCCAGACGAAGATCAGGCCGATCAGGACGTATTGGATCAGCGTCAGATCGGTCATGTTGTTACTCCGCAGGAAAATGGGGCGCCAGTGTACCGGAGCCCTCCAGCGCGTGTCAGTTCCAGAGCTTGCGGGCCACGGTGCCGGGCTGGAAGCGCTGCAGGTGCCAAGGCGCCTCTGGTCTTAAGGCTGGATTAAGAAATGCTGATTATGCTGGCGCCATCTTCAACCAACACCCGGGAAACCCCAGCCATGCAGGCCTCCAGTCATCGTTATCACTCTCTCAATGTGACACTGCATTGGGTCATGCTGCTGCTGATTGCGGCCGCCTACGCATGCATCGAACTTAGAACGGCTTTTGCGCGCGGCAGTGATGCGCGGGAGCTGATCAAGCATTGGCACTTCGCGTTGGGGATGGCGGTATTCGTGCTGGTCTGGCTGCGCTTGATTGGTCGCCTGATTTTTCCGCGACCCGCAATTACGCCGCAGCCTGCCCGCTGGCAGCACTGGCTGGCCTCGGGGATGCATCTGGCGTTGTACGGCTTGATGATCAGCCTGCCGTTGCTGGGTTGGCTGATTCTCAGCGCCGGTGGCAAGACGCAGGTATTCGACTGGCTGACGTTGCCGTCGTTGGTCGTGCCGGACCGCCAACTGGCGGGGCAGCTGAAAGAGGTGCACGAATGGCTGGGCGTTGCGGGTTACTGGCTGATTGGTTTGCACGCGGCTGCGGGTGTTGTTCACCACTACGTGCTGCGTGACGACACGCTGGTGCGGATGCTACCAGGAGGTCGCGGAAACTGACTACCGGGTCACCCGTCAGCACTGGCGCGGCCTGCCTTTGCATGAGTTATGCTGTCCTCAAGCAATAAAAGTGGGCACGGTGCCAGTACCGGGCCAACGGAGGACAGGTCTGACCATGTTGAATCGTGCAGCAATGCAGCGGCTGCTGAACGAGCGCAGTCGCCGTTACAAAGTCGCCGTCGGCCTGTTTGTGATGGTGGCGTTGATCATCGGCTGTACGGTGTTCGGCATTCTGACCAGGCCAATCGGTTTTCTCGCTGCTTTCTGGCCGGCCAACGCGGTGCTGCTGGGCTTGATGCTTCGCTTGCCCTATTTGAGAACGCCGGTTGCCTGGTTCCTGGCGTTTTTGGCTTATATCACTCCGGACCTGATGATGGGGGCAGGCATCGACCGGGCCGCGAGCCTCGCTTGTGCCAACCTTGCCTTCGTATCTTGTGGAGTCTTGACCTTTCGCTGCTTTAGTCGAGGTCCTGTAACGTTGGATCGCCCGGCAGTGGTGCTGCACTTGCTGCTTGCGTGCGTCACCGGTGCGGCAGCTGCCACCCTATGCGGGCTGACACTCGTGCGCGCCGTCGCTCCGCAATTGTTCAGTACGGGCTTGTTGAACATGGGGGGATTCTGGTTCACCTCTGAATTGGTGAACGGCATCCTCTTTTTACCACTGATGCTGCTGCGTCCTGAGCGTCGTCAGCGCCCTGATTCCGGCGCTGCGGTAAGCGCGCAAAAGGTTCTGCCGCTGCTGGTGCTGGTTGCCTCTGTGCTGTTGGCGGTGGAGCTGGGTGGGCCCGGGCGCTTGGGGCTGCCGGTGCCGGCATTGCTGTGGTGCGCGCTGACCTACTCGGTCAATCTCACGGCGGTGCTGTCGTCGGCAACGAGTATCGCGATGATGTTGATGATTGGTGGCACTGGCGCGAATGAGCCGGTGTCGGGGCACTACATCGACGAGCTGATTTCTACGCGCCTAGGCATCGCCTTGATTGCGTTGGGTCCGCTGGCGGTGGGTTGCGTCAACGGTGCTCGCAACGAGGTGCTAGCGCGGCTCGAATTTCTCGCCAGTCATGACCATCTGACCGCGGTGCTCGGGCGCGCAGGCTTTTACGCGCGAGGTCAGTTGTTAGTCAGCTCGGCGACATCCAGACGCTTGCCGCTAGCGGTGATGGTGCTGGATCTGGATCACTTCAAATCGGTCAACGATCGCTTTGGTCACGCGGTTGGCGATCAGGTGCTGCGTGAGTTCTCTCAAGTAGTTGAAGAATCGCTGCGGCAGCAGGATGTATTCGGCCGCACCGGCGGCGAGGAGTTCGCTGCGATCATCGAGGGTATCCACCTCGACAGTGCCAAGGGGCTGGCCGAGCGCATCGTGTGCAGCGTGGCTCGTCATCCGATTAAGCTGCCCGACGGGCAGGTGCTGAACGTCACTGTCAGTATTGGTCTGGCCTGGCACAGTGAGGCCCGACTGGATGAGCTGGATGTGATGCTGAAGGTTGCCGATGATGCGCTGTATCGCGCCAAGGAACAGGGGCGCAATCGGGCCGTAGTGGTCTCGGCCTGAGTCAGTCCGGCTGACGGCAGCCGGGCAGTCGGCTCAGCAGCAGAGGTATTGCAAAGCCGATCAGCAATCCGGTCAATACATCGGTCGGCCAATGGACACCAAGGGCCATGCGTGACAGGCCGACCAGCGCACTCCATGTGACAGCACCTGTGATCCATACCCGACGCCGCTGCGGAGCGCGGCGCATCGCAACGATGGCCAGGACGCCTGCACAGGCTGCCGTTCCCAGACTGTGTCCGCTTGGGAAGCTGTAGCTGCTCACTTCGATGGTGTCCCAGAGCTCCGGGCGTGGCCTTGCGATCAGCGCCTTGCTGACGATCACCAGCAAACCGGCGCTCAGCCCGGATAGGGCCAGCAGCAGAGCATGGGGGTAGTTGCGGCTGCGTAGTTGCCAGATTACGCAGGCGCTGATCAGCAGCGTCAGGAACCACGCGGATCCCGTGTGCGTGATGCCCGTCATCAGCGTATTCAGCCAGGTTGTCGTGTGTTCGCCAATCAGGCTTAGCAGTCGATTGTCGAGCGCTGCACTGTGGCCCGGAACAACCAGCGCCGTGGTGCCGGCGGCGAGAGCCAGAAGCGATAATGGAAACGAGAGTGGGCGGCCCTCAACAGCCGTCTTGCGGGCAGGCGCGCAGGTGGCCAGCAGCAGACCTGCGGCGACCGCTGCACTTAGCAGGAACAGCGGCCAGGCCTGCACCTGTCAGGCCTCAGAACGTATAGGTGCCGGGCTGGGGATCAAGTGTCGGCGGCAACTGCGGCTTGACTATAGGTTCCGGCGTCGGCTGCGGAGCGGGTGGCACGACCGGTTCCGGTGTCTTCGCTGCCTGGTGCTCTGCCAGTGTTGCTTGCCAGAGGGTCTCAAACTCGCCGACAAACTGCTTGAAGCTATTGCGCTCGGCCAGTTGGCGAGCTTCATCAATAGCCGCCTCGGTGCTCCATACGCTGGCGCGCTGGGATTCACGGGCGCTGGATTCGGCAGTGCCGTAGATGAAGCCGGTGCGCACGTCGACCAGCAGTGCAGAAGTGGTTGCGCTGACGAAGGCTTCCTTGTTCGGCAGGAACCCGAGGGTGACCGCCGAGAGGGGGCCGAGCGAGGTGCTTTCGACGTTGAAGCGGGTGTCCAGCGTGTAGATCAGCAGCAGGTCGGCTTTCAGACGCGCAGCACCCAGGCGCAAATCCTTGATGGTATTGAGCTCCTGCGGCAGGATCAGGCGAGTGATCGGCGCAACGGCGGCGACGTTGTCCAGTGCGGCGATGCGCTGGATGTCGTCTTCGCTCTCGACATCGCGGGTGGTGACTACGCTAAAGCTGCCGGTGCCATAGCTGTCGGCGGTCAGCGAGCGGTAGCCGGACGACTGGACGCGGACCATGGCCAGACGTGCAGGGAATTGGGCTGCAGGCTCCAGGGCCATCAGTTCGACGATATCGTCATCGCCGAGCGTTGACATGTTTACGCCTGCAGCGGGTGTGGTGTAGGTCGCGCAGCCTTGCAGGATGGCAAGACCAAGCGCAAGCAGGGACACAAGAATACGTCGATTCATCGGCGTAGCGGTTCCTCGGGAACAGGGTGGGCGGATCGGCAAGGCTGTCAGCGGGCAGCGGATCCTGCGAGCCGCAAATGGTATCGCGTTGAGCGCAGGGCAACAATCGGCGGCCGAATCTTTCTTGGTCGCCTGGCGGGAGCTGCGGAGTGCCATTGCAAGCGCGTACACTGTGCGCTTTGCAGGCTTTCAGGGTGGTAGTCAGTGAGCGAACTTTTTCGTATTGAACATCGTGATCCCGAGGCGTTCAGGCGTCAGACCCGGCGCAGCACGGTGATAGTGATTGCGCTGTTTGCCGTGCTCGGTATGGCATTGCCGGCGCTGTTGATCGGGGTTTTTGGCAGTGTGGGCGACAGTAACTTTGGCCTGAACCTGACCGGGGTATTGTTGGCGGCGGCGATCACCGCGACGCTGGTCCGCACGGTGTTTCTCAAGCAGCCCTGGATGGACGCTGCCGCCTACGGCTGGCGTCTGAAGCGCTCGCTGATGCGGGTGACCAATCAGATGCATCAGGTTAAAGACGGAGTGAAGGCCGGTGACGAGCAGGCGATGCTGTTGCTGCGCTTTTACCACCTTGGTCTGCAAGAGATGCACCACCTCGATGGCAACAGCAGTGACCTGCTGGAACTGGTCGCCGAGCGTGAGCAATTGCGTGAAGCCCTGGTAGCGCGGGGGTTGCCGGAGGACCAGTTGGCTCTGCGCAGCGAATGGCTGGAGCATGTGGCGGGTAGCAGCAAAAACTAGCGTCTGACGCCGCCGGGCTAATCCTTGGCTGGCGGCATGACAACCCATTCCGGCTCGTCAAACTCACCGATAAAGCGGATCTCGCAGCAGTGAGCCGCGCCGCGAATGATCTCTGCGACAGCCGGGCTGGGTGTGTTTTCCATCGCATCCCGCGCGGCCTTGCTGTCCCAATGGGCAATCGCGATCAGTTTGTCCGGATCGCGCAGGCTGCGATGCAGCTCGGTGCCGCGCGCCCCCGGAGCCTGCTGGATCAATGTGCTGGCGCGCACCCAGGCGTCGGCATAGTCCTCGGGCTGAAAGCCCGGTTTGATCGTCACTTCGAAGATGTATTTCATCGATGCCTCCCGGAATCAGCGCCGGCTGCTGTCGATATCCACCAGTCGGCCATCAATAAAGCGCAAGCGTCGAACCATGCCGTTATCTGGGCCGTAGGACCAATGGTCTACCGTGACACTGCCCTCGGCCGGATAGCCGTCGGGGTCGATCTGGCGCGGCGTGTGTTCACGTTGATCGGGCTCGCCGCACAGTGCCAATACATCTTCCTGCATGTCACCGGTTTCGACGATACCTTTCTCGCAGCGTAGTGAGGCGGCCTGGGCGGTGGATGTGGCGCTGATCACAGTCAGCAGCATCAGCGGTAGCAGTCGGTTAAGCATGGGTTTCCCTCCCTTGGCGTGGAGCGCTCGACGCCTCCATCATGCCTCGGTCATCTGCGCAGGTCGAACGTCAGGCACAAAAAAAGCCCGGCACAAGGCCGGGCTTTTTGTTGCAGCGAGTCTTACAGGCCGAACTTGGCCTTGAACTCGCGGCGGCGGCGGTGCAGAACCGGCTCGGTGTAGCCGTTCGGCTGCTTGGTGCCTTCAACACACAGCTCAACGGCGGCCTGGAAGGCGACGCTGTCGTCAAAGTTCGGCGCCATCGGCTTGTAGGCCGGGTCGCTTTCGTTCTGACGGTCAACCACAGAGGCCATGCGCTTCATGGTTTCCATGACCTGCTCTTCGGTGCAGATGCCGTGGCGCAGCCAGTTGGCGATGTGCTGGCTGGAGATACGCAGGGTGGCGCGGTCTTCCATCAGGCCTACGTCGTTGATGTCCGGTACCTTGGAGCAGCCAACACCCTGGTCGATCCAGCGTACAACGTAGCCGAGGATGCCCTGGGCGTTGTTGTCCAGTTCCTGCTGGATTTCTTCAGCGGACCAGTTGGTGTTCGGTGCCAGCGGAATGGTCAGGATGTCGTCAACGGAAGCCGGAGTGCGCTTGGCCAGTTCGTCCTGACGCTCGGCAACGTTCACCTTGTGGTAGTGCAGGGCGTGCAGGGTAGCGGCAGTCGGGGACGGAACCCATGCGGTGTTGGCACCGGCCATCGGGTGACCGATCTTCTGCTCCAGCATGGCGGCCATCAGGTCGGGCATGGCCCACATGCCTTTACCAATCTGCGCGCGACCTTTCAGGCCGGTGGCCAGACCGATGTCGACGTTGTTGTTCTCGTAGGCACCGATCCAGACTGCGCCCTTGATCTCGCCCTTGCGAATGAACGCACCGGCTTCCATGGAGGTGTGGATTTCGTCGCCGGTGCGGTCAAGGAAACCGGTGTTGATGAACACAACGCGCTCGCTGGCAGCCTTGATGCAGGCCTTCAGGTTGACGGTAGTGCGACGCTCTTCGTCCATGATGCCGACTTTCAGCGTGTTGCGCGGCAGGCCCAGCATGTCTTCAACGCGACCGAACAGTTCGGTGGTGAAGGCTACTTCTTCCGGACCGTGCATCTTCGGCTTAACGATGTAGACCGAACCGGTGCGGGTGTTCTTGCGGTTGGTGTTGCCGTTCAGGTTGTGCATGGCGATCAGGCTGGTGACCGCTGCGTCCATGATGCCTTCCGGTACTTCGTTGCCGTCCTGATCGAGGATCGCATCGTTGGTCATCAGGTGACCGACGTTACGGACGAAAAGCAGGGAGCGACCGTGCAGGGTCAGGGTAGAACCGTCGGCCTTGGTGTATTCGCGGTCGGGGTTCATGGTGCGGGTGAAGGTGCTGCCGCCCTTGTTGACGGACTCGGCCAGATCGCCCTTCATCAGGCCCAGCCAGTTGCTGTACACGACGGTCTTGTCGTCGGCATCAACCGCGGCAACGGAGTCTTCACAGTCCATGATGGTGGTCAGCGCCGACTCCATCAGCACGTCTTTTACGCCGGCAGCGTCGGTCTGGCCGATGTTGCTGGTCGCATCGATCTGGATTTCGAAGTGCAGGCCGTTGTGCTTGAGCAGCACGCCAGCAGGTGCAGCGGCATCGCCCTGGAAGCCGATGAACTGGGCGGCATCTTTCAGGCCAGTGGTGCTGCCATCTTTCAGGCCGACGCTCAGCTGGCCGTCCTTGACGGTGTAGCTGGTGGAATCAACGTGGGAACCATTGGCCAGCGGTGCTGCCTCATCAAGGAAGGCGCGAGCGAAGGCGATTACCTTGTTGCCACGGATTTCGTTGTAGCCCGGGCCCTTTGTGGCGCCGCCTTCTTCGGAGATGGCGTCGGTGCCATACAGGGCGTCGTACAGCGAGCCCCAGCGAGCGTTCGCAGCGTTCAGGGCGAAACGGGCGTTCATGACCGGCACAACCAGCTGCGGGCCAGCCATGGTGGCGATTTCTTCGTCAACGTTCTGGGTGGTGGCCTGGAAGTCAGCGGGTTCGGGCAGCAGGTAGCCGATTTCCTGCAGGAAGGCTTTGTATTCGGCAGCGTTGTGCGCTTGACCAGCACGTGCCTGGTGCCATGCGTCGATCTGGGCCTGGAAGTCGTCACGCTTGGCCAGCAGCGCCTTGTTCTTGGGAGCCAGATCCTTGATCAGGGCTTCCACACCGCTCCAGAAAGTGGCGGCATCAACGCCGGTGCCGGGAATGGCGCGCTCGTTGATGAAGTCGTGGAGAACTTTGGCTACTTGCAAACTGCCAACTTGGACGCGATCTGTCATGTTACACCCTCACTGTGCTGACAACCTGCGCGCTACGCGCATCAGGACGTGGAAATTGGAGACGCGGTATGTTACACGATGATCTGTTGCAAATCATGCCTGGCGGGCGTAATTCTGTCGGGCCAGCGGCAGATCAGGGAGTGACCCGCGGGTCTGTTTCTCCTTCTCTCACTGGATACCGAATGGATCAGGCTTTCTTTTCTTCCCTCGCAGAACGTCTCCCGCTATTAGCCCCGGGCCTGGCGACTGATGACGCGGCGCGTCGCTATGCCGGCTACTACGGTATCGACTTTCGCGATCGTGCCGAGCAGCACTTGGGGCGCATCGACGTCGATGGTTTCAGCGTCGCCACACAGATCTGGAAGCCGCAGGTGGCGCGCGGCACGCTGCTGATCCTGCACGGTTACTACGATCATATGGGGCTCTACCGGCACCTGATCCAGTGGGCTCTGGAGCAGCACTATGCAGTGCTGGCGTTTGATTTGCCCGGTCACGGCCTGTCCAGCGGCGAGCGGGCCAGCATTGATTGCTTCCTGCGCTATCAGAAGGTGCTCGACGGCGTGCTGGAGCAGGCGCTGCGCTGGCAGCTGCCGGCGCCCTGGCATATGCTCGGGCAAAGCACCGGTGGCGCGATTCTGATCGATCGTTTGCTGCATGGGCCACTGCCGGCGGAACTGGGGCAGACCGTGCTGATGGCGCCGCTGGTGCGTCCTAAACAGTGGGTTTTCTCGCAGATGGGGTTGAAGCTGCTTGGCGGTTTTGTTCAGCAACTCAATCGGCGCTTTACCGATAACTCCACCGATCAGGCGTTTCTCGACTTTATTCGCAGCCAGGATCCGTTGCAGCCGCAAGTGCTGCCGGTAGCCTGGGTGCAGGCGCTGGAAAAGTGGATTCCGCGGATCGAGTCTGCTGCAGCTGTCACGCATCGACCGCTGATCATTCAGGGCCAGGAAGACGGTACCGTCGACTGGCAGCACAATCTGCAGGTGCTGGAGAGCAAGTTCACCAGCCCTGACACCTTTTACCTGCCTACGGCGCGGCACCACCTGGCCAACGAGCACCAGACGCTGCGCCAGCAGTATCTCGACTGGCTGGCGCCGCGCCTGGCAGGTTAAGGCGTCCGGCTTACGGATTTAGCGCATCGCGTGCTGCCGCGCTGGCCGCCTCGAAGAAGGCACGGCCGGTATCGGACTCGCTCCAGTCTGCGTAGCGTTCCAGCTGCTGATCACTCAGGTCACGGTAGGCGTAGGCCAGGGTCTGCGGCAGGTTTGGCTCCATTTGCGCGCGCAGCGTGCCGCGGCGCTGGTCTGCCAGGCCGTCGGGGATAGTCAGCAGCCCCCCCAGCATGTCGTTCGCGCTCTGGGTCGCCAGGCTGGCGAGCGCGAGCGAAACTTCCTCTCCCATATCCAGTGCTGGCAGCTGTTTGCCCAGGCGGCTGAGCAACGCCGCCCGTGCCGGGCTTGGGTTCTGCGTCGGTAAGCCGTTCTGCATGCGGCTGACCTCGGCGGGAGAGGTGGCGCGGGTTTCTGCGGCAGTGACCAGTTGGCCCAGATCACTGCGATAGAACTGCAAAGCGTCAGCCAGTTGCTGGTCGGACAGGTTGATCGACAGACTGGCCATGGCTCGTGCCTCCATGCGATCCGGGGCAAAGCGCTCGCGGCTCTTGCGCATCAGGCTGTCAGCCAGCGCGGCCGGCAGTTGTGTGGCGTAGCGGCTGCTGGCCTTGCTCAAGGCCTGCTGAAAGTGCTGCTGGTGCGTGTTCATACCGGATGCTTGGTAGAGCTGAGGGGTGTCGGCCTGAGCGGCAAGGCCAAGGCTGAGCAGGCCAGCGAAGAGTGCGCCCTGAGCGGCGCGGAGCAAAGTTTGGGACATGATTCTCTCGGGTTGGGTAGTGCGCAAAATTGCTTGCCTGTTGGGGGCGATCGCCTAAAATGCGGCATTCGTCGCTGCGCACGGTAGCAGATGTTCTTCTGCTGACGCGCACCAGCCCTCCGCCAACAGCGACGGATAGATATCCCTCCCTTTGAGTAGTGTCACTATGTCCGAGTTCCCCTTGGTACCGGCCAGCCGTTATGCGTGCGTGGCTGATGAGTTGGCCGAGCGTGGCTGGTCCGTGCAGGAGCAGTTCCTGCCCGAGTCATTGGCTCTGGCGCTGGAGCAAGACTGCCGCAGCCTGTGGCAGCAGGACGATCTCACGCCTGCAGCCATCGGCCGCGGTGAAGGCCAATTGGTCGCGCCAAGGATTCGTGGAGACTATACCCGCTGGCTGGATGAGTGCCCGCCGACAGCGGCCGGCCAGGCGTATATGGCGCTGATGGGCGGCTTGCGTGAGGCGCTCAACCGCAACCTGTTCCTTGGGCTCGACACCTTCGAAACCCACTACGCGCTGTATCCACCGGGTGCCGGCTATCAGCGCCACCTTGATCGTTTTCAGGACAGTCCGTTGCGGACCATATCGGTGGTAGCCTACCTGAACTCGGTCTGGCAACCGGGCGATGGCGGTGAGCTGCGCCTGTTTCTGGCGGACGGCGAGCGCGATGTCGCCCCGCGGGCCGGAACTGTGGTGATCTTTACCAGTGCCGATGTTGAGCACGAAGTATTGGCCTCGCGCTTCGAGCGCGCCAGCCTGACGGGCTGGTTCCGCCGTCGGCCGGATAACCCGCTGCTGCGCTGATCTCTGATCGCGCAGTCTCGACAGGAGTGTGCGTGGAAAAGATTCTGGTGAGCGCCTGCCTGCTTGGGCAGCGAGTGCGTTATGACGGCGGCGGCTTTGACCCGCTGCAGCAATTGCTTGAGTGGCAGGCGCAGGGCCGCCTGGTGGTCGTTTGTCCCGAAGTGGCAGGCGGTCTGCCAACACCGCGGGCGCCGGCAGAGATTCCGGGCGGGCAGGGTGCGCAGGTGCTGGCGGGGCGTCTACCGGTGCGCACTGACCAGGGCGAGGATGTCACTGAGCCCTTTGTCCGTGGCGCCGAGCAGGCGCTCGCGCTGGTGCGCAGCCACGGCATCCGTTTCGCGCTGCTCAAGGCGCGCAGCCCGTCTTGTGGCAATGTCGAAAACTATGATGGCAGCTTCAGTGGCGTGCGGGTGCCGGGCGAGGGCGTTACTGCTGCAGCCCTGCGGCAGGCGGGCGTCCGCGTGTTCAACGAAGAGCAGCTTGCTGATCTGGCCGCGTTGCTTCAGAGCTAGAAGGCGCGCTCAAAACAAAAAAGGCGCAACCGAGGTTGCGCCTTTTTTCGTTTCGGCGAGCTGTCTTAGAACAGAACGCGTACGCGGATGGTGCCCTTGACCTGCTGGATCTTTTCCAGAGCCAGGTCCGAGTACTCGGCATCGACGTCGATGACGACGTAGCCGACTTTCTCGTTGGTCTGCAGGAACTGACCGCAGATGTTGATGCCGTTGGCAGCAAACACCTGGTTGATCTCGCTCATGACGCCCGGCACGTTCTCGTGAATGTGCAGCAGGCGGTGCTTGCCCGGGTGCGACGGCAGGGCGACTTCCGGGAAGTTGACCGAGGTGATGGAGGTGCCGTTGTCGCTGTAGCGAACCAGCTTCTCGGCGACTTCCAGACCGATGTTGGCCTGAGCTTCCATGGTCGAACCGCCAATGTGCGGGGTCAGGATGCAGTTCTGGAACTCGCGCAGCGGGCTGACGAACTCTTCGCCGTTGGCACGCGGCTCAACCGGGAATACGTCGATGGCAGCGCCGTTCAGGTGCTTGTCGCCCAGTGCCGCGGCCAGTGCGTCGATATCGACCACGGTGCCACGAGCGGCGTTGATCAGAATGCCGCCCTTCTTCATGGTGCGGATTTCCTTCTCACCGATCATCCACTTGGTGGCGGCGGTCTCCGGCACGTGCAGGGTGACGATGTCGGCCTCGGCCAGCAGCTCGTTCAGCGAGCCAACCTGCGTGGCGTTACCCAGCGGCAGTTTGGTGACTACGTCGTAGAACAGCACCTGCATGCCCAGACTTTCGGCCAGAACCGACAGCTGAGTGCCGATAGAGCCGTAACCGATGATGCCGAGCTTCTTGCCGCGGATCTCGTAGGAACCGGTGGCGCTCTTGATCCAGCCACCTTCGTGGCAGGAGGCGTTCTTCTCCGGAATGCCGCGCAGCAGCAGAATGGCTTCGGCCAGCACCAGTTCGGCAACCGAGCGGGTGTTGGAGTACGGCGCGTTAAATACCGCTACGCCCTGACGCATGGCGGCGTCGAGATCAACCTGGTTGGTACCGATGCAGAAGCAGCCGACCGCAACCAGCTTGTTGGCGTGGCTGAAGATCTCTTCAGTCAGCTGGGTGCGGGAACGGATGCCGATGAAGTGTGCGTCGGCAATGGATTCCTTGAGCTGCTCTTCCGGCAGGGAACCCGTGTGATACTCGATGTTGGTGTAGCCAGCGGCGTTCAGTGTGTCGACCGCAGACTGGTGTACGCCCTCGAGGAGCAGAAACTTGATCTTGCTTTTGTCCAGCGAGGTTTTGGCCATGGTCATGGTGCAGATACCCAAATGCTGATTAAGGAAGGCCGAGCAACCCGTCTGCCGAGGATTACGACGGAGGGGTCCTGTTTCGGAAGTCGCGTATGCTAGCATAATCTGCCTTTTTTGATGCCTGACTGCGCATGAAATGTGTTCAGGCACCGCATGAATTCCCTTTGAGAGCTCGCCATGACCCCAGATGCTGTGATCGCAACCCTCAAGACACTGGTCGACCCGGACAAGGTGCGGGTGGACGCCGAGTCCCTCGACAACTGGGGCAAGGACTGGACCAAGCACTTTGCGCCAGCGCCGCTGGCGATTGTGTTCCCGAAGACCGTTGAGCAGGTGCAGGCGATTGTGCGCTTCGCCAATGAGCAAAAGCTGGCGCTGGTACCCTCGGGCGGCCGCACCGGCCTGTCGGCGGCGGCGGTGGCTGCCAACGGCGAGATCGTGGTGTCGTTCGATTACATGAATCAGATCGGCGAGTTCAACGCCTACGACCGCACCGTAGTCTGCCAGCCGGGCGTGGTTACCGCGCAGTTGCAGCAATTTGCCGAGGAAAAGGGGCTGTATTACCCGGTGGACTTCGCCTCTGCCGGTTCCAGCCAGATTGGCGGCAACATCGGCACCAATGCCGGCGGTATCAAGGTGATTCGCTACGGCATGACCCGCAACTGGGTGGCCGGCCTGAAAGTGGTTACCGGTACCGGCGAGCTGCTGGAGCTGAACCGTGACCTGATCAAGAACGCCACCGGCTACGACCTGCGTCAGCTGTTTATCGGCGCTGAAGGTACGCTGGGCTTTGTGGTCGAGGCGACCATGCGTCTGGAGCGCGCCCCAAAGAATCTGACCGCGATGGTACTCGGTACGCCGGACTTCGATTCGATCATGCCGGTGTTGCACGCCTTCCAGGATAAGCTGGACCTGACTGCGTTCGAGTTCTTCTCCGACAAGGCGATGGCCAAGATCATGGGCCGCGGTGACGTGCCTGCGCCGTTCGAAACCGAATGCCCGTTCTACGCGCTCTTGGAGTTTGAAGCGGTCAGCGAAGATATCGCCAACGACGCACTGGCTACTTTTGAGCACTGCGTCGAGCAGGGCTGGGTGCTGGACGGGGTGATGAGCCAGAGCCAGCAGCAGCTGGAAAATCTGTGGAAGCTGCGCGAATTCATCTCCGAAACCATCTCCCACTGGACGCCCTACAAGAACGATATCTCGGTTACCGTCGGCAAAGTGCCGGCCTTCCTGCACGACATCGACAGCATCGTCGGCGAGCACTACCCGGATTTCGAGATCGTCTGGTTCGGCCACATCGGTGACGGCAACCTGCACCTGAATATCCTCAAGCCCGAGAATTTGTCCAAGGACGAGTTCTTCGCCAAGTGCGCGACGGTCAACAAGTGGGTGTTCGAGATCGTCGAGAAGTACAACGGTTCGATCTCGGCCGAGCACGGTGTCGGCATGACCAAGCGCGACTACCTGACCTACAGCCGCAGCCCGGAAGAAATTGCGGTGATGAAGGCCATCAAGGCTGTGTTTGACCCCAATGGCATCATGAATCCCGGCAAGATCTTTGCCTGAACCGGTACCTGCTAGCGAGGTTGTTATGGATTATCAGCATCTCTTTCTGGACGGTTCGGCAGCCGGTCTGCCGATGGGTAAAGTGGTTTGTGTCGGTCGCAACTACGCCGAGCACGCTCGCGAACTGAACAACCCGGTGCCGACCGAGCCACTGCTGTTCATCAAGCCGGCTACCTCGGTGGTGCCGATGACGCCGCCCATCGAACTGGTGCAGGGGCGTGGTCCGGTGCACTACGAGACCGAGATTGCGTTGCTGATCGGCGCGCCGCTGACCGGCATGGTCAGTGAAGAGGAGGCCGAGGCTGCCATTGTGGGCGTTGGGCTGGCGCTGGATCTGACCCTGCGCGAGCTGCAGGATCAGCTCAAAAGCAAGGGGCATCCGTGGGAGCGCGCCAAGGCGTTTGATGGTGCCTGTCCGCTGTCGCCCTTCGTGCCCAAGGCCGAGGCGGGTGATCTGCACGCGCTGGCGCTGCAGCTCGACATCAACGGCGAGCGTCGTCAGCAGGGCACGGCGGGCGAGATGATCACACCGATTGTGGCACTGGTTCGGCATATCGCGACCCAGTTCAGCCTGCAGCCGGGCGACGTGGTCATTACCGGTACTCCGGCGGGGGTTGGCGTGCTCAACCCGGGTGATGAGCTGACCCTGGCTATCCCGGGCAAACTGCAGGTACAAACCCGCATCGCCGACTGAACCCCGGGCTCCGGCAGCGGTCAGACATTGCGCCGTCCGCTGTCGGAAACCTCCATGAAGAAGTACCTGCTTGCTGTTGTCCTGTTGCTGCTGAGTGCCGCAGCGGTTTTGCGTTACCTGCATCTCGATGCCATCTGGTGGCACAGTTGGCGGATGCATCAGGCTCCGCTTCATCACGACTCCCTCGCCCTTGATCATTATCGTGCCGACATTCAGGCACAGCCCATCCGCGGGCTCGATGACGACGTCTCGGCCCTGACCTTCAATACCGAAACCGGAACCCTGTTTGCCGTGCTCAACGGCGAACCGCTGCTGGTCGAGCTGTCGACCGATGGTGAGTTGTTGCGCAAGGTGCGGATCAAGGGGGTAGTGGATATGGAGGGCCTGACCCACGTTGCGGGTAATCGCTATGTCATCGCCGAGGAGCGCACCCAGCGCCTGATCGAGATCGAGGTGCCCAGCGGCGCTGAGGAACTCGATGTGGCCGGTGCACCCAGTTTGACGATCGGTCTCGACCTGAACGGCAACAAGGGCTTTGAGGGATTGTCCTGGGATGCGCGTCTGCGGCGGTTACTGGTGGTCAAGGAACGCGATCCGCTGCGGGTGCTGGCGGTAACCGGCTTTGTTGGAGCCGAGCCTGGAGCGGTAATCAGCGTGCATGTAACGGAGCTGAAAACCCCGGACTCGCCGCGGTTGTTCATGCGCGACCTGTCGTCGTTAAGTCTGCATGATGAGACCGGGCACCTTCTGCTGCTCAGTGATCAGTCCAATATGCTGGTTGAATATGACGAGGAGGGGCACCCGCGCAGCCTGCTGGGGCTCTGGCGTGGTATGGGCGGCCTGCAGCAGACGGTGCCGCAGGCCGAGGGGCTGGCGATGGATGGGCAGCGGCGACTGTATATGGTCAGCGAGCCGAATCTGTTCTATCGCTTCGTGCCGGGCGAGTAGCGCAGCGGTTCAGCTGCGCTCGATGGTCCGTACGCCCTGCGGAGTGCCAAGCAGCAGTACGTCGGCTGGGCGGGCGGCAAACAGGCCGTTGCAGACCACGCCGACGATGGCGTTGAGGTCGGCTTCCAGCTGTTTGGGGTTGACGATCGACATGTTGTAGACGTCGAGGATGACGTTGCCGTTGTCGGTCACGCAGCCTTCGCGGTAGACCGGGTCGCCGCCCAGTTTGACGATCTCGCGTGCCACATGACTGCGCGCCATCGGGATCACCTCCACCGGCAGCGGGAAGTCGCCGAGCACCGGCACCAGCTTGCTTTCATCGGCAATGCAGATGAAGGTCCGGGCAACAGCGGCGACAATCTTCTCGCGGGTCAGAGCCGCGCCACCGCCTTTGATCAGTTCGAGGTTTTCGTTGCTTTCGTCAGCACCGTCAACGTAGAAGTCCAGTTGCGGCACGCTGTTCAGATCGTACACTGCAATGCCATGACTCTTCAGCCGTTCAGCGGTGGCCTCGGAGCTGGCAACGGCGCCGTCAAAGGCCAGTTTGTGCTTGGCCAGTGCGTCGATGAAGCAGTTTGCGGTGGAGCCGGTGCCGACCCCGACGATGCTGTTCTCGTCCAGATGCGGCAGCAGACGCTCAACGGCGGCCTGTCCTACCGCCTGTTTCATTTCGTCCTGGGTCATCTCGGCTCCTCGTCGCGGGCTGTGCAAAAAGCGCGATTATACGGTGCGACAGGGGGCGCGTGTAGTCGCGCGGGCTGTGATTCGCTAGACTGGCGCCTTTCTCATGTCCTGCGATCAGTTGACCTCACCCATGCTGGAATCCTACGTAAAGAAGATCCTCTGCTCTCCGGTTTACGATGTGGCGGTGGAAACCCCGGTGCACGCGGCGCCTTTCCTTTCCGAGCGGCTGGGCAACACGGTACTGCTCAAGCGCGAAGACCTGCAGCCGGTGTTCTCGTTCAAGATTCGCGGTGCCTACAACAAACTGGCGCAGCTGACTGATGAACAGCGCGCCTGCGGTGTGGTGGCGGCCTCTGCCGGCAACCATGCGCAGGGCTTGGCCTATGCCGCCCGTCACATGGGTGTGAAGGCGACTATCGTGATGCCGCGCACCACGCCCGAGATCAAGGTTAAAGCGGTGCGGGCCCGTGGTGGCAAGGTCGTGCTGCATGGGGACGCCTTCGATGAGGCGCTGGCCTATTCGCAGAAGTTGGTGAAGGAAAAAGGCTACGTCTACATCCATCCGTACGATGATCCGGACACCATCGCCGGTCAGGGTACGGTCGCGATGGAAATTCTGCGTCAGGTACAGGGCCCGCTGAATGCGATCTTCGTTCCGGTCGGCGGCGGTGGCCTGATTGCCGGTATCGCGGCCTACGTCAAATACCTGCGTCCGGACATCAAGGTGATCGGTGTTGAACCGCAGGACTCCGCCTGCCTGCAGGCAGCGCTGGCCGCCGACGAGCGGGTGGTGCTGGGCCAGGTTGGCCTGTTTGCCGACGGTGTGGCAGTCGCGCAGATTGGTGAGCATACCTTCGAGGTGTGCCGTCAGTATGTGGATGAGGTGATCACCGTGACCACCGATGAAATGTGCGCGGCAATCAAGGACATCTACGACGATACCCGCTCGATCTGCGAACCTGCGGGCTGTCTGGGCGTTGCCGGGATCAAGAAGTACGTCGAGCGTGAGGGCTGCAGCGGTCAGGTGCTGGTTGCCATTGATTCGGGTGCCAACATCAACTTTGACCGTCTGCGCCACGTAGCCGAGCGCGCCGAAATCGGCGAAAAGCGCGAAGCGCTGCTGGCGGTGACCATCCCGGAGAAACCGGGCAGCTTCAAGCAGTTCTGCGAAGCGATCGGCAAGCGGGCGATCACCGAGTTCAATTACCGTTACCACACTGGTAGCGAAGCGCACATCTTCGTCGGTGTGCAGACCCATCCGGAGCTTGATCCGCGCGACAAGCTGGTCAGTCAGTTGGCGGACGATGGGTTCCCGGTGCTGGATTTGACCGACAACGAACTGGCCAAGCTGCATGTACGGCATATGGTCGGCGGGCACGCCGAGCACGTGACCGACGAGCAGGTGTTCCGCTTCGAGTTTCCGGAGCGCCCGGGCGCGTTGTTCAACTTTCTCAACAAGCTCGGCGGGCGCTGGAATATCTCCATGTTCCACTATCGCAACCATGGCGCTGCCTATGGTCGGGTCGTCGCCGGTTTGCAGGTGCCGGAGCACGAGCGGCACATGATCCCTGAGGCGTTGGAGAGCATCGGTTATCCCTACTGGGATGAGACCGATAACCCGGCCTACCGCCTCTATCTCGGCTGAGGCTCCTACAGCGTAGTGCCGGAATCGCCGAGTTCGGAGCGGTTGCGGCCGTTGGTCTTGGCTTGATACAGCGCGAGGTCGGCCTGACGGATCAGGTCGTGGGGGCTCCATTCCGGCGCTGGAACGATGCTCGCCGCGCCGATGCTGACGGTGAGCAAGCCTGATTCAATCGATGTGTGCGGGTGGCGGATGCCCAGCTTGGCTACCGCATCGTGTACGCGGTGCGCGGCCTGCAGGCAATGCTCGCCGTCGGCGCCGGGCAGTATGACGGCGAACTCCTCACCGCCGTAGCGGCATACGCAATCGCCCTCGCGCATCAGGCAGCTGTTCAGGGCAGTTGCCAGTTGCTGCAGGGCATCGTCGCCAGCCTGGTGGCCTAGCTCATCGTTGAAGCGCTTGAAGTAGTCTACGTCCAGCATCAGCAGGCCGAGTGGCGTCTGTTCGCGGCGCAGGCGGCGCCACTCGCTGATTAGCGTCTTGTCGAAGTAGCGCCGATTGAACAGGCCGGTCAGGCCATCCTGTTGCGACAGGCGCTCCAGGTGCGCGGCCATCTGCAGTTGCTCAGTGTTGTTGCGGCCGACGCAGATCAGGTAATCACGGCCCATGCGCCGCAAGTGTCGGACGCTGACTTCCAGCGGCAAGGTGTGGCCGTCGTGGTGGATCACCCGCTTCTGGAAGATCGCATTGCCTTGCTGATGCAGCATGTTGCGCAGGTCCTTCAGCCACTCGGGTGCATCGGGTATCACGTCGGTCGGCACGACCCTGAGAAGCTCTCGCAGCTCTTCCTCGCTATACCCCAGGCCCTGCCAGCAGGTGCGGTTGAGGTAGACGATTTCAAGTGGCTGCAGGCCGACAATGAACAACGCATCGTGGCTGTGGTCGGTCATGTCGTTGATCAACTTGAGCCGTGCCTGGTTGTGCTTCAGCGTTTCCTCTGTCTCCTGTCGACGGCTGATTTCGGCGTGCAGCTGACGGTTGCTGTAGCCCAGTTGGCGGTTGCGCTGGGCTCCGCGGAAAGCCAGCCAAAGAGATGAGCACAGCAGTAGAGCGATCAGCGATCCGGCGGTTGTCACCACTTCGGGTAAGCGGGTGGTAGCGTTATCGATCAGTTTTCGGGTGGGGTAAATGGTCAGCGTGAAGTTGCTGTTTCCACCCAGTCTGATCGGACTGCTGACGCTCCAGTCGGCGGCCTGCGTTTCGGAAGCGCCGGCACTGAGCAGAAGTTGGTCGTTCTCCAGGAAACGCAGATTAAGGTGGGTCGAGCGTAGGTCGTGAATTAGGTCGTTGAGCAGCACCTCAACACGGAATATGCCTAGCAGAAACCCATCAAACTCGCCGTCCTGCAGGTACTGCGGCACGTAGTAAGCCAGACCAAGGCCGCCCTGCGCCAGCTGGAAAGAGTTGCTCAAGTGCGGTTTTTCGCTAGCTCTGGCCTGTAGCAGGATCGGATAGTTTGGGTGGCTGGGTTCGTAGACGAATCCGACCACTGCCTCATTGCCGGCAAGTGGTTCGATCCATTGCATATGGTAGTTGCTGTCGAGCCACTCTATAGCCTGGAAGCTGTTGTAGTCGATCAGCAGTTGCGCTACGTCGTTGGTCCACAGATCGCGCCTATCGCGGTGCAGTGGCCAGCGTTTAGCCAGGCGGATCAGGGTGTTTGTCTGATGCGTGAAGTGCGTTTCAATCTGGTGGGCGAGGGCGTCTGACTCAAGCTGCAGTCGCGCGCGGGCCTGCTGCTGTTCGGCAAGCGAGAGTGCGCGCCAGGTCGCAAATAGGGCGATGACCAGTGCGCAGAACAGTATGGCGATCAGCGCAGGGAGCTTCTTGGCGTGGCGTTCGATAGTCCGTTCTGACATGGGCGTCCCCGAGATATGTGCTTACTGATAGCACATTGATCTCGCGTGGGCCAGCGGGTGCATCTATGAGGCGACGGCGAGCAGAACCTGCCACTGCTGGTCCGTGACCGGCATCACCGACAGCCGACTGCCTCGCTGCAATAATGCCAGCCCTTCCAGGCCGTTGAGTGAGCGCATGTCGCTCAGGGTCAGCAGCCGCGGGAACTTTTTCACGAAGGCAACGTCCACAGCGGTCCATGGCAGTTTTTCAGCAGTGGCCTTGGGGTCGTGATACGGGCTGTCCGGATCGATTGCAGTGTGGTCGGGGTATGGCTCGCTGATGATGCGTCCGATGCCGGCGGCGCCGGGTGGCTGGCAGCTGGAGTGGTAGAACAGGAACTCGTCACCGGGGCGCATCTCACGCATGAAGTTGCGTGCCTGATAGTTGCGCACACCATCCCAGGGTGCTTGTTCCAGGCGCGCCAAGTCGCTGATGGAAAAGGTATCGGGCTCGGATTTCATCAGCCAGTAGGCCATGGGGTGCTCCTGGTTAAGTTGACACAGATTTTGCATGAGTGTAAGACAGCGTGTGATACACGGGTGCGGCCTGTCTCATCGGGGGATGAGAAACAGCCGTACTCGGTGCACACATACTATTAGATTGCCGTATCAATAAGGAGGCAACGCGTGCGACGCAAACCGGATTTGCTGTGGGTGCTGGTCATTGTATTTGGGTTGGGGGTCGTGACGACGGGGTATACCCAGAGCTATCTCGACCGCAATGCCGAGCCAACGGTTCAGCAGGTGCCCTGATCAGCGGCGACCGCAGTCGGTAACAACACCATCGAGCGGGATGTCCCATCCCGCGCAAGGCAGTAATTCAACTTGCTGACACTGATGCGCAAGGCCCAGCAGGCGCGGGCGGCGTGTGGTCGTCATACGGCTGCGATACGCGAAGGCGCGATCGTAGAAGCCGCCGCCCATTCCCAAGCGATTCCCTGCGGTGTCGAATCCAACCAGTGGCATCAGCACCAGATCGAGGCGCCAGGCTTTGACCTGCTGCCTGCGGTTGGTGCGTGGTTCACGAATGCCGAATCGATTGCGCTGCCAGCGTTGTCCCTTGATCAGCCTCTGAAACGCCATGCCGGTCGTTGGCCAGCGCTGCAGAACCGGCAGATAACAGTGTTTACCATAGCGGGTGGCGAGGCGCAGGAGTGGGGCTGGATCGATTTCGCCGTCGTTGGCGAGATAGAGCGCGATGTGGCGGGCGCGCAGAAAGCGGATGTCCTGTGCCAGCTGTCGTTTCAGTCGCTCGGATGCCTTGCGCTGCTGGGCTGGACTCAGGGCGCGGCGGGCTTGGCGAAGTTGTTTTCGGAGCGCAGAACGTGACGTGGCGGAGGTCATGTAAAAGAAGGTCCCCAGAGTGCCGCTGCCGGGTTAGCCCTTGAACCCGAAAGTTCAAGGCGGAGATTACGGGGATACCTCAGGCTTTCCGTCATGCGGACATGCACACTGGTATCAGCGCGTAGCCTCCTGGTACAGGAGTATCGGCTCAGGGACATCTCCGGCTGGCCAACACCCCAGGGATGGGGCTCACTATACAGAAAAGCGGCGTGAACTTCGATGCCTGAATGCACTGAGTCGGGGCATTCAGGACTTGTGGCTTTCCAGTGCCTGATCGAGGCGTTTGACCAGTTCGCTGATCTGCGCTTGCTGCTCGCTTAGGGCGCCATCCTGCTGGTGATTGCCGGTCAGCATTTCGTGCGTGATATTCAGTGCCGCCATCACGGCAATCCGTTCGACGCCGATCACTTTGCCGCTGTTGCGGATGTCGCGCATGGTGGTGTCGAGGTGGCGGGCAGCCTGCTCCAGGTTGCTGCGCTCTTCGGGCGGGCAGGCAACACGGTATTCCTTGTCGAGGATGTGCAGCGTGACAGTCAGGGGTTGGCTCATGAGTCGTGCTCCAGGGATTTGAGTCGCAGAATCATGGCTTCGACCTTCTGACGGGCCAAATCGTTCTTTTCAATTAGCTGAACGCGTTCATCGCGCCAAAGGCGTTCCTGTGCTTGGAGGTGCTGGTTCTGCAATTTCAGCTGGTCGCACAGATCGATCAGCTGGCTGATGCGTTGGGTCAGTGCGTTGATATCGGATTGGTCCATTGCCGCCATTCTGTCGTCCCGGGGGGTTGAGCCACTATAGAGGCGGCCTGCAGGGTGGTCAAACCCGCTGCACTCGGCTGGTCGGGCGCGCGGGTTGGCGGCTCGAGCGAGGTTGCGGCGGTAGATTTAACCGGGTCCGGGCAGGCACAATAGTGCCCATTGGATTTACCCGCTGCGCGGGTCGCTTTGTCGGGCGCAGGATACCGGTATTTGCGAGCTTGCGGCAGCCTCAGTCATACGTCTGGAGCGTGTTCATGGCCTTGATGCCGGCAGTATTTGATTTTGATCGTTATGCGCAGATCTGCAGCGACATCGGCGCGGTGGGTCAGCCAGCCGAACTGCATGGTCATTTGGTAGGTCGACTGAGTGCCGGTGCCCGGCTGGATCATACTACCTGGTTGAGTGTGGCTCAGGAGCTGCTGGATGGTCGTGGCAGTCTGACCGAAGCAGGCAAGGTTGCTCTGATCCAGCTGTACGATGCCAGTCTCGCCGAGCTATCGGGGAGCGGCTTTGAGCTGACGCTGGTGTTGCCCGATGACAGTGCCGCGATCGATCACCGTACCTCGGCGCTGGGCCAGTGGTGCGAGGGCTTTCTGGCTGGCTTCGGCATGGTCGAACGCAGTGCGCAGCTGAGTGAAGAGGCTGACGGTGTGCTGCGAGACTTCGCGGCCATCTCTCAGGTCCAGACCGATCTTGACGAGTCCGAGGCCAACGAAGTCGACTTCATGGAAGTGATGGAGTACGTGCGTATGGCAACACTGATGCTGTTCAGTGAATGCCAGACCGCAGAACCCAAGCAGGATACGCCCCCCGCCGCTCTGCATTGAAGAGGTAAGCATGCGAATCACCAAGGCCGAATATGCCCGTCGCCGCAAGGCGCTGATGAGCCAGATGGAACCCAACAGCATCGCCATTCTGCCGGCGGCGCAGGTGTTCATCCGCAACCGTGATGTCGAGCACAATTACCGTCAGGACAGCGATTTTCAGTATCTGACCGGCTTCCCCGAGCCGGAGGCGGTGGCCGTGCTGGTGCCGGGCCGCGAGCACGGCGAGTACGTGCTGTTCTGTCGCGAGCGTGACAAGGAACGCGAGCTGTGGGACGGCTACCGCGCCGGGCAGGAAGGCGCTGTAGTTGAATACGGCGCCAACGATGCGTTCCCGATTAACGACATCGACGACATTTTGCCGGGGCTGATCGAAGGGCGCGAGCGCGTCTATTACGCGATGGGCGCCAACGCCGACTTCGACCGTCGACTGACCAACTGGATCAACCTGATTCGCAGCAAGGCGCGCCTTGGTGCCCAGCCGCCGAAAGAGTTCCTCGCGCTCGACCACCTGCTGCACGACATGCGTTTGTACAAGAGCGCTGGCGAGCTGAAGGTCATGCAGGCGGCTGCGGACATTTCCTGCCAGGCCCATGTGCGCGCCATGCAGTTCTGTCGCCCCGGTGTTTACGAATACCAGATCGAGGCTGAGCTGCAGCACTGCTTCATGCGCCACGGCAGCCGCTCTCCAGCCTACTCGTCGATTGTCGCGGCCGGCGTCAATGGCTGCATTCTGCATTACACCGAAAACACCTCGCAGGTTCGCGATGGCGACCTGGTACTGATTGATGCCGGTTGCGAGCTGGACTGCTACGCCAGTGACATTACCCGCACCTTCCCGGCCAACGGCAAGTTCACGGCCGAGCAACGGGCGATCTACGACATCGTATTGGCCGCTCAGGAAGCGGCCATGGCTGTCATCGGTCCGGGTCACAGCTGGAACGAATCTCATGACGCCAGCGTGCGGGCGATCACCAGCGGACTGGTCGATCTCGGGCTGCTCAAGGGTGACGTCGACGAACTCATCGCCAGTGAAGCCTATCGGCGTTTTTACATGCACCGTCTCGGTCATTGGTTGGGCATGGACGTGCACGACGTTGGCGAGTACCGGGTGGGTGGAGTCTGGCGCGAGCTGGAACCGGGTATGGTGATGACCGTCGAGCCCGGTATCTATATCGCGCCGGACGACGACACGGTGCCGCGGAAGTGGCGCGGTATTGGTATCCGTATCGAGGATGATGTGGTGGTTACCAAAACCGGCTATCAGGTCCTCACCGGCAATGTGCCGAAGGACCCGGATGAGATCGAGGCGTTGATGGCCGCCGCGCGTCAGCCTGAGGCCGAGCCGGCGTGACCCGCCATATCAGCATTGTCGGTGGTGGCATGGTTGGTGCCAGCCTGGCACTGGCATTGCAGCCGCACGCAGCGCGCTGTGGCTGGCGCATCAATCTGATTGAGGCGCAGCCACCGGCCGTCGGGCAGGCGCAGCCGAGTTTTGATGCGCGTTCAACCGCGCTGTCGCACGGCAGCCGCCTGATGTTTGAACAGCTTGGCATCTGGGATGAACTCGCCAGCCGAGTAGAGCCGATCCGGCAGATTCATGTGTCCGACCGCGGCCACCCCGGTGTGACTCGGCTGTTTGCTGAGAAAGAGCGAGTGCCCGCGCTGGGGTACGTGGTTGAAAACGCCGTACTCGGGCAGGTGCTACTGGCAGCGCTGGATCCTGCGGTGGTGCGCTGGCAGGCGCCAGCGCGGGTAGTCCGCGCGGAGCCGGCGCGCAGCGGCTGGTTGATGCAGGTTGAGGAGCACGGCCAGCTGCACGAGCAGGCGACGGATCTGTTGGTGGTCGCCGATGGCGGTCGCTCCGGGCTGCTGGAACAGTTGGGTATTCATCGCCAGGTGCGCCCCTACGGCCAGACAGCGATCATCGCCAATATCACCAGTTCGCAGGGCCATGATGGTGTGGCCTACGAACGCTTTACCCGCAGCGGGCCGCTGGCGCTGCTGCCGATGTCCGGCGGGCGCAGTGCGCTGGTCTGGACCCTGCCTGAGGCGCAGGCCGATGCGGTCATGGCGCTGTCTGACGCTGCCTTTCTCGAGGAGCTGCAAGAGGCCTTTGGCTTTCGCATGGGCGCGCTCAAACGCGTCGGTCTGCGCTATGCCTATCCGCTCAGCCTGATTGAGGCAGAAGAGCAGGTACGCAGCGGTCTGGTGGTGCTGGGGAACGCGGCGCACAGCCTGCACCCGATCGCCGGGCAGGGGTTTAATCTCAGTCTGCGCGATGCCATGGCACTGGCTGACACGCTGGTGTGTGCAGCAGCAGAGCAGTCGCCCGGAGATCTGCAGTTGCTGGGCAGTTATCTCAGCCGTCAACGTCTGGATCAGCAGCAGACCATAGCCTTCAGCGACTGGCTGACCCGGCTGTTCAGCAACCGTCGGCCGGTATTGGCCGCTGGCCGCAACCTGGGATTGTTGGGGATGGATATCGTGGCACCGCTTAAATCGGTGTTTGCCCGTCAGGCGATGGGCCTGAAGGGATGACTCTGGAGCGCGCAGATGCAGCAGCGTTTTGATCTGATTGTGGTGGGTGCCGGCATGGTTGGCTCAGCGCTGGCCTGTGCGCTGGCTAATAGCGGACTGCGGTTGGCACTGCTGGATGCCCAGTCACTGCAAGCCCTGCCGGAGCCAGCCAGTGCCTCCGGTTACGACCCGCGTGTCAGCGCGCTGAGCGCTGCATCCGAGCAAATTCTGCGCGCCGTGGGCGCTTGGGAGCGGATACCCGCAGAGCGCCGCTGCGCGTATCGCCACATGTGCGTCTGGGATGCTGAGGGCACCGGTGAAGTCCGTTTTGATGCCCATGCTCTGAGCGAACAGCGGCTCGGTCACATCGTCGAGAACTGGCAGGTGCAGAACGCGCTGCTGTCGGTGTTGCAGGACGAGTCGGTCGAGTTGCTCGGCGATAGTCGCGTGCGCGGGTTGGTGCAGGAGGACGCTGGCTGGCGGCTCAATCTGGATGACGGTCGGCAACTGTATGCGCCGCTGATCCTGGCTGCAGACGGCGCGCGCTCCCAGGTGCGTGAGCTGGCCGGATTTGCGATGCGTGAGTGGGATTACCTGCATCATGCGGTGGTAACCACGGTCGAGCTGTCAGAGCCGCATCAGGATACCGCCTGGCAGCGGTTTTTGCCCACCGGGCCTCTGGCCTTTCTGCCGCTGCCGTCGCGTGACGGCAAGCACTACTGTTCAATCGTCTGGTCGCTGCTGCCCGAGGCGGCCGAGCGGATCATGGCGTTGGACGACGAACGTTTCGTTGCCGCCTTGGCCGAGGCGCTTGAGTACCGGCTTGGGCCGGTGGTCGGCGCGGATCGCCGGGTCTGCATACCGCTGCGCCAGCGCCATGCAAAACGTTATGTGATGCCCGGTTTGGCGTTGCTAGGCGATGCTGCTCACAGTATTCATCCGTTGGCGGGGCAGGGCGTCAATCTCGGTTTTCTCGATGCCGCGCAGTTGGCAGATGTGCTGCTGGCAGCCCTTGAGCGTGGGGAAAATATCGCCGATCTGGCCGTGCTGGAGCGCTATGAGCGCGCTCGCATGGGTAACAATCTGGCGGTGATGGCGGCGATGGAAGGTTTTGAGCGTCTGTTTCATGCTGATGCGCTGCCGCTGCGTTGGCTGCGCAACACGGGCATGCAACTGTTCGATCGTGCGCCGCGGCTCAAGGCCGGGGTGATGCGCCAGGCGATGGGGTTGGGCGGCGAGCTGCCAAACCTGGCGCGCGGCTGATCTGTAACATCTCGCGACGCACTGGGTCAGCACGTCGCATTGCCAGTGCAATAGGGAATGATTATCATCTGTTTTCATTTTCCCAACGGAGAGGCGTTTTCATGTCTGTGATCCGCAAGCTGGCAGTCTTTGGTCTGGCCATCAGTACCCTGAGCGGTATCGCTCAAGCCAATGAACTGGTGGTCTATTCGGCCCGTCAGGACCACCTGATCAAGCCGGTGTTCGACCTGTACACCGAGAAGACCGGTACCACCTTTCAGTTCATCACCGACAGCGAAGCGCCCTTGCTGGCTCGCCTGAAAGCCGAAGGCGCCAATACGCCGGCCGACCTGCTGATTACCGTCGACGCCGGTAACCTCTGGCAGGCCGAACAGCAAGGTGTGCTGCGCCCGGTTGAGTCCGACATCATCAACGCCAACATTCCTGCCAAGTACCGCTCTGCTGGTGGTTACTGGACCGGTCTGTCGCTGCGCGCACGTACCATTGCCTACTCCACTGACCGGGTTGATCCGGCTGAACTGAGCACTTACGAGGCGCTGGCAGGCGAAGCCTGGGCTGGTCGTCTGTGCCTGCGCACCGCCAAGAAGGTCTACAACCAGTCGCTGACCGCGACCATGATGGAATCCCTCGGTGTTGAGCGCACCACCGAAGTCCTGCAGGGCTGGGTTGGCAATCTGGCAACCCCGGTGTTCCCGGATGACACTGCACTGCTCAATGCCATCGCTGCCGGTCAGTGTGACGTCGGCATCCTCAACAGCTACTACTTCGGTCGCCTTGAAGCCGCCAATCCCGAGCTGCCGATCAAACTGTTCTGGCCGAACCAGGATGATCGGGGTGTACACGTCAACATCTCCGGCGCCGGCGTAACTCACTACGCCAAGCATCGCCGCGGCGCGATTGCCTTCCTCGAGTGGCTGACCACCGAAGAGGCGCAACGCGTGTTTGCTGACGTTAACCAAGAGTTCCCGGCCAACGAGTCGGTCGCCCCTTCTGAAGAAGTTGGCTCCTGGGGTTCGTTCAAGCGTGACGACGTCAACGTTGAAGTGGCTGGTCGTCGCCAGGCCGAAGCCATCATGTTGATGGATCGCGTTGGCTGGCACTGATCCAGCGCGATTTTGCCGATATACTGCACGCCCGGCCTCGCCGGGCGTTGTTGTTTTTGCTCCACTGGTTGAGCTCGCAGGAGTCTGAGTGCCGCTTCCGTCCGTTGTTTCCAAGCCCCATTGGCGCGTTGTAGCCTACGCTGGCGCTGCGCTGGTATTGATGCCGCTGCTGGTGCTGGCGTTGAGCTGGAGTAGTCTGGATTCGGCTATCTGGAGTCACCTGCTGGAAACGCAAATGCCTCGGCTGCTGGGCAATACCCTGTTGCTTGCGGTGGGGGTGGCGAGCGGAGTGGTGCTGCTTGGTGTCAGTCTGGCGTGGCTGACAAGCCTTTGTGAGTTTCCGGGGCGCCGTTGGCTCGACTGGGCACTGATGCTGCCTTTTGCCGTACCCGCCTACGTGCTGGCGTTCGTCATGATCGGCTTGCTGGATTTTGCCGGGCCACTGCAAACCCTGCTTCGTGGCTGGCTAGGCAACGATTTCCGGATGTTTTCCATCCGTTCCACCGGTGGCGTGATCTTCGTGCTGGTGCTGGTGTTCTACCCCTACGTATACATGCTGGCCCGCGGCGCGTTTCTGGCGCAGGGGCGCGGTCTGATGGAGGCTGCGCGGATTCTCGGGCACAGCCCCTGGCATGCGTTCTGGCGCGTGGCGCTGCCGATGGCCCGGCCGGCGATTGGCGCCGGTGCGGCGCTGGCAGTGATGGAGACCCTGGCTGACTTCGGCGCGGTATCGGTATTCAACTACGACACCTTCACCACGGCGATCTACAAGACCTGGTATGGGTTTTACAGTTTGCAGACCGCGACCCAGCTCGCCAGTCTGCTGTTGCTGTTCGTACTGCTGGCACTGTATGCAGAGCGCCGGGCCCAAGGCAGCCGCCGCTTCCCCGGCGTGGACAAGCCGCGCCAGGGCCCACTGTTTCGCCTGACCGGTGCGAGAGGTTGGCTGGCCACCGGTTATTGCCTGCTGGTGCTGGCAGTGGCCTTCGTGATTCCGCTGCTACAGCTGTTTTACTGGTTGCTGACCAGCGCCCGCAATGACTTCGATGATCGTTACTGGTCGCTGATCCGTAATACGCTGGCCCTCGGTGGCATTGCCGCGTTCACGACCGTCAGCGTCGCGCTGCTCATGGTGCTGGCACGCCGGCTGCAGCCGATGCGTCGGGTGCGCTCGGCCGTTGCTGTGGCCAACCTCGGCTATGCGCTGCCGGGTTCGGTGCTGGCCGTCGGTATCATGTTCGCGTTCAGCTTCGCCGATAACCAGCTGCTGGTTCCGCTGCAGGGGTGGTTGGGCATCGAGGAGCCGCGCCCCTGGTTGCTTGGCAGCCTGTTTGCGCTGCTGCTGGCCTACCTGATTCGCTTTATGGCGGTTGCCAGCGGTCCAATCGATACGTCGCTCGCGCGCATTCGGCCGGCGCTGCCCGAAGCCGCACATAGCCTGGGACATTCCGGCTTCAGCGTATTTTGGCGCGTCTATTTGCCGCTGCTGGTGCCGGGCCTGCTCAGCGCCGGTCTGCTGGTTTTCGTTGATGTGCTCAAGGAAATGCCGGCAACGCTGTTGATGCGACCGTTTGGCTGGGACACCCTGGCCGTGCGCATTCACAGCTTGACTGCCGAAGGTGACTGGCCTAGAGCGGCGCTGCCAGCCATCACGCTGGTGGCAACCGGGTTGTTACCAGTGATCGTATTGATTCGGCGCTCGGCTCAACCGGTCAGTCGCCGTACGCGCTGATCGACGGGCTGCACAGAACGCGGGTTTGCGGCTACAATTCGCCCTTTGCAACCCCCGGATTGAAGGACGGCGCAATGGCCTTGCGGACACCTCTGTATGACCAGCACCTCGCTGCTGGTGCCAAGATGGTCGATTTTGGCGGCTGGGATATGCCGATCAACTACGGCTCCCAGCTCGAAGAACACCATCAGGTGCGCCGCGCTGTCGGCATGTTTGATGTGTCGCACATGACCGTGGTCGATGTCGACGGCAGCGAAGCGCAGGCCTTTCTGCAATATCTGCTGGCCAACGACGTCGCGCGACTGAAAACCCCGGGCAAGGCGCTCTACAGCGGCATGCTCAACGAGCAGGGCGGCGTGATCGACGACCTGATCGTCTATCTGGCTGGCGATGGCTACCGCGTGGTAGTCAACGCGGCTACCCGCGAGAAAGACCTGGCCTGGATGAACAAGCAGGCGGAATCCTTTGCCGTCAACCTGACCGAACGCGCCGAGCTGGCGATGATTGCAGTTCAGGGCCCGCAGGCGCTGGAGCTGGTCAAGTCGGTTGTCAGTGATGACCGCGCTGCGCTGATCAGCGATCTCAAGCCATTCCAGGGGCTGCCGTCGGGCGACTGGTTCATCGGCCGTACCGGTTACACCGGTGAAGACGGCCTGGAAATCATGCTGCCGGCTGAGCAATCCGCGGATTTCTGGCAGGCGCTGCTGGGCGCGGGCTGCAAGCCATGCGGTCTGGGTGCGCGTGACACCCTGCGTCTGGAAGCCGGTATGAACCTGTACGGCTCCGATATGGACGAAAGCATTTCCCCGCTGGCGGCCAACATGGCCTGGACCATTGCCTGGGAGCCGGCCGAGCGCGACTTTATCGGTCGTCAGGCACTGGAAGCCCAGAAAGCCGCCGGCGATCAACCCAAGCTGGTTGGTCTGGTGCTGGAAGAGCGCGCGGTGCTGCGCGGCCACCAGAAAGTCATCGTCGAGGGTGTCGGCGAAGGCGAAATCACCAGCGGCACCTTTTCCCCGACTCTGGGTTACTCCATCGCACTGGCCCGCGTGCCGCGTGCGACCGGCAGCAGCGCCAAGGTCGAGATTCGCGGCAAGCTGCTGGACGTGCGCGTGGTGAAGCCCAGCTTCGTGCGTAACGGCCAGTCGGTCATCGAATAAGCATTGATTCAACTCCCGAGGATATTTCCATGAGCAACATTCCCGCCGAACTGCGTTATGCCTCCAGCCACGAGTGGACCCGTCTGGAAGCCGATGGCACCGTGACTGTTGGTATCACCGATCACGCGCAGGACCTGCTGGGCGACGTGGTTTTCGTCGAGTGCCCCGAGGTAGGTCGCGAAGTCGCTGCCGGTGAAGAGTGCGCGGTAGTCGAGTCGGTCAAGGCCGCTTCCGACATCTACGCGCCGATCAGCGGCGAGATCGTTGCCGTCAACGACGCGCTGGCTGACTCCCCTGAGCTGGTCAACAGCGCACCGTACGGCGACGCTTGGTTCTTCAAGATCAAGCCGAGCGATGCGGCCGAGCTGGACAAACTGATGGACGCTGCTGCCTACGGCGCCTCCATCTGATCAGCTGCTGTTTGTTGTAGTGCTGAAGCCCTGATTCGCGTCGGGGCTTTTTGCTTTCACACTTTGCACAGGTACACCCCATGAGCCACACCCCGAGCCTCGTCGAGCTGGAACAGACCGACGCTTTCATCCGCCGTCACATCGGCCCGGACGCCGCTGAGCAGCACGCCATGCTGTCCACCCTGGGCGCCGAGTCGCTGGAAGCGCTGGTTGCCGAGACCGTGCCGCAGAGCATTCTGCGCAATGATCTGCTGGCGCTGGATGGCCCCCGCAGTGAGGCCGAGGTGCTGGACTACCTGAAGCAGGTTGCTGGCCGCAACCAGATCTTCACCTCCTGTATCGGCATGGGCTACTACGGCACCCTGACCCCGACCGTGATCCTGCGCAACGTGCTGGAAAACCCGGGCTGGTACACCGCCTACACCCCGTACCAGCCGGAAATTGCCCAGGGCCGTTTGGAGTCGCTGCTGAACTTTCAGCAACTGACCATCGACCTGACTGGTATGGAACTGGCCAGCGCCTCGCTGCTGGACGAAGCGACTGCCGCAGCCGAAGCCATGGCTCTGGCCAAGCGCGTTGCCAAGAGCAAGAGCAACCTGTTCTTCGTTGATCAGGATTGCCATCCGCAGACCATCTCTGTTGTCCTGACCCGCGCCGAGGCCTTTGGCTTCGATGTCGTGGTCGATGACGTCAGCAAACTGGGCGACTACGAAGTCTTCGGCGCTCTGTTCCAATACCCGACGACCTGGGGCGAAATTCGCGATATCAAGCCGCTGATCGAGCAGGTTCAGGCGCAGAAAGGTCTGGCCTGTGTAGGCGCTGACCTGCTGGCGCTGACCATGCTGGCCCCGCCGGGCGAGCTGGGCGCCGACGTAGTCTTTGGTTCGGCGCAGCGCTTTGGTGTGCCGATGGGCTATGGCGGACCGCATGCCGCATTCTTCGCCACCCGCGATGCCTACAAGCGCGCGATGCCGGGCCGCATCATCGGTGTGTCCGTCGACACCCGTGGTAACCGCGCACTGCGTATGGCGCTGCAGACCCGCGAGCAGCACATCCGCCGCGAGAAGGCGAACTCGAATATCTGTACCGCACAGGTGTTGCTGGCCAACATCGCCAGCTTCTATGCGGTCTACCACGGCCCGCAGGGCCTCAAGCTGATCGCCGAGCGCGTGCAGCGTCTGACTGCGATTCTGGCCGAAGGCCTGAGCGCGCAGGGTATCGAGCGTAGCAACGCGACCTTCTTCGACACCCTGACCCTGAAGGTGCCGGGCAAGGCCCGTGAGATTCTGGAGCGTGCCCGTTCAGCGCGTATCAACCTGCGCGTGATCGATGCTGATCACCTCGGCGTTAGCCTGGACGAAACCACCACCCGCGCGACCATCGATCAGCTGCTGGCCGCCTTTGCCGGTGCTGCGCACGGTCAGGACGTGGCCGCGCTGGATGCCAAGGTCAGCGCTACCGAAATGGGTATCCCGGCGGCCCTGCGTCGTACCTCCGCGTTCCTGACCCACCCGGTGTTCAACAGCTACCACTCCGAAACCGAGATGCTGCGCTACATCAAGTCGCTGGAGAACAAGGATCTGGCGCTCAACCACGCGATGATCCCGCTCGGCTCCTGCACCATGAAGCTGAACGCCACCACCGAGATGATCCCGATCACCTGGCCGGAGTTCGGTCAGCTGCACCCGTTCGTCCCGCTGGCGCAGGCCGAAGGCTACAAGCAGATGATCGACGAGCTGGAAGCCATGCTGCGCACCATCACCGGCTTCGACGCCATCTGCATGCAGCCGAACTCCGGCGCGCAGGGCGAGTACGCGGGTCTGCTGGCGATCCGCAAGTTCCACGAAAGCAACGACGAAGGCCACCGCAACGTCTGTCTGATTCCGACCTCGGCGCACGGTACCAATCCGGCCTCGGCGATGATGGCAAGCATGCGCGTGGTGCTGGTCAACTGCGACGAGCAGGGCAACGTGGATGTGGCTGACCTGCGTCAGAAGGCGGCCGACAACGCCGACAACCTGTCCTGCCTGATGATCACCTACCCGTCGACCCACGGTGTGTACGAGGAAGGTATCCGCGAGATCTGCGAGATCATCCACCAGCACGGTGGTCAGGTGTACATGGATGGCGCCAACCTGAACGCGCAGGTGGGTTTGACCCGTCCGGCGGACATTGGCGCCGATGTGTCGCACATGAACCTGCACAAGACCTTCTGCATTCCGCACGGCGGCGGCGGCCCGGGCATGGGTCCGATCGGCGTCAAGGCGCATCTGGCGCCGTTCGTTGCCAACCACCCGGTGGTACCGCTGGATGGCCCGAACCCGGAAAACGGTGCGGTCAGCGCGGCGCCGTGGGGCAGCGCGAGCATCCTGCCGATCAGCTGGACCTATATCGCCCTGATGGGCGCCATCGGTCTGCGTCAGGCCACCTCGGTTGCGATCCTCAACGCAAACTACCTGGCCACGCGTCTGGGCGATGCCTACCCGGTGCTGTACAGCGGCCGTAACGGCCGAGTAGCGCACGAGTGCATCATCGACATCCGTCCGCTCAAGGCGGCCTCGGGTATCAGTGAGGAAGACGTTGCCAAGCGCCTGATGGACTTTGGCTTCCACGCACCGACCATGTCTTTCCCGGTGGCCGGTACCCTGATGATCGAGCCGACCGAGAGTGAGTCGAAGGCCGAACTGGATCGCTTCATCGACGCGATGCTGACCATCCGTGCCGAGATCCGCAAGGTCGAACAGGGCGAGTGGACTGCAGAGGACAACCCGCTGCACAACGCACCGCACACCCTGGCTGACATCACCGGTGACTGGCAGCGTGCTTACACGCGTGAAGAAGCGGTGTTCCCGCAGCCCTGGGTCGCGGCCAACAAGTTCTGGCCGAGCGTGAACCGTATCGACAACGTCTACGGTGACCGCAACCTGTTCTGCGCCTGCCCGCCGATCGAGTCCTACGAGGACTGAGATCGTCAGTATCAAACGGGAGAGGGGTGACCCTCTCCCGTTTGATCTTCCTTACGCAGCACGAGTTCTACCTCCACGCCGCCTTCCGTGCGGTTATTCAGGCTCACCCGGCCGTGGTGCAGTCTGGCGATTTCCCTGACAAAACTCAGCCCCAGACCGGTGCTCTTGCGCTGGCCGTCCGGCCGCGGCAGGGAATAGAAGCGCTCGAATACCCGACCCAATGCATAGTCCGGAACCGCTGGCCCGTCGTTGCGTACGCGCAGACTCAGCGTCGAGTCGTTGGCACCGATGTGGACTGCGATGGTGCCGCCGGGCAGGCTGAACTCGATGGCGTTGTCGAGCAGGTTGCTGATCGCCTGTTCGAGTAAAAAGCGATCACCCGCCAACGTGCAGTCGGCGCCGCTGTCCAACGCTAGCGTCAGGCCCTTGCGCTCGGCCAGCGGGCGCTTGGCTTCCAGTTCAATGGCGGCAATCTCGGCCAGATCAATGCTTTCGGTTTGCTCCAGCGCCTGGCGCTTTTCGACCCCGGCCAGTGACAGCAGGCGGTCGACTAGCCGCTGCAGGCGCAGGGATTCGCCGTCGATATTGGCCAGAAAGCGCTCGCGCATGGGCGCCGGTACATCGCCCTCCTGCAGCAGTTCGGCGGCGCCGCGAATGGCCGACAGCGGCGACTTCATCTCGTGAGTCAGGGTGTGCACGTACTGCTCGACGTAGGCTTTGCCGTCGATCTCCCGGCGCATCGCTTCGGTCGCAGCGGCCAGGCGCGCCAGCTCCTTGTCGGCCAATTGCGGCGGGCTGACCCGCTCACCATGGCGAACCTTTTCAACGTAGTCGACCAGCCGCCTGACCGAGCGATTCAGCCAGAAGGCCATACCGGCACCGAGCAGCAACGCGCCAAGCAGGATTACGCCACCGCGCTGCCAGAAATAGCCGTGGGCCAAGGTGATGAACGGATGCAGGCTGGCGTTCGGCTTGCCCAGCGTCAGCACGCCGACCAGTTGATCGCCCTGATAGACCGGCGCGGCGATGTACATCAGGCTGCTGGTGTCGTCCTCGGGGTCGATGCGCGTGGTGCGGGCGCCGTATTCGCCGCGGAGGGTAAGCGACACATCTCGCCAGCGCGAGTAGTCAGCGCCGATCTGGCTTGGATCGGTATGGTAGAGCACGGTGCCGTTGAGGTCGGTCAGGTAAATCACCAACTCGGTGCCAGTCTTGTGCCGTGACCAGATCTGCGCATCCAGCGGGCGGGCGAGGTAGCGGCTGATTGCAGTGGTAAACGGGCTGTCTGCGGCAAAGCCCTGTTGCCAGTGCTGCTCGGCGACTTCGGCCAGCAGGTTGGCGCTGTCGACCATCACCTCTTCACTGGCCTGGCGCACGGACGAGGGCACCTGATTGAGGATGCTGTTGAGAAACAGCACCGTGGCCAGCCCGGCGATGACAAACCAGCCGAGCAGCAGGCGGGTACTCAGGCTCATGCGCGACGGTCCGGAAGCTGCGGGTTAATGCTGTAGCCGAGCCCGCGGTGGGTCACGATCGGGTCGTGGCTGGGCAGGATGCGTTTGAGCTTGGTGCGGATACCCTTGATGTGGGTGTCGATGACCCGGTCAAGGCTGGCGCCGGGGTCGGCCCAGACCGCTTCCATCAATTGATCACGGCTGAGTACATGTTCGGGGCGGCGTAGCAGGGTACTGAGAATCAGATACTCGTAGCGGGTCAGCTCCAGCCACTGCTGGTGATAGCGAATTCGACGCCGCTCGGCGTCGTGCAGAAACAGCTCGGCGGACTCGGTGCTGTCGCTAGTCAGCGGCTCGGCGCGGGTGCGGCGCAAAATGGCGCGCACCCGGGCGGAAATCTCCCGTGGGCTGAACGGCTTGACCACGTAGTCGTCGGCGCCGATCTCGAGTCCGACGATGCGGTCGACCTCTTCCTTGCGCGCGGTCAGAAACATGATCGGCATGGCCGAGAACTGGCGGATGCGGCGGCAGACTTCGAAGCCGCTTTCGTCGGGCAGGCCAACGTCGAGTACCAGCAGGTCGACCGGATTGTCCCGCAGCCACTGCATGCCGTCGCCAGCCAGACTGCACCAGTGCACGTCGAAGCCCTCGGTACCCAGCGCGTACACCAGTGCATCGGCGATGGCGGGCTCGTCCTCGATAATCAGAATCCTGTCCGGCATGGTCTGCTCTGTCCGTGAATCGTCCGCCGATTGTCGCGGGTTCTCCAGCGGCATTGCAATCACGAGGCAGGTTCCTCCAGCCAGGCGGTGACCACATAGCGCAGCGGCCCGCCGCTGGTCAGGGCGCGGAACGGGTAGCAGGTGACCAGCCGCAGTTCGGCGCGATCGTGTTGCAGCACCATCGGCTCAAGGCGGCTGTCGACGATGCGCTGGGTCGCGACACGGTAGCGGTACTCGCGGCCGGTGGCGTCCTGCAGCGTCAGCACTTGCCCGGTCTGCAGCTGCTCGACGAAGGCAAAGTGACTGTCCTGATGCCCGGCCAGCAGCAGCGTGCCGGTTTGCCCCGGTGCCACGCCGTTATCCAGTTGCCCCGGACCGAAGGCCAGCGCCTGACCGCTGACGCTGTCGAGCACATAGCGGGCCTCGCCGTCGGGCGTGGTCAGCTTGGCAACCGGCCAAGTGTCGGCCCAGGGCCAGGGTTTGCTCGGCGTGCCCGCCTGCAGCTGCTCGGCCCAGGCGTCGGCGATCAACCATTGGGCCAGCCACGCCTTGGCCTGCAGCCAGCTGCCTTGAGCTGCGACGGCAATGGTTCCCAGCAGCAGGGCAGTGGCAATCAGCTTACGCATGGCGCGGCTTCCAGTTGAGGACGATAAACGCGCTCAGTAGCAGCGCCAGAGCCAGTGTCCAGAGGCCGGTGAGCCCCAGCGAGGTTTGCGGATACAAGCGGTGGTCGACCGGATTGAGGTTTGGCACCAACTGGCTGTCCAGTGGCTCGTCGGCGTCGCGCACCGGTTGCTCCTCGACCGCGACAAAGCTGGTAAAGCGGCTCATTAATTGATGCTCCAGCGCTACCGGCAACACCAGATCGCGTACCTCGTCTTCGCCTGCACCCTCGTTCAGGCGGTCCATTGCGGCTTCGATTTTGCGCCGAGCCCAGATCCGGGCGATGCCGTTGCCCTGCTGTGGCTCGGGAATCTGCAGGTGTTGCTCCCACAGCTCCGGTTGACGGCCGTGCAGGGCGACTTTCTCCGGCAGCTGGTTGAGTTTCATGGCAATCAGCAGCGGCTGGTCGCTGTACAGGTCGGGCAGTTTCTGCGGCCAGATTTCGGCGTCGATGCCTTCGGGCAGTTCCAGCCGCAGGTGGGTCAGCACCGGTGACTCCAGTTTTTCGAACAGCCGCTCCATGGACTCGCCAATGCCGGCGCGGTCATCAATCGAGGTGAATTGGCCGCGGCCTACTTCGGCCGCCTTGCGCAGCAGAAAGCTGTTGGGGGAAGCGCCAATGCCGACGGTGAAGATACGTGCCTGACGCAGACGTTGCTGGATCATCTTCAGCACCTCGCGTTCGTTGCTGACCGACCCGTCGGTGATAAAGATCAACTGGCGCAGATAGCCCGGCGCGTTCGGCTGAGTCAGGGCCGCGCGCAGTACCGGCAGCATTTCGGTGCCGCCACCGGCGGGCAGCCCGGCCACCCAGCTGCGGGCCTCACTCAGGTTGTCTGCGCTGGCCGGCACCGGTTCGCGGTAGAGCATGCTGTACTCGCTGTTGAATTCGAGCACGTTGAAGCGGTCTTCGGGCTGCAGGCGGCCGAGTGCGTGAATCAGGCTGCTGCGCGCCTGGCGAATGCGCTCGCCCTGCATCGAGCCTGAGGTGTCGAGAATCAAAAATACCTCGCGCGGCTGGCGCTCGCGGCTAACCGGTTCGGCGGCAGGGGAGAGCATCATCAGCGCGTAGTGGTCTTCGCCCACCTGCTCGGTGAACACGGCGACCTGATTGCCGGCCTCGCTCGGCAGTTGCCAGTTGAGGACGAAGTCGCGATCCATCACCACCGGGTTTTCCAGCAGCTGAATGCGGTACTGGCGGCCGTCAAAGTGGCTGCTGATCGCGTGGCTGGGGCTGCTCAGGCTGTGCAGGGCAAAGCCACTGTCCAGAGTGATCTGGATATCGGCCTGGTGAGAGGGGCCGTCACGCCAGAGGCTGGCAGCAATCGGGCCCTCCGGGCTGGCAGAGCTGCCGCGCGGCCTGTGCTGCTGGCCGTCGACCGGCTGCGGGCGGGCGTTGTAGCGCGGGGTCATGGTCAGCGGCAGGCGCAGGCTGTAACGTCCGGCGTCCGGTTGCAGCAGTTCGGTGTAGCTGAGAATGACGCTGATGGTTTCGCCCGCGCCGATGTTGGCGACCGAGGTGCTGAACAGGTTCGGGCGCTGCTGCTCGACCAGGCCGCTGCGCTGGCCGTTGTCACGGGCCTGCTGGTAGGTCTTGCGTGCCTGTTCGCGCTCCTGAATCTGGCCGTTGATCCGGCGTTCACCGATTTCCAGGGTCATCGCGTGGATGGCGGCACTCTCGCTGGTCGGCAGCACATAGCGGCCTTCGGCAAAGGCGCCGCCGGGGTTGCTGAAGGATTGGCGAACCTGTACTTCGGCGACCGGGCCGCTGATCTGCACCTGCATATCGGTGTTGAGCAGCAGCGCGGGTTGCCAGCTGCCGTCATCACTGCGCAGCAGGAACATGCCGGTTGCCGGGCTATCGCTGCCGGCGTCGGCCAGAATGGTGGTGCTGAACAGGCTGATGCTGAGCAGCAGCCAGGCGATTGCGGTTTTCATGTCGGGTCTCCCTGATGGACGATGCCGGCAGTGTGGCGACCCTGTTTGTGCTGATTATGTGGTTTGTGTGTGGTTTGGGGCGTCTCTGAACGGTACATTAACCATCACGTTGAACGCTGCTGGAGCACGCCTGCCTATGACCGACACCGACAGCCAGACCACCCGCACCGAGCTGGACGCCATTATCGAGGCGTTGCACCGGGACAAGCGCAAGCGGGTGCGCAAGCTGTTGCGTGGCATGCACCCGGGCAAGGTGGCCAGCCTGCTGGAAGCGCTTGATGGCACCCAGCGCCTGGCGCTCTGGCAGCATATCGACGACGACCGCGAAGAACAGGTGCTCAAGCACCTGACACCGCTGCTCGGCGCCCAGCTGCGCCGCGAGCCCGATACCTCTGACCTGACCGATGAGGAAGAGGAAGGAGAGGGCGCCACCACCCAGATCGCCCGGGTGCGTGATGCGCTCGAGGCGGGCAAGTTCAAACGGGTCGGCAAGGCGTTCCGGCAGATGCACCCGGCCAAGGCCGCCGGCCTGTTGGAATCCTTACCACCGGCTGAGCGAACCACCGTCTGGGAGATGCTCGACGCCGAGCGCGCGGGCAAGATCCTCGTCCACCTGCATGACGAGGTCCGCGCCCGACTGGCGCTGGAGATGGATGAGGATGAGCTGGTCGCCGCTGCCCGCAAGCTCGATCTGGATGACCTGGTTGACCTGATTCAGGCGCTGCCGAGCGACAGCGGTCGCCAACTGCTGCAGGCCATGGACGTACGCAAGCGGCAGCAGCTGATGTCGATGCTGTCCTACCCGGAGGATTCTGCCGGTGGTCTGATGAACACCGACCAGATCTCGGTGCGGGTCGATGTGCGGGTGGGGTCGGTGCTGCGCTACCTGCGTTTGCTCGAGGATCTGCCAGACCATACTGACAAGGTAATGGTGGTCGACCGCAAGAACCGCTACCAGGGGGTGCTGCGCCTCAGTCGACTGGTAACCAGTCCGCCGGAAGTGCTGGTCAGCGACGTCATGGATGGCGACTTCCAGCCGCTCGATGTGATGCTGCCCAGCCATGAGGTGGCGCGCCGGTTTGAGGACCTGGATATTCTGTCCGCCGCGGTGGTCGACGAGGACGGGCTGCTGCTTGGTCGTATTACCGTCGATGACGTGGTTGACCTGATCCGCGAAGATTCCGAGCGGACCATGATGAGCATGGCGGGTCTGGACGATGAGGCTGACATGTTCGCCCCGGTGCTGACCAGCAGTCGTCGCCGGGCGATCTGGTTGGGCATCAATCTGGTTACCGCCTTCCTTGCCGCCTGGGTGATCGGTTTGTTCCAGGGCACTCTGGAGCAACTGGTGGCGCTGGCGGTGCTGATGCCGATTGTCGCCAGTATGGGCGGTATTGCTGGCAGCCAGACGCTGACCCTGGTGGTACGCGGGATGGCGCTAGGCCAGGTAGAGGGTGGTAACGCGCGGCTGCTGCTCAGCAAGGAGATCGGCATCGCCTGTCTCAATGGTGTGCTGTGGGCGCTGGTGGTCGCAGGGCTGGCGGTGGCCTGGTTTGGCAACTGGCAACTCGGTGCCGTTATCGCTGCAGCCATTTTGCTTAACCTGCTGTGCGCGGCGGTATCCGGCCTGGCTATTCCGTTGTTGCTGCGCCGGTTTGGGGTCGACCCGGCGCTGGCGGGTAGCGTCATCCTGACCACGGTCACCGACGTAGTCGGCTTCCTCGCCTTTCTGGGTCTGGCGACGCTGTTCCTGCTCTGAGGCGTCAACAGCCCCGGCTCAGTCGATTGGGTTGCTGACGCTCTCGATCTCGCGCTTGACGTACATTGGGTCGTCAATATTACGGAACTTGACGTCGCTGATGCCGCGGCCAGTCAGCTTTACTGTGCCGTAGCCAAACATGCGGCCCCAGATGCTCTGCTCGATCTCGACGGTTTCGATTGAGCTGAGCTTCATCTCTTCGGTATGCCGGCTGATGATGCCGGTCTTCAGAATCACCCGCTTGTTGGTCACCCCTTGCTCGATCGAGCGCAGGCGAAAGTACTCATACAGCGCAATCAGCCAGGTAAGGCCGAAGGTCACCAGCCCCAGCGCCAGCCAGCAGTACATGGGTACCTTGGCGAACCAGTGCAGTTGAAACACCTTGTGAATGACCTCGCCGCTGGACAGCGACTCTTCGATGTATGACATGACCTCTTTCCTCTGAACGATTGCAGCCCGGCACTCTAGCGAATTAGCTGCAGCTGGGACAGTGTTGCCTAGATGGCGGTTCCGGAGCTGTGCCTTGAAATAAATATGTAGCTTGCTAAATAAAATTATAGGAGTAGACTTTATTGTTAGCAGGCTAACTATGTTTCGAGGTTATCCATGAACGAAGAACAAGCGGCTTTGGCGCTGCACGAAACGCTGAAGCCTTCGATGGGCGCGGCGATGGGGCGGGTGCACCGGCTCTGGCGCGCCGCAATTAATCAGGCGGTGGGCGACCTGGGTATCACCGAGGCGCGCTGGAGTGTGATGCTGCACCTGGTCAAGGTGGGCGAGGGCTGCACCCAGCAGGTGCTGGCGGATGAGCTGGCGATCGAGATGCCGTCGCTGACGCGCACCTTGAACCAGCTGCAGGAGCAGGGATTGATCGAGCGTCGCCGTGACCCGAGCGACCGCCGCGTGCACGCGCTGTGGTTTACCCCGGCAGGTCATCAGCGGGTGGCCGACATGCGCGTCCACGTGGAGCAGGTGCGCAAGAAAATCTACGCGGGCCTGAGTGACGCCCAGCTGGACGCCTTTGCCGAAGTGCTGTTGGGCATGGAAGCCAATGTCCGCGCGCTGCTCGCGAGTGAGCAGGAGGGGGGCGCATGACACCGGATCAGGTATTTGCCCGTTGGGTGCGGGCGTCGCTGGTGTTGTTTGCTCTGGTCTTTTGCTACTTCCTCGCGGCTGATCTGTGGATGCCGATGACACCGCAATCTCGGGTCATACACCCGGTCATTCGCGTTGCGCCGCAGGTCTCCGGACAGGTGGTCGACGTAGCGGTGGCGGATAATCAGCACGTTGCCGCTGGCGAGTTGCTGTTCAGCATTGACCCGCGCCCCTATGAGCTGGCGGTACAGCAGGCGCAGCTGGCGCTGGAGGCGGCCGAGCGTGATAACGCCGGTATCGATGCCTCGATTGCCGCGGCACAGGCGCAGGTGCGTTCGGCCGAGGTGCGCAGTGCCGAGTTGGCACGCGAACGTGAGCGCATGCAGACCTTGCTGGCCAGTCACAACGTGTCGCGTCAGAGCTATGAGCAGATTGTTGCCAGTCACCAGGCAGCGCAGGCCGAAGTGGCAAGCCAGCGCGCGCAGCTGCAACAGCTTGAGGTGCAGCGCGGCCAAGGTGATCAGGACAACCTGCGTCTGCGTCAGGCGCGCAATGCACTGGCACAGGCAAAGTTGAATCTGAGCTACACACAGGTGCGCGCGGAAAGCGACGGCGTGGTATCCAATCTGCAGGTACGCCCCGGGACCTACGCGGTTGCCGGCAGCTCGCTGGCGGCTCTGGTCGCAGACGACGCTGATGTGGTGGCGGATTTTCGCGAGAAGTCGCTGGTGCATATGGATGTGGGTGAACCGGCTGCAATCGTTTTCGATGCCATCCCCGGTCGGGTGTTCGAGGCCCACGTGGCGGGTATTGCTGCGGGTACGCAGCAGGGGCAATTGTTGCCGGACGGTTCGCTGGCGGCGCCGGAAACCTCTGATCGCTGGGTGCGCGACGCGCAGCGTCAGCGCGTGCATCTGGTGTTGGATGAGGAGCCCGAGCTGCTGCCCGGATTGCCCACGGGGGCGCGCGCGACCGTGCAGTTGTTTCCGGTGGGCGGGCCGGCCAAGTGGCTGGGCGGCGTGCAGGTTCGTCTCGTCAGCCTGATGCACTACATCTACTGAGGTCGCCATGAAACCCATTTTGCTCACCAGCAAGACGCACCTTGAGACCAACGATGTGCGCCAGTGTCTGCGCATCGCCTTTGGCGGCATGCTCGGGTTTCTGCTGTGCAAGCTGATGGGCTGGAATTATGGCGCCTTTTTTGTGGTGCAGCCGATCCTGCTGCTGGGGCTGGTGCCGGTAATCAATGCCCATCTGGTGCGGCAGTTCATCGCCAATATGCTGGTTGTGACGCTGGCGGTGTTGCTGGTGCAGGGGATGTTCGGTGACAAGCCGGTACCGATGACGCTGCTGGTGATGGGCATGTTTGCGGCGCTGTTTACCCAGATGAGCCGTGGTGCCAATTTCCTCTTCGGCGCCATGTCGGTGGTGAACATGTCGATGCAGCTGCATTTTGCCAGCTATCCGCAGGCCGACATTGGCGACATCGTCGCCAGCAATATGGTGTCGGTGTTCAGCACCCTGTTTATCGCCATGCTGATGCAGGTGGTGTTTCCCGATGTCGAGCCGCGCCAGCCGCGCCCTGCCATGCGCAAGTCAGCCAGTACCCAGCGCCACGAGGTGATTCTGGCTACCACGGTAGCAACCCTGTCGTACATCGTATTTCAGGTGTTCAACCTGCAGAGCGGGCTGTCGGCTCAGGTGGCGAGCATTCTGGTGCTGTTCCCGCTCAACTGGCGCGGCGCCGGTCCGGCTGGCTGGAACCGCGCGCTGGGTACGCTGGTGGGCTGCAATCTGGGGCTGGTGGTACAACTGGTGCTGATGGACCACTTCGACGTGTTGCCCTTTGTCGCGCTTGGCCTCTGGGTCTGCCTGATGCTGTTTGCTCGGGTGCACATGCTGGAGGGCGGCTCCGGCGCGGGCTTTGCGGCGCTGACGACGATGGCCATTCTGTTCGGCCAGTATCTGACGCCGCGGCAGGACCTGTTCTACAGTGACCTGTATCGATTCTGGTCGCTGTCTGTCTCAGTGCTGTTGTCGCTGTCGGCGATCTATCTGCTGCACCTGTTGCTTGACCGGTTCGCGTCGACGCGCTGGATGCCGCCTACACCGGTTTCTGCCTGACCGTAGTGTCTTGGCCGGGCGGCGAGTATCATGTGCCGACTTTCCTGGCTGGGGAACTCCTGCATGTTGCGGTTTTTGCGTCCGGTGCTGTTTGTCTGCGGCATCCTGATTCTGATCATGGCCGGTTTGATGCTCAGTGTCGCGGTCTTCGCCTGGTGGCGACAGGACCCGGAAATGCAGGTCTTTCTGACGTCTTTCGCAATTACCCTCGGCTGCGGTCTCGCGCTGGTGTTGAGTTGCCGGGACAAGGCGTTTCACCTCGTGTCACGTCAGCTCTATCTGTTGACCAGCCTTAGCTGGGTCCTGATGTCGCTGTTTGGCGCCTTGCCGCTATTTTTCAGTCACTTCCAGCTCAGCGCAGAGGACGCCGTCTTCGAGGCGGTTTCCGGAATCACCACCACGGGCTCGACCATTCTCAGCGGTATCGAACACCTCGCACCCAGCCTCCTGCTCTGGCGCTCGCTGCTGCAGTGGATTGGTGGCCTGGGTGTGATCGGCATGGCCGTATCGATTCTGCCGTTTCTGCGCGTGGGCGGGATGCGTCTGTTCCATACCGAGTCCTCGGACTGGTCTGACAAGTCGATTCCCCGGGTGCAGTCGCTGGCGCGGCTACTGGTGGTTACCTACCTCAGCCTGACGGTCAGTTGCGTGCTGTGTTACTGGGTCGCCGGTATGAACCTGTTCGATGCGATCAACCATTCCATGGCAACCGTGTCGACCGGCGGTTTTGCGACGGACGATCGCTCCATGGGGCGGTTTTCGTTGGGCGTGCTTTGGGTCTCGATCCTGTTCATGACGCTGAGCGCCTTGCCATTCACGCTGCTTATTGCCTTCTTCCGCCGCCCTTCTTTGCAGGTGCTGAACAATCAGCAGGTGATCGGCTTTCTGTGCATCATCGGGGCCGTGTCGCTGTTGCTGACCGCTGACCTGATTGATCTGCACGTGTTTGCACCGTTTGAAGCCTTTACCCAGGCCACATTCAATCTGGTATCGGTGATTACCACCACCGGCTTCGCCTCAGCCGACTACACCCAGTGGGGTACGTTCAGCATCGCGCTATTCTTCGTTGTGATGTTTATCGGCGGTTGCTCAGGCTCAACTAGTGGGGGCATGAAGGTGTTTCGCTTTCAGCTCAGCTACCTGTTCCTGCGCAGTCAGATCAACAAGCTGATTCACCCCAGCGGTGTGTTTGTCACCCAGTACAACGGCAAGCCGGTGCAGGACGACATCATTCTCTCGGCGGTGGCCTTTTCCTTCCTGTTTTTCATGACGCTGGCGGTGGTGACGTTGCTGCTGGCGCTGATGGGGTTGGAGTTGATGACCAGTCTGACTGCTGCGGCCACGGCGCTGACCAACGTCGGCCCGGGGCTGGGCGATATTATTGGTCCGGCCGGTAACTTTGCTACCCTGCCGGTAGCTGCCAAGTGGCTGCTGTCTTTTGCCATGTTGATGGGGCGGTTGGAGCTGCTGACGTTGATGGTGCTCTTTACGCCGGTGTTCTGGCGTGGCTAACGAAAGATCTAAAGGGGATGACGCATGATGCGCATCATCGTGCTGGGTGCCGGGCAGGTAGGCCGCAGCCTGGTTGAACAACTGGTTGGCGAGAAAAACCACATTACGGTCGTGGACCGCAATCCTGAGCGTCTGCAGTTACTTCAGGAGCTGCACGGGGTGAACGGGGTGACGACACTCTGCGCCCACGGTGCGCACCCGGTCACCTTGTCGCAAGCCGGTGCCGAGGATGCCGACATGCTGGTCGCTGTTACCAACAGCGACGAGGTCAACATGATCGCCTGCCAGGTGGCTCAGTCGCTGTTCAACGTGCCGAACAAAATTGCCCGGGTGCGCGAGCAGGGCTACATGACGCAGAATCATGCGCTGTTTTCCAAAGCCGCGGTGCCGGTCGACGTGCTGATTAACCCCGAGGCACTGGTGACCCAGCACCTCAAGAAGCTGATCCGTTATCCCGGTGCGCTGCAGGTGATCAACTTTGCCGATGGTCTGGCCCAGCTGGTTGCGGTGCGCGCAACGAACGGTGGGGCGCTGGTTGGTCAGCGGATCTCGATGCTGCGCGAGCGTCTGCCGGCGGTGGAGATCCGTGTCGCTGCCATCTTCCGCAAGAACCATGCGGTGATTCCTGACGGCGATACCCTGATTCAGGATGGTGACGAGGTCTTTTTCGTCGCCGCCAGGCCGGATATCCGGCTGGTACTCAACGAGCTGCGGCGGCGGGAAAAACCCTACAAACGCATCATCATCGCCGGCGGCGGTAATATTGGCGCGCGCCTGGCCAGTGTGCTGGAAGACGACTACCGGGTTAAGGTCATTGAGCAGGATATGGCGCGCTGTCAGTTCCTGTCACAACGCCTGCGTCGCACGACAGTGCTCAACGGCAGCGCTTCCGATCGTGAGCTGCTGCTGGAGGAAAGTATCGAGGCAGCGGATGTCTATCTGGCGCTGACCAACGATGATGAAGCCAACATCATGTCGTCGATGCTGGCCAAGCGCATGGGGGCGCGGACGGTGATCACCCTGATCAGCAACCCAGCCTACGCCGATCTGGTGCAGGGTGGCAGTATCGATATCGCCATCTCACCTCAGCAGGCCACCATCGGTGCGTTGCTGACCCATGTGCGTCGTGGTGATGTGGTGGCGGTGCATTCGCTGCGACGGGGTACCGCCGAGGCAATGGAGGCGATTGCCCACGGCGACGCGCAGAGCTCGCAGGTAGTGGGTAAGAGGATCGATGAGTTACCGTTGCCGCCTGGTGCGATGGTTGGTGCGCTGGTGCGCGGTGAGGACGTTATGATTGCGCACGACAGCACCCAGATCGAAGAAGGCGATCACGTTATCGTGATTGTGCCGGACAAACGCGATATGCAGGCAGTCGAGCGGTTGTTCCAGGTCGGCGTGACCTTCCTGCTCTAGAGGCATCGCAGGGCTGCTTGTCAGCCCCGCGATGGAGGGCAGCTCAGTCGGCGTCTTGCAGCTCGACCATCAGGTCGTCGGTGAGATTTTCCAGCGCATCGCGCAGGGCATCCAGATCGGTCTGCGGGTAAACCCCCAGCAGGGCGCGGGCCTTGAACAGCAGGTCGGCACTCATCGGTGCCGGTGTGCACTCGGTCTCCAGCGACTCAACGTTGACCCCGTGGCTGGCCAACACACGGGATACCTCGTGTACGATGCCGGCGCGGTCGTTGGCCACCAGGCTCAGCTGCAGGGTGCGCTGCTGCGGCTCGTCGGCCTGACCGCTAATGGCGACCTGAACATTGATGCCCTGTGCGGTGAGGCCCTCCAGGTCGACGCGTAGCGCCTCGAGCTGATCATTGGGCACGTCAACCCGCAGGATGCCGGCGAATTGCCCTGCCATGCGCGCCATCCGGCTTTCCAGCCAGTTGCCGCCGTGGCGGTTGATGGTTTGCGCCAGGCTTTCTACCAGACCGGGTTTGTCGGCAGACATTACGGTGATTACGAGCGGGGTGGTCATGCGTTATCTCCTGAGGGGCTGGCGGTGACTCAGTCCTGATAGTAGCTGTCGCCACCGGTCGCCGTCATTTCCTGGCAGTTGGCTTCCAGGTTTTCGAAGTCGTACTCGGACAGACCCACGTACTCGAGAATGGCAGCGCCAACCGCATTCCACTCGTGATCGACCGAGTGATTGCCGAGCACGCGGTAGGCTTGGCAGATGTGCTCAGCCATTTTCAGAATCGCCAGCAGGTTCTTCTGCACCGGGTCGTTGCCCAGTGGTGACAGGAACACCTGCTCTGCGTTGTGGTGGCTGGCGATAGCGTCACACAGGTGGCGTGGCAGCAGCCAGGACTTCGCCGTGTAGTAGCCGATCACAGCATGGTTGGTGTTCATGCGTTCGTTTTCTACATCAACCAGGCGCTTCTCGCTCTGCGCATAGGACTCTTCCATCACTTCGATGTAGTACGGGAAGCGGCTGAGCATCAGCGGGATGCCGCAGTTATGGAACAGGCCGAGGGCGTAGGCTTCGTCAGGCTCAACACAGCCGATGCGCTTGGCTAGCGTCATGCAGGTCATGGCCACGTCCTGCGCACTATCCCAAAAGCGGTTCAGGTTGACGATGTTTTCGTCGGTCAGTTCGCCGCGAATGGACTGGGCATTGACGATATTCACCACGCGCCCGACGCCGAGCAGACTGACGGCCTGCTGAATTGAGCTGATGCGATTGGCCAGACCGAAGAACGGCGAGTTGACGACTTTCAGGAGGCTCCCCGAGAGGCCCGGGTCCTGGCTGATCAGCTTGGCGATGACCTTTGGGTCCGGGTCCGGCATCAGTTGCTCCATCTGCAGGTCGACCATGATCTGCGGCTGCGGTGGTACGCTGATGCCTTGCAGGGCGCTGCTGATCTGCTGGTCGGTGAGCTCCGATGTCATAGCCTGGGTCCACTGATTAGTTGAACTGCCGAGTTTAGCCGGAGACTGGGGCGCTTGGCACCCTGTATAATGGCCAGTCGCTTACATTTTTCCTTGCCTGCTTCAGGAGCCCTCCATGTCATTGCCCAGCCTGCGCCTCAAAGCCAACGCCGATCGGCGCATTCGCGGAGGCCACCTGTGGGTCTTCAGCAACGAAGTGGATACTGCGCAGACGCCGCTGACCGCGTTTGAGGCGGGTCAGCAGGCGCAACTGGAGACGGCCTCCGGCAAAGCGCTCGGTCTGGTTTGCGTCAGCCCCAACAACCTGATTTGTGCGCGGATGTTCAGTCGCGATACCAGTCATCTGCTGGACAAGTCGTTGCTGGTGCATCGCTTCAAGGTCGCTCTCAGCCTGCGTGAGCGGCTGTTCGACAAACCCTTCTATCGCCTGGTGTACGGTGAGTCTGATTTTCTTCCGGGACTGGTGGTTGACCGGTTCGGCGATTACTTCGTTGTGCAAATTGCCAACCCCGGCATGGAGGCCGTGCGCGGTGCTATCGTCGAGGCGCTGGTTCAGGTGTTCAAGCCGCAGGCTGTGCTGTTCAAGAACGACAGCGGTGCGCGCAAGCTGGAAGGGCTGGATTCCTATGTTGAGGACGCCTTTGGCGAGATGCCTGAGCTCGTTGCGCTGGAAGAGAACGGTGTGCGCTTCGAGGCGCCTGTTCGTGAAGGGCAAAAGACTGGCTGGTTCTATGATCATCGCGCCAACCGCGCACGTCTGGCACCCTATGTTGCGGGCAAGCGGGTACTGGATTTGTACAGCTACGTCGGCGGCTGGGGCGTTCAGGCGGCGGCCTTCGGTGCCAGTGAAGTCATGTGCGTTGACAGTTCTGCGCCTGCGCTCGACCGGGTCGAGGCTAATGCAGAGCTGAACGGTGTTGCGGAAAAAATGCTGGTGGTTGAAGGCGATGTCATGGCTGCGCTGAAGGAGCTGAAGGGCGCTGGTGAGCGCTTCGACGTGGTTATTGCCGATCCGCCAGCCTTCATCAAGAAGCGCAAGGATATCCGTAACGGTGAGGCGGCCTATCGTCGCCTCAATGAACAGGCGATGCGACTGCTCAACAAGGACGGCATTCTGGTTTCGGCGTCCTGCTCCATGCATCTGGAAGAAGACCGCCTGCGTGATGCGCTGCTGGGGGCGAGTCGCCACTTGGATCGCAACCTGATCATCACCGAGCGTGGGTTCCAGGGGGCTGATCACCCGTTGCATCCGGCCATCCCGGAAACCGGTTATATCAAGGCGCTGTTCTGCCGGGTAACGCCGGTGTAAAACGCCTGCGGCCTATTGCGAGCAGCACAAAAAAACGCGCGATTAAATGTCGCGCGTTTTTTTTCGGCCTGAACATCGTGCCAGTATCGCTAGCCTGATCAGCGCAAGCTGATCACCGGCCAGCCCTGGGCTTCGGCGTGGGCGCGCAGGGTGTCGTCCGGATCGACTGCGACCGGGTGGTCGACCATGCCCAGCAGCGGCAGGTCATTGTGCGAGTCACTATAGAAGTGGCTGCCTTCCAGCGTGCGATTGTTCTCCAGCAGCCAGCGCTCCAGCCGAGTGACCTTGCCTTCGCGGAAGCAGGGGATGTCGGTGGTGCGACCGGTGTAGCGCTCACCGTCCTTCTCGCATTCGGTCGCCAGCAGGATGTTGATGCCCAGATGGCGGGCGATCGGTGCAGTAACGAAGCGGTTGGTGGCGGTGATAATCATCAGGGTGTCGCCAGCCTGGCGATGGCGCTCGATCAGCGCCTGCGCCTTGGGCAGCACGATCGGTACGATCTTTTCCTGCATGAACTGGCGATGCCAGGCTTCGAGCTGCTCGTTTGGGTGCTCCCCGAGCAGCTGCAAACAGAAGTTCAGGTAGATCTGGATATCCAGCCGCCCCGCCAGATAGTCGTTGAAGAACTGGTCGTTGCGCGCCTTGTACTCGTCCGGGTCGACGATCCGGTGGGCAACAATGAACTCGCCCCAGGCGTGGTCGCTGTCGCCACCAAGCAGGGTGTTGTCGAGGTCGAATATGGCGAGTGACACGGGCGGTCTCCTGAGACGGTTGGCGGGTCGCTAGAATAATCCACTCGGCGGGCAAATGCCCGCAATCGCTGACATCAATCGGTGGCATTTCCGTAATTGCTGCTGCGCCGTGCTTTGTGGAACAATGCGGTGATAATTGAATAAGGGATAGTGGCTGTGATTGACCCCGATGGTTTCAGACCCAACGTCGGCATCATCCTGACCAATGAGTTGGGTCAGGTGCTTTGGGCAAGGCGCATCGGCCAGGATTCGTGGCAGTTCCCGCAGGGCGGTATTCAGCGCAATGAAAGCCCTGAGCAGGCGCTGTATCGCGAACTGCACGAAGAGGTCGGTCTGCTGCCTGAAGATGTTGAAATTCTTGCCTGTACCCGTGGCTGGCTGCGTTATCGTCTGCCGCAGCGGCTGATTCGTAGCCATTCGCAACCGGTTTGTGTGGGCCAGAAACAGAAGTGGTTTCTGCTCCGTCTCAAGTCCGAGGATCAGCGGGTCTGTATGACGCGCAGCGCAAAACCGGAATTCGATGGCTGGCGCTGGGTGAGTTACTGGTATCCTCTGGGCCAGGTTGTCCCGTTCAAACGCGATGTCTATCGGCGTGCCATGAAGGAACTTGCGCCGAGACTGCTCTCAAGCCTGCCGGGTAGTTGAATATGCTCAATACGCTGCGCCGCATTGTTCAGGAGGTCAACTCTGCCAGAGATCTGGCAGCGGCTCTGGACATCATAGTGCAGCGCGTGCGTGAAGCCATGGGCACCGAGGTCTGCTCGGTCTATCTGCTTAACCCGGAAATCAGTCGCTACGTGTTGATGGCGACCGAGGGTCTCAACAAGGACGCCGTTGGTGCCGTTACTCTGGGCACCAGCGAGGGTCTGATCGGTTATGTCGGCACCCGCGAGGAGCCGGTCAACCTCGAAGACGCTGCTTCCCACCCCCGTTTTCGCTATTTCGCCGAGACTGGCGAAGAACGCTATGCCTCCTTCCTCGGCGTGCCGATCATCCACCACCGCCGGGTGATGGGCGTGCTGGTGGTGCAGCAAAAGGAGCGCCGCCAGTTTGACGAGGGCGAAGAAGCCTTCCTGGTCACGATGAGTGCGCAGCTTGCCGGCGTTATCGCACACGCCGAAGCAACCGGTGCCATTGGCGGTTTGGGCTGGGGTGGCGAAGTGGTGCAGGACACACGCTTCGATGGCGTGGCCGGCGCACCGGGCGTGGCTATCGGCCATGCGGTCGTGATTCTGCCTCCGGCCGACCTGAAGTCAGTTCCGGACAAGCAGATTCAGGATGTCGACGCCGAGATTGCGCTGTTCCGTCGTGCCAAGGACAGTGTGCGCGATGACATGCAGCAGCTGTCCAGCAAGCTCTCGACCCAGCTGCGACCCGAAGAGCTGGCCCTGTTTGATGTCTATCTGATGATGCTCGATGATGCGGCGCTCGGAAACGAGGTGACCAATATCATCCGCACTGGGCAGTGGGCGCAGGGCGCGCTGCGCGAAGTGGTCAGCTCACATGTCACCCGTTTCGAGTTGATGGACGACCCGTATCTGCGTGAGCGCGCCGCAGACGTCAAGGATATCGGGCGCCGCATCCTGGCCTATCTGCAGGAAGTGGGGCGGCAGGAACTGGTGTTCCCGGAGAACACCATTCTGGTCAGCGAAGAACTGTCGCCGGTCATGCTTGGCCAGGTGCCGAAGGAAAAGCTTGTAGGCCTCGTCTCGGTGCTTGGCTCGGGCAGTTCGCATGTGGCTATTCTGGCTCGCGCGATGGGTATCCCGACTGTGATGGGTGCGCTGGACCTGCCGTATACACGCCTCGACGGTATGGAACTAATCGTCGACGGCAACCGCGGCGAAGTGTATTCCAATCCGTCGCAGGAGCTGCATCGCCAATACCTGGATCTGGTGCGCGAAGAGCGTGAGCTGGTGCAGGGGCTGGAGAAGCTGCGCGACGTACCCTGCGTGACACTTGACGGGCATCGCATGCCGTTGCTGGTCAATACCGGTCTGCAGGCGGATGTGGCTCGCTCGCTGGACCGTGGCGCCGAGGGGGTTGGTCTGTACCGCACCGAAGTGCCGTTCATGATCAAGGATCGCTTCCCCAGCGAGAAAGAGCAGCAGGCAATCTATCGCGAGCAGCTCGAGGCGTTTCATCCGCTGCCCGTGACCATGCGCTCGCTGGATATTGGCGGCGACAAGGCGCTGACCTATTTCCCGATCAAGGAAGACAACCCCTTCCTCGGCTGGCGCGGTATTCGCGTGACGCTCGACCACCCGGAAATCTTTCTGGTGCAGATGCGGGCGATGCTCAAGGCCAGTCAGGGTCTGAACAATCTGCGCATCATGTTGCCGATGGTCAGCAGTGTGTTCGAGGTAGAGGAGGCGTTGCACCTTATTCACCGCGCCTACAGCGAAGTGCTGGACGAGGGTGTCGACGTCCCGATGCCGCCGGTCGGAGTCATGATTGAGGTGCCTGCTGCGGTTTATCAGGCGCGTGAGTTGATCCAACTGGTCGATTTTCTGTCGGTAGGCACTAACGACCTGACCCAGTATCTGCTGGCGGTCGACCGCAATAACCCGCGTGTTGCCGATCTCTATCATTCGTTGCACCCGGCGGTGCTGCAGGCGCTGATCAAGATCGCGACGGCTTGCCGGGAAGCGGGCAAGCCGATGAGCGTCTGTGGCGAGATGGCTGGCGACCCTGCTTCTGCCGTGTTGCTGATGGCCATGGGATGCGACGCGCTATCGATGAACGCGACCAACCTGCCGAAGGTGAAGTGGCTGCTGCGCCAGATCAATCTGTCCGATGCCAAGGCCCTGCTGGATGAAGTTATCGAGCTGGATAACCCGCATCTGGTACTCAGCACGCTGCATCTCGCCCTGCGCGGCATGGGGCTCGGCAAGGTGCTGTCGCAGCCGCGCTGAGCTTTTAGCTCCACTCCTTGCAGGTTTCGCCCTGCGGCTCCCCAAGTGGTCCAAATCGGCGTTCGTTAAGGCGGACGCGATCCTGTGCCTGCAGGCGCAGAATGCTGCTGGAGCGGGTGCCGTATTCGGGTAACCCAACAATGAAAGCCGCAGACAGCATACGTTCCCATTCCAGGCTGATGCCGGTGTTGGGTAGTTGATTGTCGGGGTAGAGCTGGTCTTTCGCGAGCAGTGAGAAGAGGGCGTCATCGCTGGCGTTGAGGTTATTCGCCAAGCCGCTGCGCAGCGCCAGTGTTTTCGGCCAGGGGCTATCCAGGTCGGCGTTTGATACGGCGTAGATGCCTGGCTCAAGTCGGCGTGGCTGGCCATGCTGGCTGTTGAGGAACCACAGTTGTTCGCGGTCTCCGACCAGCAGGTTGAATCCTGTGTACTGATCCAGAGCGCTGCACAGTGTATTCAGGAAATCGGCCGGCCCAAGTGCACCCAGCAGGTAATCCAGCGGCAGTTGCCCGCGTGATTTGGGCGCCTTGGCGGCGCCCGGTGAGCGGATGTTGGTGACCGCAGCAAAGCGCCCCTCGCGGGTGACACCAAGCCATGTTCCGCCGGCTTCCAGGTCCTTGCCCGCCAGGAGTTCGGGATGCCCTTCGGCAGCCCATTCGCTCAACGCCCGTGTCGGGCGGTGATGGAACTCGTCGCGGTTACCGATCAGCAGCAGCGGCTGCTGTGGGGATTGCTGCCAGGCAAAGGCGATCAGACACATCAAGCTACTCCTCGGTACGGTCGCGGCAGTGTAACCCGTGTGTCGGATCGGGGCGATCCGCGATAGACTAGCCGACTTGCGCGGGTTCGCTTTCGGGGGTGTTGTGGAGTTCTTGGTCTATCTGGTGCTGGGTGGTTTTGCCGGCACGCTGGCAGGGCTGTTTGGTGTCGGCGGTGGCATGATCATTGTTCCGGTGCTGGTCTACAGCTTCGCGCTGCAGGGTATTGCCCCCGACGTATTGACCCACATGGCAGTGGGTACCTCGCTGGCGACCATTGTGTTTACTTCCATCAATGCGATTCGCGCGCACCATGCAAAGGGCGCGGTGCGCTGGCATCTGTTTGTCTGGCTGACTGTCGGGATTGTGCTCGGTACGGTGCTCGGTGCGCTGACCGCAGCGCAGATCAGCGGTCCGCTGCTACAGAAGATCATCGGCGTGTTTGCCATCTGTATCGCCATTCAAATGGGCTTCAAGCTGCAGCCCAAGGCTGCGCTGGCTGAACCGGGCAAGCCAACCCTCGGGGTTGCCGGAGGGGTGATCGGCTGGGCGTCGGCGATTTTCGGTATTGGTGGCGGCTCGCTGACTGTGCCGTTTCTGGTCTGGCGCAGCGTGCCGATGCAGCAGGCGGTCGCCACCTCGTCGGCCTGCGGGCTGCCCATCGCGCTGGCTGGTGCGGTGTCCTTTATCTTTACCGGCTGGGGCGAGAGTCAGCTGCCGTCATGGAGTCTCGGGTATGTTTACCTGCCGGCGCTGATCGGTGTTGCCGCGACCAGCATGCTGTTTGCCGGGTTCGGCGCCAGGTTGGCGCACCGGTTGTCGCAGGATGTGCTCAAGCGCCTGTTTGCCTTGTTGCTGCTTTGTGTTGGAATCAACTTTCTTGTCTAGGGATCCTGCATGTTGACCTATCCGCAAATTGACCCCGTGGCGCTCGCCATCGGCCCGTTGAAGATCCATTGGTACGGGCTGATGTATCTGATCGGCATCGGTGGCGCCTGGTGGCTGGCGCGCCGCAGGCTGGCCGCTTTCGACCCGACCTGGAGCAAGGAAACGCTGTCTGATCTGGTGTTCTGGGTAGCGCTGGGGGTGATCGCTGGCGGCCGGTTGGGTTATGTGCTGTTTTACGATCTGGCCTCCTACATCAATAACCCGCTGCTCGTGCTTGAGATCTGGAAGGGTGGCATGTCATTCCATGGAGGTTTGCTTGGGGTGCTGCTGGCGCTGCTGTGGTTCTCGCACAAGCACAACAAGCGCTTTTTCGAACTGGTCGATTTCGTTGCGCCGCTGGTGCCGATCGGACTAGGGGCTGGGCGCATCGGTAACTTTATCAACGCTGAACTGTGGGGCAAGCCAACCGATCTGCCTTGGGCGATGATCTTCCCGACCGACCCCGAGCAGTTGGCGCGCCACCCGTCGCAGCTGTATCAGTTTGCGCTGGAGGGCGTCGCGCTGTTCACCATTCTCTGGTTCTATTCACGCAAGCCGCGGCCGACCATGGCTGTCAGTGGTCTGTTTGCCATCTGTTATGGCTGCTTCCGCTTTGCTGTTGAGTTTGTTCGTGTGCCGGACGCTCAGCTCGGCTATCTGGCGTTCAATTGGTTGACCATGGGTCAACTACTCTGTATTCCCATGATTCTTCTAGGCGCTCTGTTAATGGGGCTTGCCTATCGGCGTGAGGGGCGCACCGCATGAAACAGTATCTCGACCTGATGCGCCATGTGCGCGAGAACGGCACCTTCAAGAGCGATCGTACCGGCACCGGTACCTACAGTGTGTTTGGGCACCAGATGCGTTTTGATCTGGCCGAGGGCTTTCCGCTGGTGACGACCAAGAAGTGCCACCTTAAGTCCATCATTCACGAGCTGCTGTGGTTTCTGCAGGGTGATACCAATATCCGTTACCTGAAGGAAAACGGCGTCTCGATCTGGGATGAATGGGCTGATGAGAACGGCGACCTGGGGCCGGTATACGGCTATCAGTGGCGCAGTTGGCCGGCACCAAACGGCGAGTCCATCGATCAGATCAGCAAGCTGATAGCGATGATCAAGAGCAATCCTGATTCGCGCCGACTGATCGTGTCAGCCTGGAACCCGGCGCTGGTTGATCAGATGGCGCTGCCGCCGTGTCATGCGCTGTTTCAGTTCTACGTCGCTGACGGCAAATTGAGCTGTCAGTTGTATCAGCGTTCAGCAGATATCTTCCTCGGTGTGCCGTTCAATATCGCCAGCTATGCGCTGCTGACGCTGATGGTGGCGCAAGTCTGCGATCTGCAGCCGGGCGAGTTCATCTGGACTGGGGGCGACTGTCACCTGTACGCCAACCATATTGAGCAAACCGATCTGCAGTTGACCCGTGAGCCGCTGCCGCTGCCGACCATGAAGCTTAATCCGGATGTGCGTGATCTGTTCGCGTTCCGCTTCGAGGATTTCGAGCTGGTGGGATATCAGGCTCATCCGCATATCAAGGCGCCGGTGGCAGTATGAGCGGGATCAAAATCGCCATGATCGCGGCGCTGGCCAGTAATCGGGTGATCGGTCTGGACAACGGTATGCCCTGGCACCTGCCGGAGGACCTGAAATACTTCAAGGCTACGACGCTGGGCAAACCGATCATCATGGGGCGCAAGACCTTTGATTCGCTTGGGCGGCCGCTGCCGGGGCGAACCAATATCGTCGTCAGCCGTCAGGCTGATCTGCAACTGGCAGGGGCAGAGGTGTTTGAGTCGATAGAGGCCGCGCTAGATTTTGCCGAACAGCAGGCGGCGACTGACGGTGTTGACGAGGTCATGGTCATTGGTGGTGAAACCCTTTATCGCCAGTGCCTGGCAGAGGCTGATCGTCTGTACCTGACGCGCATTGATGCGACACCCGAGGGCGACGCCTGGTTTCCCGAATTTGATGAGGCAGAGTGGGTGTTGGCGAGCGAGCGGAAGGTTGAGGCGGGCGAGGGCTATCCTGCGCACGTCTACCAAGTGCTTGAGCGACGCAGCTGAGTCAGTTGAGGGCAGCGTCCGGTTGCCCGATCAGCTCTTCGAGCGGCCGTGGCATGCCGATCCAGTAGCCTTGCAGCAGATTGCCACCCCAGCGTGAGAGCTGTTCTGCGACCCGCGCGTCTTCTACATAGTTGGCCGCAACCTGCTTGTCCATGCCCCGTGACAGGGTAATCAGATTCTGCAGATACGCGCCCTGCTCGGGCGATGGGCTTTCGCTCAAGCCCCGGCAGTCCACCTTGACGCCCTTGATCGGCAGTCGGCTCAGATAGCCGAGGGCGCCGTATTCTGAACCGAAATGATCCAGCCAGATTTCCACGCCCAGTTCATGCAGCGCGTTGCAGAGTGCGGTCGCCTGGCTGGCGTGCTTGAGTAGGGCGTCCTCGCGCAGCTCCAGCTGAATCATGTGTGGTGGCACCTTGCTGCGAATCAGCAGCTGGCGCAGCTGATCCACGAAGCGGGGCTGTTTCAGTTCGCGATCGCTGAGGTTGATCGATAGGCGGCAATGGACGCCGGCATCGAGCCACTGTTTGACCGCCTGCAGCGCCTGACCAATCACCCAGTGGCCCATCGGTAGGATGAGACCGCTGTGTTCGGCGAGTTTAAGGAACGCATCTGGCGTCAGCAGGCCGAGCTGCGGGTGCTGCCAGCGCAGCAGCGCCTCCCACGCCACGGTGTCACCGTGGTTGGTGTCGACAATCGGCTGATAGTGCAGACGGAATTGGCCTTCGAGCAGGCCGTGGCGCAGGCCCTGTTCGATATCCAGGTTGTGCCGGGTCTCTGCGTCCTGCTGCGGATTGAAGAACGCATAGCCGTTGCGACCGTTGGCCTTGGCGCGGTACAGGGCTTGGTCTGCATGCTGCAGCAACTCTGCGGCATTGGCGCCGTGACCAGGGAAGGTGGCGATACCGACGCTGGCAGATACCAGCAGATGGTGGCCGCTGAGGGTAATCGGTTCGCTCAGGGTATGGATGATCTTGCTGGCGATCAGCGCCGCGTCGTTCGGGTCGTGCAGATCATTCAGTAGGGCAACAAACTCGTCGCCGCCAATACGGGCGATCAGGTCGTCCTGGCGCATCGTGCGGCGCAGGCGATTGGCGATGACCGCCAGCAGCAGATCGCCCAGGCCGTGGCCAAAGCTATCGTTGATCTGCTTGAAGTAATCGAGGTCGATATAGAGCAGGGCAAAGCCGGTGGGACTGCGCTGGCCGCGCAAAATCATGCGGTCCAGTTCGGCTTCCAGCAGGGCGCGGTTGCCGAGGCCGGTTAGCGGATCCTGGCGCGCCATCTGCTGCAGTTTCTCGCCGCTGCATCGGCGGCGCTCGGCATTCACCAGTGCGCGTTTTATAACGTCTGAGTTGAGAGTGTCGCGCGGCAGGACGTCGTCGGCACCATCTTCAATGGCGGCGCCATCGCGCTCGGCGCAGTCGTCATCGCTGATCAGCAGCAGCAGAGTGTCGGCCGACGCGCGGCGGGCGTCCTGCAGCAGTGCTGGTTCGTTGGGTAGCAGGCAGGCGTCATAGTCTTGAGCGCTGAGGCGGGCAGCGGCATCGCGGGTGCTGGTGCAGATGTCGACCAGCAGTGGCCCGGCAGACGGGGCACGGCAGAGCTCGAGCAGTTGCTCGCGCTTTGTCGGGTTGGCTTCTACCAACAAAATCTTGCGTGCTGCGCGTTCCATGAATAAGGACCCAGTCGGCTGGTGTTATTCGTCCATGTGCAGTTTTGCCACCTCAACATGTTAACGCTGTCACGCTTTTGTAGCCCATCCAAGAATGCCGGGTACAGACGAATCTCCGACGGACGGTATGGCTAAATGCCGCCATCGCCATAATTTTGGCTTTATTTTTGTATTTTTGTCTGATATGGCGAAAAGTTGGCGCAGGGCGGAGCCCTGCGCGCGGGGAGAGGATCAGCCGTCCAGCAGCGCCTTGTCGCGGACGCCGCCCTTGTCGGCGCTGGTTGCCAGCAGGGCATAGGCTTTGAGCGCAGTGCTGACCTTGCGTGGACGTGGTGCAGCCGGCTTCCAGCCTTTGGCGTCTTGAGCTGCGCGACGAGCGGCCAGTTCTTCATCCGATACCAGCAGGTTGATGCTGCGGTTGGGGATGTCGATCAGTACCTTGTCGCCGTCCTGGACCAGACCAATGGCGCCACCGGCTGCCGCTTCCGGAGAGGCGTGGCCGATCGACAGACCTGAGGTGCCGCCAGAGAAGCGACCGTCGGTCAGCAGAGCGCAGTCCTTGCCCAGCCCCTTGGACTTCAGATAGCTGGTCGGATAGAGCATTTCCTGCATGCCCGGACCGCCTTTCGGGCCTTCGTAACGGATGATCACGATGTCACCCGGCTTCACTTCGTCGGCGAGGATGCCTTTGACGGCGCTGTCCTGGCTTTCAAAGATCTTGGCGTTGCCTTCGAAGACGTGGATGGACTCATCGACGCCGGCGGTCTTGACCACGCAGCCGTCGAGCGCGATGTTGCCGTACAGTACCGCCAGACCGCCTTCCTGCGAGTAGGCGTGCTCCACCGAGCGAATACAGCCTTCGGCGCGGTCATCGTCCAGGCTGTCCCAGCGGGTGCTCTGGCTGAACGCAGTCTGGGTCGGAATGCCTGCCGGGCCTGCGCGGAAGAAGGTGTGGACCGCTTCGTCGCTGGTCTGGGTGATGTCCCATTGAGCGATGGCATCGGCCATGGTTGGGCTGTGTACGGTGCTGACGTCGGTGTGCAGCAGGCCGCCACGGGCCAGCTCGCCGAGGATCGAAAAGATGCCACCGGCGCGGTGCACGTCTTCCATGTGGTACTTCTGGATGTTCGGCGCCACCTTGCACAGCTGCGGCACCTTGCGGGATAGGCGGTCAATGTCACGCAGGTCGAAGTCGATCTCTGCTTCCTGGGCCGCAGCCAGCAGGTGCAGGATGGTGTTGGTCGAACCGCCCATGGCGATATCCAGCGTCATGGCGTTTTCGAACGCCTTGAAGTTGGCGACGTTGCGCGGCAGAACCGACTCGTCACCTTCGCCGTAGTAGCGCTGGCACAGTTCAACAGCCAGGCGGCCGGCGCGCAGGAACAGCTGCTCGCGGTCACTGTGGGTCGCCAGTGTCGAGCCGTTACCCGGCAGCGACAAGCCCAGCGCTTCGGTCAGGCAGTTCATCGAGTTGGCGGTGAACATGCCGGAGCAGCTGCCGCAAGTCGGGCAGGCGCTGCGCTCGTACTCTTCCACCTTCTCGTCCGAGCAGGAGTCGTCAGCGGCAACGACCATGGCGTCAACCAGGTCCAGACCATGGTTGGCCAGTTTGGTCTTGCCGGCTTCCATCGGGCCGCCGGAAACAAACACCACCGGGATGTTCAGCCGCAGAGCCGCCATCAGCATGCCGGGGGTGATCTTGTCGCAATTGGAGATGCAGACAATGGCGTCGGCACAGTGGGCGTTGACCATGTATTCGACCGAGTCGGCGATGATCTCGCGGCTGGGCAGCGAGTACAGCATGCCGTCGTGGCCCATGGCGATGCCGTCGTCGACAGCGATGGTGTTGAATTCCTTCGCCACGCCACCAGCCTTCTCGATTTCCCGGGCGACCAGTTGGCCGAGATCCTTCAAATGGACGTGGCCCGGCACGAACTGGGTAAAGGAATTCGCGATCGCGATGATCGGCTTCTTGAAGTCTTCGTCCTTCATGCCGGTAGCGCGCCACAGGGCGCGGGCGCCGGCCATGTTGCGGCCGAAGGTGGACGTTTTCGAGCGGTAATCTGGCATGACGGAGTTCTCGTGGTGTAGTGCAGACGGGCAAGCATACCAATTCACGGGGCGGCATGCAGCCGTGTCGGCGGCTGTTTGCCTAGCTGCGGGGGCGTTGAAGTCGATGTTCTGGAATAAGCAGGGTTTAGCCTGCTACGCTCCGCTAACCGAATTTCTAGTTGTTGCTACGGAAGCCGACCCTGGCGTTGCCTGCTTCGGGGTCGGTTTTTAATCAAGACCTGGTGATGAAAGTGCTAGAGCTTTTTCTCAAACACCTTTGAGTTGCGCTGGAAGTTGTACAGCGCAGCTCGCTTGGCAGGCAGCCTTTCTACGCTGCTGGGTTCGAAGCCGCGTTCGCGGAACCAGTGGGCGGTTCGAGTGGTAAGTACGAACAGGGTGTCGATCTTCAGGCTGCGGGCCTGGCTCTCGATGTGCTGCAGCAACTGATCACCCCGGCCGCCCTGGCGGTAGGTCGGGTCAATCGCAACGCAGGCCAGTTCCGCGGCGCTGGAGCCTTCCAGCGGGTACAGGGCGGCGCAGCCGATGATGCGGCCGTCCCGTTCGATCAGGGTGAACTGGCTGATCTCGGTTTCCAGTACTTCCCGCGAGCGGCGTACCAGAATGCCGGCCTCTTCCAGTGGCCGCAGCAGCTCCAGCAGGCCGCCGACGTCGTCGATGCTGGCGCCACGGATCTGCTCGAAGGCCTCCTGGCTGACCAGGGTGCCGCCACCGTCGCGGGTAAATAGTTCAGTCAGCAGCGCACCGTCGTCGGCAAAGCTGACGATGTGGCTGCGCCGCAGCCCGGCATTGCAGGCTTTGCAGGCGGCCTGCAGCAGGGTGCCGGGTTGGCTGTTGCCGAGTTTGGCCAGCAGGGGGGCTGCGCGGGTTGGCTTCAGCTCGCGCAGCAGCTCTCCCTGCTCGTCACGGATGCCGGCGTCTTCGCCAAACAGAATCAGCTTGTCCGCTCCCAGCGCCACGGCGACGCTGGTGGCGACGTCCTCGCAGGCCAGATTGAACGCCTCGCCGGTCGGCGAGTAGCCAAGGCTGGAGAGCAGCACAATGTCCTGTTCATCCAGGTGGCGGGTGATCGCTTTGCGATCGACTCTGCGCACTTCACCGGTGTGGTGAAAGTCGACGCCATCCACAACCCCAATCGGCTTAGCGGTAACCAGGTTGCCGCTGATGACCCGCAACCGGGTGCCTGACTGTTGGGCGCACAGGCGAGCTTCAATGGCGATGCGCAGGCTGCCGACGGCGTCGATCACGCAGCCGAGGGTGTCCATGTCGGTTACCCGCAGGTCGTTGTGGTAGTGCGAACGGATGCCGCGGCTGGTCAGTCGCTCCTCGATCTGCGGGCGCGAGCCGTGAACCAGCACCAGGCGCACGCCCAGGCTGCTGAGCAGCATGATGTCGTGGATGATGTTGTTGAAGTTGGCGTGGATCATGGCTTCGCCCGGCAGCATCAGCACAAAGGTGCAGTCCCGGTGCTGGTTGATGTAGGGCGTCGAGTGGCGGAACCAGTTGACGTAGTCGAGCATGCGCGGTGTTCCAGACAAAAGAGCTATTAAAGGGGTTTGCGGGCGGGCCTTCAAGCCGCCTTGTTACTGCAGGCAGAATCGCCGGATCAGGCCTTGCAGTACGTCGATGGTCGGTTGCAGGCGATCCAGGGCGAGAAACTCGTCTGGCTGATGCGCCTGATCGATATCGCCGGGCCCGAGGATCAGGGTCTGCATGCCGAGTTGGTTGAGATAGGGCCCCTCTGTGGCAAAGGCCACTGCGGCGGCGCTTTGCCCGGTCAGCTCTTCGCAGGCGCGGACGATCGGTGAGTCCGCCGGGGTCTCGAACGCAGGTACGCCAGGAAACAGTGGTTTGTAATCGATCTGCACCTGATGCTCGGCAGCGATCGGCAGCAGTCGCTCGCGGATCGCTGCGCGCAGCTCATCGCCGTTCATACCGGGCAGTGGGCGGATATCGAACTCCAGGGCGCATTTGGCGCAGATGCGATTGGGGTTGTCGCCACCATGGATGCAGCCGAGGTTCAGTGTGGGTGTGGGTACGCCGAATAACGGGTTGTTCCAGCGCTTCTGCCAGCTACCGCGCAGTTGCAGCAGATCGCCGATTACCGCGTGCATGGCCTCCATGGCGTTATGACCCAGGCTTGGGTCGGAGGAGTGGCCGGCCTGGCCGATGATGTCGATGCGCTCCATCATGATGCCCTTGTGCAGGCGGATTGGCCGCATACCGGTGGGCTCGCCGATGATTGCGTGGCGCGCTTGGGTGAAGTCGGCAGCGACCAGTGCGCGTGCGCCGCTCATGGAGCTTTCTTCGTCGGCGGTGGCAAGGATGATCAGCGGTTGTTTGAACGGCTGGTCGAGGTAGCCGCGGACGGCCTCGATAATCAGCGGGAAGAAGCCCTTCATGTCGCAGCTGCCAAGCCCGTACCAGCGATTGTCCGCCTCGGTCAGGGCGAAGGGATCGTGTTGCCAGCGCTCTGGGTTGCAGGGAACCGTGTCGGTGTGGCCGGCCATGACCAAGCCGCCGGGGCCGCTGCCGTAGGAGGCAATCAGGTTGGCTTTGCCTGGCTGGCCGGCGATCGGCAGCAGGCGACAGTCGAAGCCAAGGTCGGTGAGCCAGCTTGCCAGCAGCTCTACGACGGGCAGATTGCTTTGGTCCAGGTCCGCCTGCGTGCAGCTGATCGAGGGGAGCCTCAGCAGGGCGTCAAACTGATCCTTCAGTGGCGGCAGGGACATATGCAACTCCGGTTGAGGTGGGCGTTCTGCCAGTCAGAACGCCCGACGCAAATGTCGTTTCAGCTTACGCCGCCGGTGGCGGATAGTCAGCTGAAAATCCCGGAGAGGATGAAGAAATAGGTGATGGAGAGGATGGCGCCAGCTGGCAGGGTGACGACCCAGGAACTGAAGATGGTGCCGATGACGCGCAGGTTCAGTGCACCGATGCCGCGCGCCAGGCCCACCCCGAGAACCGCGCCCACCAGGGTGTGGGTGGTGGAGATCGGCAGGCCGATGCTGGATGCGCCGACGACCGTGGTGGCCGTGGCGAGTTCGGCGGCAAAGCCGCGGCTCGGCGTCAGCTCGGTAATATGTTTACCGATGGTCGCGATAACCCGGTAGCCGTAGGTCGCCAGACCGACAACGATACCGATGGCGCCCAACAGCAGTACCCAGCCGGGTACCAGCGATTTGCTCGCTACTTCGCCGCCGGAGTGCAGCACGCCGACGATGGCGGCCAGCGGGCCAACCGCATTGGCGACATCGTTGGAGCCGTGGGCAAACGCCATCGCGCAGGCGGTGAAGATCATCAGGACGGCGAAGACTTTTTCCACACTGGCGAAGTGGAAGGTCTTGTCGGCTTCAGGATCGGCCTTGATTCGGCTCAGCAGGATCACGCCCAGACCTGAAACCAGAACGCCAGCGATTAGCGCCAGACCCAGGCTCTCCCAGCCGCTGAGGTTCAGGCCGATGTGCTTGAGGCCCTTGGTCAGAGTCAGGATGGTGACCACGAAGCCAACCGCGAACATGTAGAAAGGCACATAGCGCTTGGCGTTGGCGAAAGGGTTCTCGGTGTCGAGAATCAGGCGGTGTACGCTGATGAAGATCATGAAGGCGACGATGCCGGACAGCAGCGGCGAGATGACCCAGCTGGCGACGATCGGGGTGACGCCTTCCCAGTGCACAGCTTCCATGGAGACGCCGACGGCGCCGAAGCCGATAACCGCGCCGATGATCGAGTGCGTGGTCGATACCGGCCAGCCCTTGATCGAGGCAACCAGCAGCCAGGTGCCTGCTGCGAGCAGCGATGCCAGCATGCCGAAGACCATCTGATCAGGGCTGATCGCTTCGGCGTCGATGATGCCGCTGCGAATGGTCTGGGTCACCGATCCACCGGCCAGATAGGCGCCGAGGAACTCGAAGACGATGGCGATGAAGATTGCCTGCTTGATGGTCAGGGCGCGGGAGCCGACCGAGGTGCCCATGGCATTGGCAACATCGTTGGCGCCGACGCCCCAAGCCATGAAAAAGCCGAATAGGCAGGCAAGAATCAGCAGGATGGTGCCGTACTCTGCAATCAGGGTCATATCTCTAATACTCTAAAACGGGTGCATGGGCTGGCGGCTTTCTGCCGAGGCGGAAAGTTTGTCAGGGTGCTGTTGGCCGTTCGGTCGCTTCCTAGCGGGCCATCAGCAGTTCCAGGCGGTTACCGACGCGCTGGGCGCGGTCGGCAACATCACCGATCCATTCAATGATCTGATACAGGAACATCACATCGACCGGCGGCCAGTCCTTCTCCAGCTTGAACAGCTCGGAGCGCAGGCCAATCTGCATGTTGTCGGTATCGTGTTCGATGCGGTCCAGCTCTTCGATCAAACGCTCAACCAGCGTGACCTCTCGGCCGGCAAAACCGGTCTCCAGCAATTCGTCGAGCTCGTTCATGGCCTTCAGCGCTTGGGCCGCAGCGTCGATGGAGCGTTGAACGAATTCGCGGAATGCGGGGAAAAGCGGGGCAGGAATGACCATGCGACGGCCAAACATCAGGCCGGCGATATCCTTGGCGCGGTTGGCTACTTTGTCCTGTACACTGAGCAGCTCCAGCAGGTCGGAGCGTGGCACCGGCAGGAACAGGCTCTTGGGCAGGTGAACGCGGACGTCTTTCTTCAGTTTGTCTGCTTCACGTTCAAGCTTGGCAACCTGCTGCTGCAGGCGCTCTGCTTCGGTCCAGTCCTCGGCCTGCAATGCATCGATAAAGGGCAGGAGCTGGGCGGCACACTCGTGCGCCTTGGCAATGTGCTGTTGCATGGGGCCGATCGGAGATCTACCGAACAGTGTGAGGAACGGATTGTTTGGCATGACGCCTCCCGCTGGAATTGAGGCCGCAAAGTATAGGTGCTGAGGCTGCGGCCGTCATCAAATTGAAAACAATTGAACATTATTCGCCGGTGGCCACCTGTTGCCGCCGGCGCTGTCGAGAATTACACATGGTCAAAGAAACTGAAATCAAGCTGCGCGCCAGTGCCGATGTACTGCAAGCCCTGCGCACCCATCCGCTGCTCGACGAGCGACGTCAGGGCGACTGGCAGAGCGGCACTTTGTACAACCAGTACTTTGATACAGCCAACCGTGATCTCGCTGCCGCCAAGGTAGCGCTGCGTCTTCGTCGTGATGGTGACACCTTTATTCAGACGCTGAAAAGTCGAGGGCAAAGCGTCGCCGGGCTATCCGAACGCAACGAATGGGACTGGTACCTCAAGACTGACGCGCTGGATTTGTCGCTGCTGGATGACAGCTGCTGGCCAGCGGAGTTGGTCGAGCTGGACAAGCAGAGCCTGCAACCGGTGTTTACCACCGACTTTCAGCGCACCCGGGCGCTGCTGCGCTGGGAGCGTGAAGGTGAGATTGTTGAGGTAGAGGCCGCTCTTGACGAAGGTGAGGTGCGTACCGAAAGCGGTAGCGAGCCGATCAGCGAGCTTGAGTTGGAAGTGCGCCAGGGACCGGCGATTGCCTTGCTCGAGCTGGCTCATGCGCTGGCAACCGAATTGCCACTGATGCCGTGCGATATCAGCAAGGCCGAACGTGGCTACCGGCTGTTTGATGCGCGCAGCTTTAACCTGCGTCTCGATCAGCCTCGGTGGCAGGCCGATACTCCGGTCGATGACGTCATTGCCGAGCTGGTCAGCCAGTTGTTGGGCCGCGTGCAGCGTCTGGCCGAGCAGTATCGCTATGCGCATCAATGGAAATTGTTCCGTGAATTGACCGGCGCGCTGGCGCAGTTGCGCGCCGCTTTTGCGGTATTTGATCTGGCGTTGCCGCGTTCTGCGGCGAGCCCTTTTGTCGGGCCGCTGGATGCGTTGCTGGCGACATTTCAACCTCTGGTGCTGGCCGGCTGGGCCGATGACGCAGATGGCGAGTCGGCCCGGCGCGCAGCGGAGGCCGAGTTTGATCGACAGCTTGAGCTGCCAGGCTGGGGGGCGCTGTTCACCGAGCTGGCACTGTGGCTGCAGCAGCGCCGCTGGACGCAGAATCGGCCGCCACGTGGTGACCGGGTCGCCGGCCTGACGCTGGAACGCTGGTTGCTAGCTGCGACCGGCAAGGAGATCCAGGAACTGCGCGTGCCGCATAACAACGATTCCGAGCATATGGTCAGCGAGTGGCTTGATCAGTTGCCGCGCCTTGGGCGACTGCATATGCTGCTGGCCCAGTTCCGCCCCTGGCTGGACGTGTCTGAGCCGGATCGCCTGTTTGGTGAGTTGAACAAACTGCAGGCATTGCTGGAACAGTACCCGCAGATTGATGATGAGCAACGCGAATTGCTGCTGGCGGCGTTGCGCAAGCAGGGTGTGCGACTGCGTCGGCTCAACGCCTGGCGCGAGCTCAACAGCTGATTACTCGCTAACGCGACGGCTGCCGGATGCAGGCGTGCTAGACCGAATGGGACGGGGGAGCAGTACATGAATAGGTTGGCGGATCTGGCGATCCCGGGAAGTGATCGCCCGCTGGAACTGGTGGATTTTCTCACCACGCTGGTAGCGCAGGGGCGAATGAGTCAGGACAGCGCTGACCAGCTTGTCACTCTACGCCGTGCGGCAGTCGGTGATACCGCCAAGCTGCATCCGTTGGAGTTTATTGCCGGACAGAATGTCGAGGATCTTGGCCGTCCGGGCAAGACCTTCGACCTTGATAGCCTCAGCCGCTGGCTGGCCAGTGAAAGCGATCAGCCCTGGTATCGCATTGATCCGCTGAAGATCAACGTCACCGCGGTCACGCCGCTGATGTCGTTTGCCTTCGCCCAGCGCCACCGCATCCTCGCGGTTGAGGTTAACGACCGCGAGGTGACCATCGCCAGCGCCCAGCCCTTTGTACAGAGCTGGGAGGACAACCTGCGGCACGTGCTCAAGCGTGACATCCGCCGCGTCATTGCCAATCCCGAAGATCTGCAGCGTTACTCGGTCGAGTTCTACCGTCTGGCGCGCTCGGTCACCGGTGCCAACGCCACTGACCAGAAGGCCAGTGGCGTCGGCAACTTCGAGCAGTTGCTGAATCTGGGCAACATGAGTCAGGAGCCCGACGCCAATGACGCGCACGTGGTCAATATCGTTGACTGGCTGTTCCAGTACGCGTTCGAACAGCGTGCCAGCGATATTCATATCGAGCCGCGGCGCGAGTCTGGATGCGTGCGCCTGCGTATCGATGGCGTGCTGCACACCGTGTACCAGTTCCCGATTCAGGTCACCATGGCGGTCGTCAGCCGACTGAAGACCCTCGGTCGCATGAACGTGGCCGAGAAGCGCAAGCCGCAGGATGGTCGAATCAAGACCCGTGCGCCCAAGGGCAATGAGGTTGAATTGCGGCTTTCCACATTGCCGACCGCCTTTGGCGAGAAAATGGTCATGCGGATCTTCGACCCGGACGTGCTGCTGCGCAGCTTCGATCAGTTGGGCTTTTCTGCCGAGGATCAGCGGCGCTGGCAGCATATGGTCAGTCAGCCCAACGGCATCGTGCTGGTCACCGGGCCGACCGGGTCAGGCAAGACCACCACGCTGTACACCACGCTCAAGCAACTGGCGACGCCGCAGGTCAACGTCTGCACTATCGAAGATCCGATTGAGATGGTGGAAGACAGCTTCAATCAGATGCAGGTGCAGCACAATATCGACCTGACCTTCGCCAGCGGCGTGCGCGCGCTGATGCGTCAGGACCCGGACATCATCATGGTCGGTGAGATTCGTGACCTGGAAACCGCCGAAATGGCGATCCAGGCGGCGTTGACCGGGCATCTGGTGTTGTCGACCCTGCACACCAACGACGCGCCCAGCGCGGTCAGCCGGCTTATCGAGCTGGGTGTGGCTCCCTACCTGATCAAGGCCACGGTGCTGGGCGTGATGGCGCAGCGGCTGGTACGGACCCTGTGCCCGCACTGCAAGGCGCCCGCACCGGTCGATGAGGAAGCCTGGGTCGATCTGACTCGGCCCTGGAATGCGCCCTTGCCGACCCAGTCGCAGCACGCGGCAGGCTGCCTGGAGTGCCGTGAAACAGGCTACCGTGGTCGCGCGGGCGTATATGAACTGATGATGTTGAGTGACGGCATCAAGGCGCTGATTCATAACGACACCGATATCGCGCAGTTACGCTTGCAGGCCTACAAAGAAGGCATGCGCAGTCTGCGCCTGTCGGGTGCGCAGAAGGTCGGCGCCGGGCTGACCACGATCGAAGAAGTGTTGCGGGTGACGCCGACCAGCCAGCAGGGGTGAGCGCGCCGAGTCCGCTCAGGCTCGGCGCGGCGGTGTTCAGAACGAGCCGACGACGTGCATGGCCAGCCAGGCGTCTGGCTCCTCTCCTTCGCTGGTTGCGTTGGCACTGACGATCAGCTTGAACGGCGAGAGCGTCCAGATGCTGCCGATCGAGGCTCGCAGCCAAGTGTCCTTGGCGCTGCTGACATCGATGTCAAAATTGTCGATACCGCCCAGCGTGCCGCGAACATTGGAGCTCGACTCATCAAAACGGTGCACCGCTTCAAGGCCTGCGGTCAGGCTGAAGGTGGGTGTCAGCGGTTTCAGTGCATTTACACCGGCACGTGCCTCCGAAGTCGACAGGTCGCTGTCAGCGAAGACCGCAGGGGCCGCACCGGAGCGTTCGCTGTAGCCGTCGAGTTCTGCCTTGCTATGCGACAGCTCGACGAAGGGTGACAAGCCTGCACCAGCCAGCAATCCGGCGTTTTCCCAATCGTTGCGCAGCCGCAGCGCCCAGGTGCTGGCGTCGGTTTTGCCGACTGAACTATCCGCCACATTATTGCTCAGGTAGCCGCGTTGAATATCCAGATCCGCCTCGCTGTAGTAGAGGCTCAGGGTCGTCCAAGCGTTGTTGCCAAGCACGCCCAGCGGGCTGATCAGCTCCACAACCATGTACTCGCCGCGCTGGTCCTGGGTGCCGCTAAACGCGGTGTCTTGCTTGCTCCAGGACTTGCCCAGGCCGATGCCGATCTGGGCGCGATTGTCGTTGATTACCCAGCAGCCACCCAGTTCGGCCAGCTTGAGCGAGCCGTCGCGCTGTGCGTGATTGTCTGTGCCCCAGTCGCCGGAGGCCCACAGGCAGGACTGGCTGCCGGGTTCGGCGCGCATCTCCAGCGGAGTGCCGTGGCTACCGTGCAGAACCAGAGAGGACTGGGCTATGGCGCCCTGCAACAGTTGCGGCTGTTCCGCCAGGCTTTGCAGGCGCGAGGGATTCAGTATCGATCTGATTACCAGATGCAGGGTCGACTCTTTCTGGATGTTGTAGTCGCCCAGCGTGCGGCCTTCTTCCAGTTGCTTGCCCGCGAAAATCAGTCGCTGACTTTCAGGTGGCAGGCCTGTCGCGTCCTGAATCTTGGCTTTGACGTTTTCGATGGTGTCGTTTGATTCTACTTCCAGTGCAATGTTCTGCCCGGTCAGTGTGCGGACGAAAATCTGCATGGCATAGCCGGGTAGGGAGGTGCACAGCAGCATGGCTGCCAGAAGGGCATTGAGGATGGGTTTCACGTCGGAGTCCGGGTGTGGTTGGTGATGGCAAAGTGCCAAATGTACGCCTTGTCGGTCGCGGTTGCACGCGCGCGTGCACGGTCGGGCGATGTCGCTATGCGATGCCTGCTAGAATGCGCGCTTTCGCTCACGTATCTCCGCGGGACCGCCCATGAACTACCGCCACAGTTATCACGCTGGCAACCACGCCGACGTTCTTAAACACGCCCTGCTGCGCCGTCTGCTGGAGCTGATGCAGCGTAAGGACACACCACTGTGCTGTTTTGACAGCCATGCCGGCACCGCGCTGTATGACCTGCAGGGCGAGGCAGCGGGTAAGACGGGTGAGTACGTTGATGGCATCGGGCGGCTGTGGCAGCGCGATGACCTGCCACTTTGGCTGGCCGACTACCGTGATGCGGTAGCGCGCCACAACCTGGACGGCACGCTGCGCTGGTATCCGGGCTCACCGCAAATCATGGCCGAACTGCTGCGCGAGCAGGATCGGATGATCGTCAGCGAACTGCACCCGGAAGATGCCGAAACCCTGCGCGCGCATTTTGTCGCCCAACCCGATGTCGCGGTGCATCAGCGTAACGGTTACGAGTTGCCCAAGGCCTTCTTGCCGGTGCCGGAAAAGCGCGCCCTGTGGCTGCTCGATCCGCCGTTCGAGAAGACCGATGATCTGGAGCGGTGCGTGGCAGGCGTGCAGCAGGCGATCAGCCGTATGCGTCAGACCGTGATTGCGATCTGGTATCCGATCAAGGACCAGCGTCTGCTCAAGGATTTTTATCAGGGTATCGCCGACAGTGGCGCGCCCAAGGCGCTGCGAGTCGAGCTGAATGTGCGGCCGGTCGACAATCAGCTGGGCCTGAATGGCTCGGGCATGATGCTGATCAATCCGCCGTGGCCGATCTGGGAAGAGCTGGAACAGGTACTGCCGTGGCTTAGCGCGGAGCTGGCGCAGGCCGGTGGCGGGAGTTGGCGGCTGGATTGGCTCGCCGGGGCTCCCTGAGGTCAGGGCGCACCGGGGCCAGATTGGGGTAGGGGCACGGCATGCCGTGCCCGCCCGGATTACCGTGCGATCAAGGCTCCAGCTTGAAGGTCAGGCCGGCATGTTCCTGCAGGCGCTTGACCAGTTTGTCGCCCATGGCTGGGGCGGTGGTCCAGATGCCGCCTTGGGTATCGGTGGCATCGCGAACCAGGCAGATCGCGCTTTCGGCGATCATGCGCGAGGTTGAGCCGTAACCCGGGTCGCGCTTGCCGGCGACGCTGGCTTTCAGGGTGCGACCGTCGGCTGCTTCGCCGATGAACAGCACATCGTAGAAGCCGGTTTCGCGCTCTTCCTTAGTCGGGCCTTCGCCCGGTTTCGGCGCATCATCGCTGGCCAGTGACTTGTCGCTGGCAACCGCCTTGGCGATCGCTTCGCCCTGCTCGCCGGGGCCAGTCAGCAGCATCTCGTCGTAAACGAAGTCTTCACCGTAGGCATGACCCAGCAGGGCGTTGGAGCGATGGACGTTGCGGGTGTTGATGGCGGCCATGATAAACGGCGCGGCCCAGCTGCCCAGGGACTCGTCGTATTCCGGCTTCATGGCTGGCGGTTGCGCCGGACCGGTGAAGCCCGGGGTCAGGGCGAACGGGTTGGCGAGCAGCTGGAAGATCTCGGGATTGGCTTTGGCCGCTGCCATGGTGGCCTTCAGGCTGGCTGCGGTGCCGCCGGAGAAGGTGCCCTTCATCTTGCGTACGCGGCCCTTGACGCGTGGCAGTGCGCAGCCGAGCTGTTCCTTCGCCGCGTTCTGCAGGAAGTAGACGCCCAGATCGAAGGGAATCGAGTCGAAGCCGCAGGAGAAGACGATGCGCGCGCCGCTCTTCTTTGCGGTCTCGCCGTGGGCATCAATCATTTGTCGCATCCAGGCCGGTTCGCCGCAGAGGTCCACGTAGTCGGTGCCGGTTTCCGCGCAGATGCGCACCAGTTCAGGGCCATAGAGCTGGTACGGGCCAACGGTGGTCAGTACCACCTTGGTGCGTTCGACCATGGACTGCAGGCTGGCGAGGTCACTGGTGTCGGCGACCACCAGCGGGGTGCTGGCCGGTGCGCCTATTTCATCGCGCACGGCTTCCAGCTTGCTTTGGCTGCGGCCTGCCATCGCCCAGCGCAGATTGCTGTCGTTGCCGTATTCCTGGCACAGGTACTCGGCAACCAGGCGGCCGGTGTAGCCGGTGGCGCCGTAAACGATGACGTCGAACTCACGGGTGTTGCTCATGGGGTTTCCTCATTTTCTCAGGTGGCGCATGGCCGGGTCGGCTGAACTTTGCCCGTTGCTTGCCAGTCCCAGCCTGTATCCGGCCGTGGGACGATGGCAGTCAGTCTGGCACAGATCGGCGCGCCGTCGAATGCCGTTGGCTGCAGCCTGTCCTCTGCCGGTATTAGAGTAAATGCACTGGTGGCCGATTCGGCGGGGCGAATGTTGGCGAATAAACCCGGTCGATGACGACTGCCCGCCTGCGCGCCTATAGTAGGTGGGCAGTTACCGGCCTTTGCCGGTCAGGCACACGGATCAAGGAGACGGACATGACAGCAGAAAAGACAGCAGGCAAGGGCGCTGAGTTGGCGGCCAGCAAAGCGGCGGTCGGTGAGGCGTATGAAAAGCTGTTAGAAGCGCGCGACCACTTTAAGGCCGCAGCACAGGCCGCCGGCCTGGACGTCAAGCAGGATGCGCTCGAGCAGTTGCTCAAAGGCAAGGAGAAGGCTGAGGTACTGGGTGAGCAGGCGACGACCTACATGCGTGAGAAGCCGCTGGCAACGCTGGGTATCGCTTTTGCCGCGGGCTTTGTACTGGCTCAGTTGCTGTCGCGCAAATGACGGAATCGGTTGAATCGAAGCCTCAGAACGGTGAGCCGGCGCAGCCGGAGGCGGCAGATACCGAGCTTTCGCCAGACGCCGTGAAGGCGGTAGACGAGCTGCTGGATCATTCGGTTGCCTGGCTGCGGCAACTGCTGGCCGCTGGCGGTGAGCTGGCAACGTTGCTGCGGCTGGAATTGCAGCTGACCTTGGGGGATGCCCGGCGGATGCTGCTGCTGACGCTGTTGCTGGTGCCGTTGCTGTTGTTCACCTGGCTGTTGCTTGGTGCATTGGCGGGCTGGCTTATCTGGTTGGCCAGCGCCTCGGTCTCTGTAGCGCTGTCTGGCGTGTTGGGGCTGCATGCGCTCGGTCTCTGGTTGTTGCTGCGTCAGCTGCAGATTTACCAGCGTTCGCTTGGCTTTCGTCGTACCAAGGCCCATCTAAAACGTTTGCTGCAGGGAGCAGATCATGAGTCGCCGTCAGCTGATAGCTGAGATTGAACAGCTTGAACACCAACTGAACCTGCGTGCCGAGATCGTTCATCTCAGTGGTGCACTGGTGCGTCATCAGCTGGCCCAGGTGCCACCCGCCCTGCTGGTTGGCGGCGGTGCGCTGGCCGGCGCCCTGACCCAGCGGTTGGGTGCCGGCCGGACGTGGGGGCTTGGGGTGACTGGTGTACGTCTGCTGCCGATTGCGCAGAGCCTGTTTCAACTGCTGCGCCGGTTGTGGAGTCCGCTGTGAGTGATGCTGTTGAGCAGGGCGAGACCGTTTCCCCGCCGCCGCTAAGGCCTCGACAGCCGTTGCAGCATACGCTGGCTTGGCTGCTGGCGCTGGCCTGTCTGTACACCCTGTACTTTGCCAAGAGCCTACTGCTGCCGGTCGTCGTCGCTGCCCTGTTTGCCTTGTTGCTTAGCCCGCTGGTGGCTGTATTCAAGCGCTTTCATGTGCCGCGCACCTTCTCCGCGCTGTTGCTGCTGGCGGCGATCGGTGGCCCGTTTACCTTGCTGGGCTCGCAGTTGGCCGAGCCAGCGCAGAAGTGGTGGGAGCGGCTGCCGGAGTTATCGGCTCAGCTGTCGGATGAGTTGGATGCCTTCGGTCGGAAGTTGACGCCGTCGGAGGCACCGGCGCCGCAGACGGTTGAGCCGCAGCAGGGCTTCCGGTTGTTTGGCTGGCTCCGCGAGGAGCCAGCTGCCCCTGCCACGGCGGCCCCTGCCAACGGGGACCCCGCGCTTTCTGATCGGGTGATGCAAGGTGGCATGGAGGTCATGGTTAAGGCGCTGGGGGCAACGCCGGCGGTATTGGCCCAGTTTTTCACCTTTCTGGTGTTGGTGCTGTTCATGCTGATCTTCGGGCCATCGCTGTACAGCACCTTTATCCAGGTTTTTCCGCAGGTCCGTGACAAGCAGGCTGCGACCGATTTGTTGGAACAGGTGCAGCGCGAGCTGTCGCGCTACATTCTGACCGTCAGCCTGATCAATACCCTGCTGGGTGCGGTTACCGCCGGCGTGCTGGCGCTGATGGAGGTAGAAGACGCCTTGCTCTGGGGGGTGATGGTTGGATTGCTCAACTTCGCGCCCTACGTTGGGCCGGTTATTGGCATGCTGGTACTGTGCCTGGCGGGTATCGTGCAATATGGCCCGGGTCTGGAGGCGCTGCTGCCGGCGTTGGTGTTCTTCTGTATCAACCTGGTGGAGGCGCAGTTTGTTACCCCTACCGTGCTGGGGCAGCGTATGCGTCTGCACCCCCTGGTGCTGATGCTGTGGCTGATTCTCTGGGGCTGGTTATGGGGTGTGGTTGGGGTGCTGATCGCGGTGCCGCTTCTGGTCTGCCTGAAGCTGGCAGCAGATCGAATGCATCTGTTGCAGCATTGGGTAAAGCTGATCGAGAGTCCGCTCTGAGGTTCAGGTCGGATTGGGTGCCCGGCGCACCATCAGCACCGCGCAGATGATCAGCAGGCCGCCGACCAGCATGCGCAAGGTGGGCTGTTCGGCGAACAGCCACCAGGCAATTAGGATGCCGTAGACCGGTTCCAGGGCGAAGAACAGCGATGCGGTGCGCGCATTCAGAACGCGCAGGCTGGAGACGAACAGCACCTGTGCCAAGCCGGTGCAGAAGATGCCCAGCAGGCCAATCCAGAGCCAGTCGAGTGCGGGCATTTGCACCATCGCCAGCGTTCCTGTCGGCAGGACCAGCAGCGACACCACCAGATTTTGCCAGCAGGCAATCTGTACCGGGTGCAGGCGGCCGCTGGTCAGCCGGTTGCCGACCGAAACAGCGGCGAAGCAGAAACCGGACAGAATCGCCCACAGCAGCCCTTCGGTGTTGTCTGCTTCGAGGCTGAATTCAGCAGGGATCAGCAGCAACCCCGCGCATACCAGTCCGACCTTGATCAGGTCCTGGCGGCTTGGGTGTTCGCGCCAGAAGAGCGCTTCCAGCACGACGACAAAGGCCGGAAAACTGGCGAACCCGAGCGTGGCGATGCCGACACCGGAAATCTTGATGGCGTGAAAGAAGGTTAGCCAGTGCACGGCCAGAAAAGCGCCGCACATCGTCAGGCTGACGAGGTGGCGGGGCGTCAACTGGCGTAGCAGCGGATGTCTGCCGAGCTGGGCGAACGCGACCAGTGCGACCACTGCAAACAGCGCGCGTCCCAGCACGATAGCGTCGGGCGCGGTGCTGGCCAGCTTGCCGAAGATCCCGGTCAGGCCGAATAGCAGTGCGGCGACATGCATGTATAGCAAGGCGCGGTTGTGAGTCAGGTCGGTCATGCTGGTCTCGCAGATTGAAGACTGAGCAGGATGGTACTGCGCAGACAGATCTGCTGCTGTCGCGTGGCTGCTGAATATTGTTGCGACACTGCTGCGTCAGCGGTCGCTGCGCAAGCGGCTGGGTGACAACTTCCAGTGGCGGTTGAATGCCTGACTAAAGGCGCTCTGACTGCTGTAGCCGCATCGTGCTGCGATCTCCCCGACAGGCAGGTTGCCATGCTCTAGTAACTGCCGGGCTCGCTGAAGCCGCCGCTGGCGCAGATACTCCAGCGGTGAGCAGCCCAGCTCCAGTCGGCACCAGTGGTTGAAGCGCGATGCAGATAGGCCGCACTCTTTGGCCAGGTCCTCGACACCAAGTGGGCGATCCATCCTGGCCTCGATAAACGCATTGAGGCGGGCGAGCGGCAGTCGGCGCTGAACAGTCGGTTGGCCAAGCAGCGAACCGAGTAGCAGGGCTGCGCTGTTGTCGGCAAGCCAAGGCTGCGTGCTGATGAGTCCGGCCAGGCTGCTGATCAGTTGGGTCTGGGCTGGGTTCAGCGGCTGCAGCGAGCTGCGGTCAAACAGGCGCAACTGTTGTTCGCGCTGCCCTTCAAGTCCCGGGAGAAGCGCGTCGGGGTCGATGTCGAGCACCAGACAATTGCCCTGGTCCGGGCTGAAAAAGGCATGTCGGTCGCTGGGGACGATGATCGCCACGCGTCCAGCCTGAACGGTACCACCGTCGTTCTTGAATTCCAGCTCCAGCGTGCCGTGCAGCCCGAACACCAGCTGCGCCTGTTGCTCGTGGGCGTGGGCGTCGCTGGCGCTGGAGTAGTGATGAATATCAAGGCGGGTAGTTGGCATCGGGCTATTCTATGGAAGTGGCGCCGGGTTGCACAAACCGGGGTTGATGAGGGCGCAGGGATGCTGCCCGGGTTGATACTATATTGGTATCATTCTGTGCTATTGGCATCCACTGACCGGAAAATCGCTTTGAACAACGAAACACATGGCCTGCGTTCCTGGCTGGAACGCCTGAACCGCGCTGAGCTTCCGGCCATGGCCGTGGTAGTGCACGACTTGCTGCGGTTGTCGCAGTCGGAAACGGCATCGGTTGCGCAGCTGACCGAGGTGTTGATGCGCGATGCGGCGCTTGCCTCCAAGGTGCTGCGGGTCAGCAACAGCGTCTACTGTAACCCCGGAAGAGAGGTGATCAAGACTCTGTCGCGGGCGGTAGTGGTGGTCGGCTTCGATCAGGTGCGGATGATCGGTTTGTCGGTCAGCCTGCTCGATGGTCTGCTGAAAAATTCCCCGCGTGAACAGTTACAGGCGCTGCTGGCTCGGTCGTTTCATGGCGCGGTGCAGGCGCGCAATATGGCTCAATATCTGAATCAGCGGCAGCAGGAAGAAGTCTTTATCGCGACCCTGCTGAGTCATATCGGTGAACTGGCGTTCTGGAGTCACGCGGGCAAGGCGGCCGATCGCCTGGTCGCCAGCCTCAATGAGCCGGGTGCCGACCCGGACAAGGTGCTGCGGCGCGAGATTGGGGTCACTTTTGACCAGTTGACGGTTGGGCTGCTCAAAACCTGGAATATGGGCGAGATCGGCCAGCTGATTCAGGCCAGCCGCACCAGCGACGGTCCGGCGGCGCGGGCAGTGGCGTTGGGTAGCGAACTCGCGGAGCGGGTCGCGACTGACGGCTGGACGCATGAGTCGGTGCAGGCGTTGATCGAGCCGGTTGCTGAGCTGATTGGTACCGATGCCGAGCACGCATGGCAGCAACTGGTCGGTAGTGGTCAGGAAGCGGTGCGTATCGCCGGCAACTGCTCCAACGCCGATCTGCAGCAATGGATTCCGCGCGCCGATGATCTGCCTCTGGATCTGTCTGCGCTGCTGCAAATGGAAGTCGTACCGGGCGCGCCGTCGGACGAAGAGCCCCTGGCTGAGCGCAAGGCGGAGGTTGAGTCCGAGCCATTGCTGCAGCCAAACCTGGAAATGCTCAAGTTATCGATCGACCACCTCAAGCTGATGGTTCGGGCGCCGATGGATGTCGACACCATTCTGCACACGGTCATGCAGGGCTTGCATCGCGGTGCCGGGATTGAAAGGGTTGCCCTGATGGTGCTGGCCGAGAAGCAGACGCAATTTCGCGTGCGGTCCGCCATTGGCAAGGGCACGCAGCGTTGGCGCGAAACCTTTTCGCTGAGATGTGCGGATAGTGCGCCGCAGATATTCAGTCATGCGCTCAATCAGCGTGACTGCCTTTGGCTTGGCAGTCCAAAGTCGGAGCGGTTACAGCCGCTGGTGACGCCGGCGGTAGTCGAGCTGGTTGGCAGCGGCCCGTTCGCCATTTCGCCGGTGATAGCGGGCGAGCGCAGAGTCGGGGTGCTTTACGGTGATATGCGCCTCTCCGGTCGAGAGTTGAGCACCAGCCAATTGGCCGCATTCAAGCGTTTTGCCGAACTGACTGGTCTTTGTCTGCAGCGGCTCAGTCAGCGCTGAGCCCGGTTCTCAACCGGGCAGGCAGACGCCAGTGCCACCCAGACCGCAGTAACCACCGGGATTCTTGGCCAGATATTGCTGGTGGTAGTCTTCGGCATAGTAAAAGGTCGGGGCGGGCAGAATCTCGGTGGTGATTTCGCCCAGGCCGGCATCCTGCAGGACGTTTGCATAGTTCGCCTTGCTGGCCTCGGCGAAGGCCCGCTGGGCCATGTCGCTGACGTAGATGCCGGAGCGGTACTGGGTACCCTGGTCGTTACCCTGACGCATGCCTTGGGTTGGGTTGTGCGATTCCCAGAACACTTTCAGCAGTTGCTGCAGGGACACCTCTTCCGGGTCGAAGACCACCAGCACCACCTCGTTGTGGCCGGTCATGCCGGAGCAGACTTCCTCGTAGGTCGGGTTGGGTGTCAGGCCGCCGGCGTAGCCAACCGCAGTGCTGAATACGCCCGGCACCTGCCAGAAGCGTCGCTCGGCGCCCCAGAAACAGCCAAGCCCAACCATCAGCGTTTGCGTCTGCTCGGGGAAGGGGCCATGCAACGGCGTGCCGAGCACGCTATGGGTGGTTTGGCTGGTTGGGATCGGCGTTTCACGGCCGGGCAGCGCCTCGTCGGCGGTCGGCATGCGCAGTTTGTGCTCGGGAATACGTTGGAAGAACATGGGGCCTCCGTCAGCGCTGCAGTTCGCCGCGCTGTTCCAGCAGGTCACGCACCAGATACAGAGCAGCCAGGGCGCGACCCTCGGTGAAGTTGCTGCGGGCGTTCAGCTCGCTGAGTTCGTACAGGTCGACCTGATCAACCCGGATCGGTTCCGGCTCATCGCCCGGCAGACGCTTTTCGTAGAGATTGCGAGCCAGCACCACGGCGATCTTCTGGCTCATGTAGCCCGGTGAGAGCGACAGGTGCGTGAGAAACTCCAGTTGTTCGGCGCCAAAGCCGGCCTCTTCCATCAGTTCGCGGTTAGCCGCTTCCAGCACGTCTTCGCCCGGCTCGACCAGCCCCTTGGGGAGTGACAGCTGATAATCGTCCGTGCCGCCGCAATACTCCTCGATCAGCAGGGCAGTGCGTGCGTCCCGCATGGCGACCACCATCACCGCACCGTACCCCTGGCCCTTGTTGACCAGGCGCTCGTAGGTGCGTTCTACGCCGTTGCTGAACCGCAGTTGAACCTGCTCAACCGTGAACAGACGACTCTTGGCGACAATCTTTGCTTCCAGCGTTTGCGGCTTCTGCGGCATGAGGGCTCCGTGGTGATCGACCGAGTGCATGGGGAGCGCAGATCAACTCCACGCGCTCTCTGGCGATCAGAGCGGGCAGCACTCAAGGCGAGGTTTCGACGGCATGTCATGACCTGTCGAGAAACCACAACACAGAGTGCTGCCCACCCTGATCGCCCCGCAGGGCGAGTACTCAAGCACGCATCTGCTGCGTTGCGTCTCTTGCCAATAGAGCGACTATTGGCGGTGAGTCGCGCCTTGCAGCTGCACGCTCGATTACTCGCAGAGAGTGTGTGGAGTTAATCTGCGCTTCCCTTGGTATCATAGCCGCACCTCTAGCCCAAGCCCAACCGCCGATGATCAACTGGAACGCAATTGATACCGTGCTGCTCGATATGGACGGCACTCTGCTCGACCTGCACTTCGATAACCATTTCTGGCTGGAACACATGCCGGTTTGTTACGCCCGGCATCACGGCCAGTCTGTCGAGTGGGCCAAGGCTGAGTTGTACCCGATGATGCAGGCGATTCAGGGGCAGCTGGAGTGGTACTGCCTGGATTACTGGACCCGCGAACTGGGCTTGCCGATCGTCGAGCTGAAGCGCGAAATCGCCCATCTGATCAGCTTGCGGCCGGATGCCGATACCTTCCTGCAGGCGCTTCAACGCAGCGGTCGGCAGGTGGTACTGATCACCAACGCCCACCGCGATTCGCTGTCTCTGAAGATGGAGCGGGTAGAGCTGCGGACCTGGTTCCAGCGCTTGATCAGCTCGCATGATTACGGCTATCCGAAGGAAACCCAGGCGTTCTGGCAGGCGCTGCAGGCGGATATGCCGTTTGATCCGGCGCGCACGCTGTTTATTGATGACAGCCTCAGCGTGCTGCGGTCTGCGCGGGAGTATGGTGTTGCGCACTTGCTTGCGGTGCGTGAGCCCGACAGCCGCGGGGCGCGGCGCGATACCGAAGAGTTTGATGCCGTAGAAGATTACGCGGAGCTGGCTGCGGCGGCCGCTGCGCCCCGCAGCTAAAGCTCCCGCTCAGCCTTTGCCGCGTGTGCGAGTCTGGTTCGGGCGGCCATTTTTTTCGATGTATTGAATGATCAGCCCGGCGACGTCCTTGCCAGTGGTGGTCTCGATCCCTTCCAATCCCGGTGAGGAGTTGACTTCCATGACCACCGGGCCGTGGTTGGAGCGCAGAATATCGACACCCGCAACGCTCAGCCCCATTACCTTGGCGGCGCGCACAGCGGTCATCCGCTCTTCGGGGGTGATCTTGATCAGGCTGGCGCTACCGCCCCGGTGCAGGTTGGAACGGAACTCACCCGGTTTGGCCTGACGCTTCATGGCTGCGATGACCTTGTCGCCGACGACCAGACAGCGAATATCGGCGCCGCCGGCTTCGCGAATGTACTCCTGCACCATGATGTTGGCTTTCAGGCCCATGAAGGCCTCAAGAACAGACTCTGCCGCCTTCTCGGTTTCACACAACACCACGCCAATGCCTTGGGTACCTTCCAGCAGCTTGATCACCAGCGGGGCGCCGCCGACCATACTGATCAGGTCCGGGATGTCGTCGGGGGAGTGGGCGAAGCCGGTCACCGGCAGGCCCACGCCCTTGCGGGCCAGCAGCTGCAGCGAGCGCAGTTTGTCGCGTGAGCGGCTGATGGCAACCGACTCGTTGAGCGGGAATACGCCCATCATCTCGAACTGGCGCAATACGGCGGTGCCGTAGAAGGTGATCGACGCACCGATGCGCGGGATCACTGCATCGAAGCCTTCCAGCTCTTCACCCTTGTAGTGAATCGACGGCTTGTGGCTGGCGATGTTCATGTAGGCGCGCAGGGTGTCGATGACCCGCACCTCGTGGCCGCGTTCTGTCGCCGCCTCAATTAACCGGCGGGTGGAGTACAAATTGGCGTTACGCGACAGAATCGCAATTTTCATTCTGGGTCCCTTGACGCTGAAAGGCGCATTGATGGGGGTAAGGGTAGGTTGCTCAGCGCAGTGTTTCGACCAGGGGCTTGTCCTGAACGAAGCGCAGGCCCGGGTTGATCACCAGTTGCGCGTCCTGCATCGCTGTACAGCCGATCAGCATGCGATAGCGCATGGCCTTGCGGCAGGTCAGGGTAATCTCGACGTCCCAGCACTTATCGCCCAGCACCAGCGGGGTGCGAATGACGTGCCGTTCCTGCATATGACCGTTGGAGCTCTTGATTCGTTTCAGATCGATCAGCAGGGCTTCGCAGGTCCGGGTGCGCTGGCGGGTGCGGCTGCCGATGTGCGCGTCAAAGCGAACCCAGGTCTGCTCATCGCGCTCGAAGGTGCGGATGTTGCTGGCGTGCAGGGCTGAGGTTTTGGCGCCGCTGTCGACTTTGGCGATCATCTGGCTGATGCCGAGGTCGGGCAGGGCGACCCACTCGCGCAGGCCGATCACGCTCAGATGATCAAAGGTTTTCACAGCGGTATCTCCAGGCCCGGGGCCATTGGGCGCGCATCATGCTGCAAGTCTCCGGTTTCGACAAGCCTGTTATAGTGCGCCTGCGAGAGGAGTACAAACCCGATGCAGCAAGAAGGCAAAGTTCGCCTGGATAAATGGCTCTGGGCGGCCCGTTTTTTCAAGACCCGTTCGCTGGCCAAGGCCGCGATTGAAGGGGGCAAGGTGCAGTGCGCGGGCGAGCGCTGCAAGGCCAGCAAAGAGATTCGCGTCGGCGATGTGTTGAATATTCGTCAGGGGTTGGATCTTAAAGTGGTCGAGGTGCTGGTGCTGTCTGAACAGCGACGCGGCGCGCCAGAAGCGCAGTTGCTGTACCGCGAGAGCGAGGACAGCATTGCTGCGCGCGAGGCGGCAGCGGCGCAGCGCAAGGCGCTGGGGGCTGGTGGGCAGATCAGCGACGGCCGGCCGAGTAAGAAGCAGCGGCGGCAAATCTTCCGCTTTCGCGATGAACGTAATACACCGTCGGCGGAGTGATTGGTTATAATCGCGCCTTTTGAAGGTGCATCATGGCCGCTCAGGACATTACCCAACGCTTTCTGTTTGAAAACGCCGACGTGCGCGGCGAGCTGGTGTCCGCCGATCAGAGCTACCGCGAAATCCTCGCCAAGCACCCCTATCCGCAGCCGGTTCAGGCGCTGCTGGGTGAAATGCTGGCAGCCGCAGTGCTGCTCTCTACCACGATCAAATTCGACGGTCTGCTGATTCTGCAGGCCCGCTCCAGCGGTCCGCTTTCCACACTGATGGTCGAGTGCTCCAGCAAGCAGGGCGTGCGTGGCATTGCACGCTACGCCGACGACCTGAGCGGCGAGTCCCTGCATGAACTGATGCCCGACGGCGTGCTTGCCATCACCATCGATCCGGAAAAAGGCCAGCGCTATCAGGGCATTGTGTCGCTGGAAGGCGGCTCTCTGGCTGAATCGCTGGGTAGCTACTTCGCTAACTCCGAGCAGTTGCCGACCCAATTCCGTCTGCACGCTGACGGCCGCGTTGCCCGCGGCTTCCTGCTGCAGGCGCTGCCAGCCGACCGTCAGAAGGATGAGCAGGAGCGCGCCGACACCTGGGCGCACCTGAATGTGCTGGCCGACACTATCACCGCGGAAGAACTGATCGGTCTGGACAACGAAACCCTGCTGCATCGCCTCTATCACCAGGAGGAGGTGCGACTGTTTGACGCGCAGCCGGTGCACTTCGAGTGCAGCTGTTCGATGGAGCGTTCCGGCAATGCGCTGGTCAGTCTCGGGCAGGACGATGTCCTTGCGCTGCTTGAGGAGCAGGGCGGCGAGATCACGGTGGACTGTCAGTTCTGCAATAGCCGTTACCGTTTTGACGAGCCCGCTGTGCAGGCGCTTTTCGCTGCTGCGGCTGAGCATGCGAAGGGTTTGCACTAAACGAGAACGGTTCGGACTTAGCGACTTTGTCTTTTTTTTGGCATAATGGCGCGCCTGCGCGCTGAGTCCGCGCTGAGTCAATGGACGAAAACCAACCTGAACCCCCACGGACTTAGGCCGAATCGGTCGGTCTTTAGATAGATATATTCGGTCAAAGTCGAAGAGGACCCTGTTTGATGACGCAAGCTACCAATACCGTGTACACCGACCTGAGCGTGGCACACCTGATCGAGCTGGCCATTCAGCGCAACGAAGGCCAACTGGCAGATACCGGCGCTCTGGTAGTCAAGACCGGTGCACGTACCGGCCGCTCGCCGATGGACCGTTTTATCGTTGACGAGCCGTCTACCAGCTCTGCGATTGCCTGGGGTGCGGTAAACCGCCCGTTCCCGGCTGACAAGTTTGACGCCCTGTGGGCGCGTGTCGCTGACTACCTGGGCGCCAAGGAAAGCTTCGTATCCCACGTTCACGTTGGTGCCGATCCGGCCCACTACCTGCCGGTCGTGATGGAAACCGAGACTGCCTGGCACAACGTGTTCGGCCGCACTCTGTTCATCAATCCCGAGGTCTACAACCCGGCTTCGCGTGACGCCTGGCAGATCATGAACGCCCCGTACTTCGTCTGTGAGCCTGAGCGTGACGGCACCAACAGCGACGGCTGCGTCATCATCAACTTCGCCCAGCGCAAGGTTCTGCTGGCTGGCATGCAATACGCCGGTGAAATGAAGAAGGCCATGTTCTCCGTGCAGAACTTCCTGCTGCCGGCCAAGGACGTTCTGCCGATGCACTGTGCCGCGAACGTTGGCGACAACGGTGACACCACCCTGTTCTTCGGTCTGTCCGGTACCGGCAAGACCACCCTGTCTGCTGATGAGTCGCGTAACCTGATCGGTGACGACGAGCACGGCTGGGCAGAAGGTTCCGTGTTCAACATCGAAGGCGGCTGCTACGCCAAGTGCATCGACCTTTCGCAGAAGAACGAGCCGGTCATCTGGAATGCCATCAAGTTCGGCTCCATCGTCGAGAACGTGGTCATTGACGAGGCAACTCGTCACGCCGACTACACCGATGTCAGCCTGACTCAGAACACCCGTGCGGCCTACCCGCTGGAGCACGTCGAGAAGCGCGTTGTTGCCAACATGGCCGGTGAGCCGAACGCGATCATCTTCCTGACCTGCGACCTGACCGGCGTACTGCCGCCGGTGTCGATCCTGAACAACGAACAGGCGGCCTACCACTTCCTGTCCGGTTACACCGCACTGGTTGGTTCGACCGAGATGGGTTCGGGCGGCGGTATCAAGTCGACCTTCTCTACTTGCTTCGGCGCACCGTTCTTCCCGCGTCCGGCTGGCGAGTACGCCGAGCTACTGATCAAGCGCATCAACGCCTTCGGTAGCAAGGTTTACCTGGTTAACACCGGTTGGACTGGCGGTGCTTACGGCACTGGTAGCCGCTTCAGCATCCCGACAACTCGCGCGATCATCGCTGCGATTCAGTCTGGCGCGCTGGTTGGTGCCGAGACCGAACACCTGCCGGTTATCAATCTGGACGTTCCGGTTGCTGTGCCTGGCGTTGAAACCAAGCTGCTGAACCCGCGCAACACCTGGGCGAACGGCGCGGATTACGACAAGGCGGCGCAGGATCTGGCCAAGCTGTTCGTCGACAACTTCACCAAGTTCGACGTCTCCGAAGCCATTGTCGCAGCGGGCCCGCAACTGGGCTAAGCGTAAGCGACGTGCGTTGACGAAACCCGCCTGATGGCGGGTTTCGTGTTTCAGGGCTAATCCGGGCGCGTTAATGGGGTGGGCCAGCCTTGCTCCGTGTGGAGTGTCTGCGGCCGCAAAGGGCCGTTGTCGATGGTCGTGCGTGGTCTGGATTCGCGTCCTCTGGCGCTTGCGGGGCGGGTGGACGACTGATTCCTGCAACGCTAGATAGAACATTGAAATAAAAGAGATAAAAAGGGTTGACACTCCAGCGCTGGTCGGTAAAATGGCGCGCCTCAGCAGGGGATATGTGTTACCAACCACTGCCCAAGTTGAGAAGTTTGAACGTGATTCCGCGATAGCTCAGTTGGTAGAGCAAATGACTGTTAATCATTGGGTCCCAGGTTCGAGTCCTGGTCGCGGAGCCAATTCAAGCATGTTCGGGGTATAGCGCAGCCTGGTAGCGCGCCTGCTTTGGGAGCAGGATGTCGAGAGTTCGAATCCCTCTACCCCGACCAGTTTTTTTTGAGCATGGGTCGTTAGCTCAGTTGGTAGAGCAGTTGGCTTTTAACCAATTGGTCGTAGGTTCGAATCCTACACGACCCACCACTCAAAACCTTCCTTGCAGTACCTTTCCTTTCTATTTGAATTAGTTCTCCTTGCCTGCCTTGTGCGGGTTTTTTGCGTTTGTGGCTGGTGTCTGGGGGTGCCATGGCTGCGTCTGTAGCCTCTCCTGCTGACAGAGTCGCCACTTCAGGTGTGCCGCTTGAGCATGCAGGGAATTGGGTTTGCGCAGTGATCGTGCTGTCAGCACCATTGGACGCGGAGCGTCCGGACAGGAATTCCCACGCGGAGCCTGGGAATGATCAGTTAGGGTGAAGTGTGCACGGAATTCAGTCCCGTTTACGCGGGCGAGTAGCGCAGGGCTGACGGGAAAAAGAGTCATAGGAT
>NZ_JAYPMU010000011.1:0-132728 GCF_038130085.1 Halopseudomonas sp. | reverse complement strand
AAGCGTCCCAGAAAAACGAAACCCCGCGAAAATGCGGGGTTCGTCAGCAGTCTGAGCGCCCCTCGGGGGCGCTTTTTCAGGAAACCACTACCAAATCAGAATACCTGACGCAGGATAACGGTTTCATTGCGGTCCGGACCGGTCGAGATGATATCGATCGGCGCACCAACCAACTCCTCGATCCGCGCAATGTAAGCGCGTGCCGCCGCCGGCAGACCTTCAACGGTCTTGATACCCAGCGTCGACTCATGCCAGCCCGGCATATCTTCGTAAACCGGCTCCAGACCGATGTAGCTATCTGCATCGGTCGGCGCATCAACAACATCGCCCGCCTCGTTACGATAACCAACACAGATGCGGATAACATCCAGACCATCAAGCACATCCAGCTTGGTCAGACACAGGCCACTGATGCTATTGATCTCGATTGCGCGACGCAGGATAACGGCATCGAACCAGCCGCAGCGACGCGCCCGCCCAGTAGTCGAACCAAACTCATGACCACGCTCGGCCAGACGGCTACCCACATCATCAAACAACTCAGTCGGGAACGGACCGGAGCCAACACGGGTGGTGTAGGCCTTGGTGATACCCAGAACATAATCCAGATACAGCGGCCCAAAACCCGAACCGGTTGCAGTACCACCAGCAGTAGTATTGGAACTGGTAACAAACGGATAGGTACCGTGGTCAATATCCAGCAATGAGCCCTGAGCACCTTCAAACATGATGTTCGCACCCTCGCGGCGCAACTCATGCAGGCGAGCAGTCACATCAGTCATCAGCGGAGCAAGCCACTCGGCATACTCCATCGCCTCATCCAGCGTTTTCTGGAAGTCGATCGGCTCAACCTTGTAGTAATGCTGCAGCGCGAAGTTGTGATAATCCAGCACCTCACCCAACTTGGCAGCAAAGCGCTCACGATGGAACAGGTCAGCAACGCGCAGACCGCGACGAGAAACCTTGTCTTCATAGGCAGGGCCGATACCACGCCCGGTAGTGCCAATCTTTGCCTCACCACGCGCCTTTTCACGCGCCTGATCCAGCGCAACGTGATACGGCAGGATCAGCGGACACGCCGGACTGATGCGCAGACGCTCGCGAACCGGGACACCCTTGGCCTCCAGCTCGGTCAACTCTTTCAGCAGCGCCTCTGGCGACAGCACCACGCCGTTGCCGATAAAGCACTGGACGTTGTCACGCAGAATCCCGGAAGGAATCAGGTGCAGCACAGTTTTCTCGCCATCAATTACCAGCGTGTGGCCAGCGTTATGACCGCCCTGATAACGAACGACCGCAGCAACCTGATCAGTCAGCAGATCGACGATCTTACCCTTGCCTTCATCGCCCCACTGGGTCCCCAGGATGACAACATTCTTACCCATGTTCAGCCCATGCCTCACTAGAAATGAAATGACCTTGCGGCCCTGTAATCACGAATTCAGTTCGACTACCTGCCAGCTACCAGCCGAATAGGCCAGCCGCCGACTACAGCCGTGTTGCGCCGCATCGGAGTCACCCTGCCCCGGCAGCGCGACAATAACCCGCTCACCCTGCGCCCGCAGTGTGGCAACAACATCTTGCAGATCCGACTCCGCGCTATGCGGCGCCCAGATTGCAGCAGGCAGGTCAGCACCAATAATCTGTCCACGCTGAACCAAAAAGCGCAAATCAGTAGAAAACCCGGTGGCCGGACGCGCACGACCAAAGTCGCGGCCGATGTCATCATAACGACCGCCCTGGGCAACACTTTGACCAATTCCCGGCACGAAAGCCGCGAAAACCACACCCGTGTGGTAATGATAGCCACGCAATTCACCCAGGTCGAAGTACAGCGGGATGTCCGGATAACGACGCGCCAGAACCTGAGCGACCTCCGCCAGATCATCGAGCGCAGCCATAACCGACTCCGGCGCCCCATCCAGCAGGGCGTGAGCGCGATCAAGCACCTCAACACCACCAGACAACTCGACCAGACTGCACAGCATAGCCCCGACAGACGACTGCTGCAGGTCACCAACCAGCGCAGCCACTTCATCCGAAGCCTTGCGCTGCAACGCATCAAACAAAGCCCGCTCGGTGGCGTCATCCAGATTCGCCGCCTGAACCAGGCCGCGATAGATACCGACATGACCGATATCCAGATGAACACCCTCAACCTGGCAGACCTTCAGCGTCTCAAGCATCAAGGAGATGACCTCGATATCGCTGGCGCTCGAGGCATCACCGTACAACTCTGCACCCAGCTGAATCAGGCTGCGAGAGGTAGACAAGGGACGCGGCAGAGTATGCAGCACACTGCCGCAGTAGCAGAGCCGGGAAGGCCCTTCGGCGCCCAAGGTGTGAGCATCAATACGCGCAACCTGCGGGGTGATGTCAGCCCGCAAGCCAAGCATGCGACCAGACATCTGATCCGTCATCTTGAACGTCTGCAGATCAAGATCATGACCGGCGCCGGTCAACAGGGATTCGAGATATTCGATATGCGGGGTGATGACCAGGTCATAGCCCCAACAGGAGAACAGATCCAGCAACTGCCGACGGGCTGCCTCGATACGTGCCGCCTCGCGGGGCAACACCTCGTCGATGCCATCGGGCAGCAACCAGCGATCTACAGTAGGCATTTTCAGAACCTTTCATACAGGGTGGCAATGGGACGGGCTGCCGCCCAGCCCGAATCACGCCACCTGGCGAACCAGATACAGACACAGGGTACCGAGCAACATACTGGCCAGACCTGCCAGTCGCACCTGACGCGCATTCAGGTCACCGATACCACTCATCATTCGTTGCCAGCGCTCGGGCATCAGAAAAGGCAGAATCCCCTCAAGCACCAGCACCAGACACAGCGCGGTAAGAATCTCCTGCCACATGCCAACCTCTTCAGCGCCGACCCGCCAGCCATAGGGCGTAGAGCGGTCACAAAAAAGCCGGGATTTCCCGGCTGCGCAAGTGTAACACGTTTTCTACGCCAGACACCCGGGGCATTCAACCCATTTAATGCCCCGGCAGACAGAAAAACGGGCCACCTTGCGGGCGACCCGTTTATCTTAAACCCAGGGGCCAGATCAGCGCTTGATCGGACCACCCTGCATGTACTTGAAGAACTCACTCTCCGGATCCAGCACCAACATGTCAGACCGGTCTGCGAAGCTCTCGCGGTAGGCCTGCAAGCTGCGAGTGAACGAGTAGAATTCAGGATCCTTATTGTAGACCTCAGCATAGATTGCCGCAGCTTTCGCATCGCCATCACCGCGAATCTTTTCAGACTCACGAAACGCCTCAGCGACAATTACACGCTGCTGGCGATCTGCATCGGCGCGAATCCCCTCAGCCAACTCGGCACCCTTGGCGCGATGCTCACGAGCCTCACGCTCACGCTCGGTGCTCATGCGATCAAACACGCTGCGGTTAACCTCGGCCGGCAGGTCGATTGCCTTGACCCGCACATCCACCACTTCAATACCCAGCTCACGACGCGCACTCTCATCCAGCGTTGCAGTGATATCTGCCATCAGCTGGTCACGTTCACCGGAAACCACCTCGTGCAGAGTACGACGCGCCACCTCGTTGCGCAGTCCTGACTCGAGCTGACGGGACAACCGCTCTTCTGCAATTGCCCGCAAACCAGAGGTCGCCGTGTAGAAACGCTGGACATCCGCGATCCGCCACTTGGCATAGGAGTCGACCATCAAGGCCTTCTTCTCCAAGGTCAAATAACGCTGGGTAGCGGTGTCGAGCGTGAGCAGGCGCCCATCAAAGATCTGCGCTTCCTGCACAAATGGCAGTTTGAAGTGCAAGCCCGGCGCAACATCGCTCTCAACCACCTTACCGAACTGCAGCACGATGGCACGCTCGGTCTGATTGACCACAAAGAACCCGTTCCAACCGACGATGACCACCGCCAGCAGAACAATCAAACCCATCAGAGACTTGTTACTCATCAGCGAGACTCCCTGGAACGCAGATCGCGCTGCTGCGAAGAGGTTGAACGACTGGCAGAGTCACTCTGCGACGCTGACGGCAGCCCGGAAGAACTACCTGCCGATGAAGCAGAGCCAGCGCCCTGCCCGATCATCTTGTCGAGCGGCAGATACAACAGGTTGTTACTGCCCTCACCACCAGACACCAGAACCTTGCTAGTGCTACTCAGCACGTCTTGCATGGCATCCAGATACAGACGCTCACGCAGCACACCCGGCGCAGCCTGATACTGCTCCAGCAGCAAATCAAAGCGTTTGGCCTCACCCTCTGCTCGAGCGATCACTTCGTCGTGATAACCATTGGCCTCTTCCAGCATACGCTGGGCACGACCACGAGCCTCAGGAATAACGCCATTGGCATAGGCTTCGGCCTGGTTGCGGGCACGCACTTCGTCTTCCTTGGCACGAATAACGTCATCGAATGCATCCTGCACCTCAGCTGGTGCTTGAGCGTTCTCGATGTTCACCTGGGTCACCGTAATGCCAGTGTTATACGCATCCAGATAACGTTGCAGCCGCTCCGTCACCTCGACGGCCATCTGCTCGCGACCCTCGGTCAGCACCTGGTGCATCGGCGTAGAGCCCACTACATGACGAACCGCACTCTCGGTAGCGTGGCGCAGACTGGTTTCCGGATCCTCGACCTTGAGGACGAAGTTTTCCAGATTGGAAATCCGGTACTGAATAGCAACCGGCACTTCGACGATGTTCTCGTCCTCGGTCAGCATCTGACCCTGCTGCCGGTAGGAGCGCACCTGGGTTACGTTACGCTGGAACTTTCTCTCCACAGGCGGGAAATACAGATGCAGGCCGGGGCCAACCGTACGATGGTATTCACCGAAGCGAAGGACAACCGCCTGCTCCTGCTCGTTCACCATGTATACAGCCTTGAACGCCCAGAAGCCGAGAACGATGACCAGCGCCAACCCCCAAAACCAACCCGGGATACCAGCACTGCCGTTGCCACCGCGATCGGAACCACCGTTGCCGCTTCGCTTACTCGAGCCGAACAGGTTATTCAGGCTGTCCTGCAGCTTACGCAGCGCCTCATCCAGATCCGGCGGCCCTTGCTTGCCGCCGCGATTGCCGCCGCTACCCCAAGGGTCCTGGTCGTTTGAATTATTGCCGCCACCAGGCTCATTCCAGGCCATAGCGTTCTCCGTTGTCTGTAACGTTCAAGGTCCGGGAGATGCCCCGAAACCGGGTGCCATCCTACCGTAAACCATGCGACGGACGCGAACCACGCCCACGCACTTTCATTGCAAAGTATGTTGCTGCAGAAACTGCTCTGGCTGCCAGCCCTCGCGCTTGAGCAAACGATTGAAATCACTACGCTGCAGGCGCACATCCAGCTGCGGCCGCCCATCCTCGCATACCGATTCGCTCAGCACCGCCCCAACAGCATAGAACTGCGCACGCAGCCGCGCCTCGGTATAACCCAGTACAATTTGCTCATGTACCACATCATCACCAACGCGCTCTGCGATAGCCTGACGCAGCAAATCCAGCCCCAACCCTTTTTGGGCAGAAATCCAGACGCGCACTGCGACACCGTCTTCGTTACGCTGAATCTGAGGCTCAAAGCCTTCCAACAAGTCGATCTTGTTGTAGACCTCCAGCATGGGCAATTCGATCGCACCGATCTCACCCAACACAGCATGAACCTGTTCCATATTCGACTCGCGCTCATCGTCTGCGGCATCAATCACGTGCAGCAGCAGATCGGCCTGACTGGATTCCTCCAGCGTCGCGCGAAACGCCTCAACCAGCTTGTGCGGCAAATGACGAATAAAGCCCACAGTATCGGCCAGAATGACCGGCCCCACATCATCAAGCTCGATACGGCGCAGGGTCGGGTCAAGGGTCGCGAACAACTGATCGGCCGCGTACACCTCGGATGTAGTAAGGGTATTGAACAGCGTGGACTTGCCCGCATTGGTGTAGCCGACCAGCGAAACCACGGGGATCTCGGCACGGCGACGAGAGCGGCGCGCCTGGTCTCGCTGGCTGCGAACCTTTTCCAGGCGTTTGGTAATTTGCTTGATGCGGACACGAAGCAAACGACGGTCAGTTTCCAACTGGGTTTCACCGGGGCCGCGCAGACCAATACCGCCCTTCTGACGCTCCAGGTGAGTCCAACCGCGAACCAGGCGCGTGCTCAGGTGGTCAAGCTGAGCCAACTCGACCTGCAACTTGCCTTCATGAGTGCGCGCACGCTGCGCAAAGATATCGAGGATCAGGCCGGTGCGGTCAATCACGCGACACTCAAGCTCACGCTCAAGATTGCGCTCTTGGCTCGGTGTCAGGGTGTGATTGAAAATAACAACATCACCCTCGCTGGCCTTGACCAGCGCTCGCAATTCCTCGACCTTGCCTGGGCCGATCAGGAATCGCGGCGTCGGCTTGTGACGCGAGATGGTAAGGAAGCCTGCGTTTTCAGCTCCGGCAGACCGCACCAGCTCGATAAATTCGTGCTGATCTTCCCGGCGCTGTTCATCTACACCTTCAAGGTGAACGAGGATGGCACGCTCACCCCCTTCGTGACGCTCAAAAAACAATCAGGCCCCCTGCATCATCAGGAATTGCCGGCCTCAGCTTCATCTGCACCAGGCTGAGTCGGCAGGCGTACCGGGCGACCCGGGACGACGGTAGAAATTGCATGCTTGTAGACCATTTGGCTGACAGTGTTCTTCAGCAAAATGACAAACTGGTCAAAAGATTCAATCTGGCCCTGCAGCTTGATGCCGTTGACCAGATAGATGGATACCGGAACACGTTCCTTGCGCAGAACGTTCAGGTAAGGGTCTTGTAGAGAATGCCCTTTTGACATTGCCTCACTCCTTTCATGGAAACCGTATAGTTTTACGCATCATAACAATGCAATTTGGCCGGCCTGTCCATTATCCGAAAGACGAGCAGGCATGTACTGCGCACAGACTGGGGCTGGCGGAAGCGTCAAAGCTATATTGCGACGGCTTCCAGCACTTTCAAGGCCCGCTCAAACCTTTTCGGATCAAGACTGTCGAGCCATTCAATCGGCGCATGCCAGCCACGCAACCATGTAAACTGCCGCTTGGCCAACTGACGTGTCGCGATAACCCCTCGCTCGCGCATCTGGTCATAATCAAGCCGACCTTCCAGATAATCCCAGACCTGTCGGTAACCGACCGCACGAATGGAGGGCATACTGACATCCAGATCCCCTCTCGCATGCAACGCTTCGACCTCGGAAATCAGCCCTTGTTGCAACATCAGCGAAAAACGCTCGGCAATTCGTTGATGAAGGACCGAGCGCTCCTGCGGTGCGACCGCCAGATAGCGCACAGTATAAGGTAAAACACCGCTCTCCGGCGCCTGCCCTGAGGCTTTTTCTGCATGCTGGCGCCGGTGCCATTCACTCAGTGTAATACCACTACTGAGAAATACCTCATACGCCCGCTGAATACGTTGCGGATCATTGCGATGAATGCGCGCCCCCGCCTCAGGGTCTACCGCTGCCATGGCCGCATGAACAGCCTCCCAGCCTTGCTCCCGGGCCATTTTCTCGATTCGCTCGCGCACCGCTGCATCAGCCGACGGCATGGCCGCCAACCCACCGGTCAAGGCCTTGAAGTAGAGCATGGTGCCACCAACCAGAACCGGCACTTTGCCTCGCGCCGTAATATCCCGCATCAATGCCAGCGCATCATCACGAAAGCGCGCGGCCGAATAGGGCTCGGCGGGATCCAGAATATCAATCAGATGATGCGGATAACGCTGCAAGGTCTCCGCGTCAGGCTTGGCCGCGCCGATATTCATGCCCCGGTAGACCAGCACCGAGTCGACACTGACCAATTCGCAGGGAAAGCGGTCATACAGATGCATCGCAAGATCGGTCTTGCCGGAGGCCGTGGGGCCCATGAGGCAGATCACCGGCGGACGCTCGGCCGACGCCGGGGTATCCAGCTGACTCATACTCAACGCCCCCGCAGGAACAGCTTGTCCAGCTCGGCCATGCTCAGCTGGGTCCAGGTCGGGCGACCATGGTTACACTGCCCGCTGCGCTCGGTCTGTTCCATATCACGTAGCAGCCCGTTCATTTCTGCCAGCGTGAGACGCCGATTGGCCCGCACCGCTCCATGGCAAGCCATGGTGGCGAGCAACTCGTTGAGATGCGCCTGAATGCGGTCGCTGCTGCCATACTCGAGCAAATCACTCAGCACATCGCGCACCAGCTGTTCCGCGTCTGCCTGTCGCAACAGAGCCGGAACCTCACGAATCGCTAGCGACTCAGGGCCCATGCGCTGCAGGGACATTCCCAGACGGGTAAACCATTCGGCATGCTCATCAGCACAGTCGGCCTCGCGCTGACTAACCGCCAGCGTTTCCGGCACCAGCAGCGGCTGACTGCGCAACCCCTCCTGATCCATCGCCAACTTCAACCGCTCGTAGGTGATGCGCTCGTGGGCAGCATGCATGTCCACCACAACCAGACCGGTCGCATTCTCGGAGAGAATGTAGACACCGTGAAGTTGTGCAACCGCATAACCAAGCGGAGGAATTTGTTCGTCTTTGCCGGCCTCTGGCAGACCTGCGCCAGCAGTAGCACTGCCATACAGGCCCGCGTAAGCCGCACCTGCAGCTGACGGCGGCCGTGATTGAAACTGAGGTGATGCCGACGCACTGCCGGCATCCCAGACTGCAGACGGCTCATTCAGCGACATCCGCTGTTGCCCCGAGAAAACACCCGCATCTATGCCACTTACGGCAGGCTGAGCCTGCACCGGATTTAACGCAGGAGCAGCGACCGCATCGCCGGCCTCCCCTGCCGCCTGGTCACCCGGACGCTGGTCTGCCAACGCACGGTACAGCGTACTGAAGAGAAAATCGTGAACCATGCGCCCGTCACGGAAGCGCACCTCGTGCTTGGTCGGATGCACATTCACATCCACCACAGCCGGGTCCAGCTCCATAAACAGTACAAAGGTTGGATGACGACCGTTAAACAGTACATCGCGATAGGCTTGCCGCACAGCGTGCACCACCAGCTTGTCGCGAATCATCCGACCATTGACAAAGAAATACTGCAGATCAGCCTGGCTACGCGAAAACGTCGGTAACCCCACCCAACCCCAGAGACGCAAACCACTGCGCTCATGATCGATAAAGCGCGACTGCTCTACAAACGCCGGACCACAGACCGTTGCAACGCGACGACGCGCTTCCTGCTCGGTGCGCGCGGGCGGCAAGCTGAACACTGGCCGGCCGTTATGACGCAAGTTGAACCCTACATCAAAGCGCGATAACGCCAGACGCTTAACCACCTCTTCAAGATGGGAAAACTCAGTTTTTTCGGTGCGCAAGAATTTGCGTCGGGCCGGCGTATTGAAGAACAGGTCACGCACCTCGACGGTGGTTCCCTGAGGGTGCGCCGCCGGTCGTACATTGGGCGCCATATCGCGCCCCTCCGTCTCGACCTGCCAGGCTTGGTCAGCCCCGGCCGGACAGGAGGTCAGAGTCAGCCTCGATACCGAGCTGACGGAAGCCAGTGCTTCGCCACGAAAACCGAGGGTCGCAACCTTCTCCAGATCGTCCAGGTCGCGGATCTTGCTGGTCGCGTGACGAGACAGCGCCAGCGGCAAATCGTCCTGCTCGATCCCGGAGCCGTCATCACGCACGCGCAGCAGCTTGACACCAGCCTGCTCCACATCAATATCGACACGCTTAGCCCCCGCATCAAGGCTGTTTTCAAGCAACTCCTTGATTACCGAGGCAGGACGCTCAACAACCTCACCAGCCGCGATCTGGTTAGCCAGACGCGGGCTCAACAATTGAATTCGGGACATATCAGCGTTCGTTCTGGACCAGCATACTGCTGGCCGGCACTTTAAGTACCTGGCCAACTCGAATCTGATCAGTAGAAAGGTCATTGGCCGCGCGCAAACTTGCCAGCGAGACCTGATAGATGTTCGCGATCATGGACAAACTGTCGCCGCGCCGCACTGTATGCTCGCGTGGGCCTTGCGCCAACTGACCGCTCGCCTTCAGGGCAGCAATCCGCGTACCGGGCGGTGGGTTGCGATGGAAGTACCCCTTCAAACCGGTGTAGATCGCGCGCGCCATGGCCTGCTGGTGGCTACGCGTAACCAGTTTGCGCGCCTCGCCCGGATTCGAGATAAACCCGGTTTCGACCAGAATCGAGGGGATATCCGGGGATTTCAGCACCATAAAACCGGCCTGCTCCACCCGTGACTTGTGCAAACGATTGACCTGACCAACCGAGGACAAGACCTGCTGCCCGACATCAAGGCTGGCTGACAGGGTCGCCGTCATCGACAAGTCCAGCAGCACGCTGGCCAATACCTGATCCTTATTGTCCAGGCTCACGCCACCCACACCGCCAATAAGGTCCGAGCGGTTCTCCCGGTCAGCCAGCAGTCTTGCGGTCTCGGAGGTCGCTCCACGGTCAGACAGCGCAAACACCGACGCACCGTTGGCGCTGGCACGGGTAAAGGCGTCTGCATGGATTGACACAAACAGGTCGGCGTTGTGCTGTCGGGCAATCTCGGTACGCCGGCGCAGCGGAATGAAGTAATCCCCGGTGCGCACCAGCTCAGCACGAAAACCGGGCTCAGCGTCGATCAAACGCTTGAGATCACGGGCGATAGCCAGCACAACTTCTTTTTCACGCGCACCGCCATGACCAATAGCGCCAGGATCTTCGCCACCATGACCAGCGTCGATTGCCACCACAATATCGCGTGTACCGGCCTCAGTCGCTGAGCGGGTTGGCGTCTGCGGCAGCGGACTGGCCGTTGGTGCCGCGGGCTGCGGCAGAGAAGCGCCAGCGCGCGCCTGATCATACAAATCGATAACCAGGCGATCGCCATATTGCTGGTTGGGCGGCAGCACGAAGCTCTTCGGATTGACTTGCTCGGACAGATCCAGCACCACCCGCAGCCCGTCGCCATCACGCGGTGCCGCGCGCAGACCACGCAATGGCGTATTCTCAAGCGGCAGCGCACTGGTGTCTGCTACCAGACGTGCATTACTGATATCGATAACAATGCGTTCGGGATTGGACAGCGTGAACAAGGTGTGCTCAGCCGGACCGCTGAGATCGAACACCAGCCGCGTATTATCTGGTGCCCGCCAAAGGCGCACACTCTTGATGTCAGCAGCCTGAATAAAGGACGAAAGTAGGCTCAAGAGCAGCAGCACCCCGCCCGGCCCAAACCGACGGCCCTTCCTTCCGCTCATGCGCATCACGCTAGACTTCACTCCGCATCTGTTGAATCCGTCGACACGTCAGCTCACCGTGCGAGGTCTCGCCGGTCAGTGTCAGACGCCGCCCTTCACCCTCGGCGTCAATGGTAATCGTCAGGTCAGGTCTTGGCAAAACCCCTCGCCCCTTCTCAGGCCACTCAATCAGGCACAGATTCTCACCGTCAAAATAGTCACGCACGCCCAGAAACTCCAGCTCCTCAGGGCTGGCGAGCCGGTAGAGGTCAAAATGATAGGCATTGACCGAGCCCAGTTCGTAGGGTTCAACCAGCGTGTAAGTTGGGCTCTTGACTGGCCCTTGCTGCCCGAGAGCCCAAATGATGCCTCGACTCAGCGTGGTCTTGCCCATACCGAGATTGCCATCCAGATAGACGATACCCCGTCCCTCTAGGGCCTTGGCGATATCGCCCCCCAGCGCCGTCATGGCCTCTTCCCCCAGTGCGTGCAGCTCCAGTTTCATTCAACTCCCCGCTGATTCAAAACCCTGCGCATCGCAGGAATCATTTCGCCGGCCCGAATCCCGACTTGACCCACATCGCCAGCCAACCGGTCACCCGCCAGAGCGTGTACCAGCACAGCATACCGTGCCGCCTGAGCTGCGGGAACGTGCTGTGCCAGCAATGCACCCAAGAGCCCGGAGAGCACGTCCCCCATACCACCGACCGCCATACCCGGATTACCAGCACTACACACCGCGGGCGGCAACCCTGCCGCCGATGGGCTAGCAACCAACGAGCCAGTTCCCTTTAGAACGACGTGACAGTCAAACGGTTCAGCCAGCGCCTGAATCGCGCCGAGACGATCACCCTGAACCTTCGCCGTTGAATATTTCAACAACCGCGCTGCTTCAGCCGGGTGCGGGGTAATCACAGTATTCACCCCCAACTGGACCACCTCTGATCGCTCCGCCAGCAGGTTAAGCGCATCAGCATCAAGAACGCGGGGCAACGACACCATCAGGCACACCGACAACATCTGCTCGGCCCAGGCACTGCGCCCCAGCCCAGGCCCCAGCACCAGCACATCCGCCGCTTCCAGCAGCGGCTCCAGATCCTGCCTGTCTGCAACCGCGCGCACCATCACCTCAGGGCAACGTGCCAACAAGGGCGCAACGTGCTCGGCACAAGTCGCGACAGTCACCTTCCCCGCACCGCTACACAGCGCGGCTTCAGCTGCCAGCATGATCGCACCGCCCATACCAGGGCCGCCGCCGACCAAAAGCAGGTGGCCAAAACTTCCCTTGTGCGATGATTGCCGTCGCACAGGTAGACACCCTTTCCAGCGCGACAAATGCAGCAACTCAAGAGTAGCCGGCACCTCGGCCGGCAAAGGATCAGCCAACGCAGCGTAAACCAGCTCGCCGCACAGATCCGGCCCCTGCGCCGTCAGCAGGCCAAGCTTCAAAGCAATGAAGGTGACCGTCACATCGGCCCGCACGGCAGCTCCCAGCGGCACACCGCAATCAGCATCCAGGCCACTGGGTACATCGATGGCTAGTACTGGACAGCCAGACCTGTTGATCACGTCAATCGCGTCAGCGATATGGGCACGAACCGAGCCAGTTAACCCGGTGCCCAGCAACGCATCAACCAAAACACCGTCGAGCGCAGCATCAGGCGTCCAGTTCGCTATCGGCACCCCGGCGTGCTGCGCTCGCTGCCAGGCAGTCGCCGCATCCCCCAACAAGCGCTCCGGCGCCGACAACGTATACACCTGAACACGCCAACCAGCCGCCAGCGCCAGACGAGCCACAATATAACCGTCGCCGGCATTGTTGCCTGCACCACAGAGAACCGTAATACATCCGGCGTCGGGCCATCGCGCCACGAGAGTCTGCCAGGCAGCCAAGGCCGCCCGCTGCATCAGCTCAATCCCGGGGATACCCGAGAAAATCAACGCAGCATCAAGCTGCCGCGTTTGTTGCCGCGAATGCACCCAGAATGGCATCGGGTCGGACATTAATAGGCTCCTGCACGGGTTGTCTGGCACAATTATAAGAGAATCCTTCCAAGCTACCCCAGCACTCATGCCCGACAGACCAGACTACGACGCCCTCGCTGAACAAATTCGCGCATTTGCGAGCGAACTCGGGTTCCAGCAACTGGGCATCGGCGCGCCTGAGATCGGCGAACACGAGCAATGGCTCCAACGCTGGCTTAATGCAGGCTATCAGGGTGAAATGGAATGGATGGCCAGCCACGGCAGCAAACGCACCCAACCTGAAGAGCTGGTTCCCGGTACCCAGCGCGTCATCTCGGTGCGCATGGACTACCTGCCTGCCGACAGCGCCATGACCAAGCGCCTGGCCAACGCCGACAGCGCCTACATCTCCCGCTACGCACTGGGCCGCGACTACCATAAGCTGATACGACGCCGCTTGCAGCAATTGGCCGACCGTATTCAGGCACTGATCGGCCCCTTCGGCTACCGGGCCTTCGTGGATAGTGCTCCAGTCATGGAGCGCGCACTGGCCAGCCGCGCGGGTCTCGGCTGGATTGGCAAGAACACCATGCTGATCAACCGCAAGGCCGGCAGTTACTTCTTTCTTGGCGAACTCTTTACCGACCTTCCACTACCAATAGACCAGCCGCAGCAGAGCGAGCACTGCGGCAACTGCACCGCGTGCCTGGAGCGCTGCCCCACGGACGCCTTCGTTGGGCCACACCTGCTGGACGCACGGCGCTGCATCTCCTACCTCACCATTGAACTGAAAGGTGCCATTCCCAATGACCTGAGAAGCGCCATGGGGAACCGGGTATTTGGTTGCGATGACTGCCAGTTGGTGTGTCCGTGGAATCGCTTTGCCAAACCAACCGCGGAGCCCGACTTCAGCCCCCGCCATCAACTGGATCAGGCAGACCTGGTCGAGCTATTCAGCTGGGACGAAGCCACCTTCCTGCAGCGTACAGAGGGCTCTCCGATACGCCGCATCGGCTATGAGCGCTGGCTGCGCAATCTCGCTGTGGGGCTGGGGAATGCGACCACCAGCATTCCCGTCATCGAAGCACTAAAACGACGCCGAGCCTACCCCTCAGAGCTAGTACGCGAGCATGTCAGCTGGGCCCTGGAGCAGCACGGCGCGGCCTGAACTTAAAACTTGATGAAATGTTCGCGGTAGTGCTGCAGCTCGGCGATAGAGTCACGGATATCATCCATCGCCAAGTGGCTACTCTGCTTTTTGAAGCCATTCTTCACCTCTGGCGCCCAACGCGCGGCCAGCTCCTTCAACGTCGAGACATCCAGGTTGCGGTAATGGAAGTACTTTTCCAGCTCTGGCATGCCGCGATACAGAAAACGCCGATCCTGACAGATGCTATTACCGCACATCGGCGACTTGCCCGCCGGCACCCAGGTAGCGAGGAACTCAATTGTCTGCTGTTCGGCATCGGCCAGACTGATCTTGCTGTCGCGCACGCGCTGGGTCAGGCCGGACTGCCCGTGCTGGCGGGTATTCCACTCGTCCATACCGTCGAGCAGCGCGTCGGGCTGCTTGATCGCCAGCGACGGCCCTTCGGCCAAGACATTGAGTTCGGAGTCGGTGACGATGGTCGCGATCTCGATGATGACGTCGCTGTCCGGATCCAGTCCGGTCATTTCAAGGTCAATCCAGATCAGGTTGTCAGGGTGTTGCATAAGAGCTCCTGGCTAGGCGTGAGGCGCACGTAACGCGCAATGGCTGCAGTATAACTGCAGCGTGCTAAACTGCCGCCGATTATTCAGACGCAGAGCCCATGGCCAAACGAAACCTTACCCGCCGCCAGAATTGGCGCATCCAAAAGATCCAGGACGAGCGCGCTGCCCGCGCAGATCGCCGCGCCGAACGCGCAGAGGAGAGCCTGATCGGTGGCGACCTCGGACCCGAACAGCCCGGCCTGGTGATCGCCCACTTTGGCGTGCAGGTTGATGTTGAGGCCACCAGTGGAGAGCTGGCAGGTCAGGTGCGGCGCTGCTACCGCCGAGCAAACCTCCCTGCATTGGTCACAGGCGATCGCGTGGTCTGGCGACCAGACAACCAGAACAGCGGTGTCATCGTCGCCCAGCAGGAGCGCCAGACTGAGCTTTGTCGCCCGGATCAACGCGGCCAGCTCAAGCCCGTCGCAGCCAATGTCGACCGCCTGATCATTGTCTTCGCGCCCCTGCCAACCCCCTACACCAACCTGATTGACCGCTATCTGGTCGCCGCCGAACAGGCTGCTATAGAGCCATTGCTGGTGATGAACAAGTCAGACCTGTTGAAAGCCAATCCTGACCCAGAGCTGCTGCAGTGGCTCGATGACTACAGCCAGCTTGGATACCGCACCCTGCTGCTTTCCGCAGGCGAAGGGGACGGCCTGGATGGCCTGCGCGCCGAATTGAAAGACCACACCAGTGTATTCGTTGGTCAGTCCGGCGTAGGTAAATCGTCGTTGATCAACGCGCTCTTACCGGGCCAGGATCTGCGGGTCGGCGCGCTATCAGAGAGCACAGGCAAAGGCACTCACACCACCACCACGGCCAAGCTGTTTCACTTCCCGGCCGGTGGAGACCTGATTGACTCACCCGGTATTCGTGAGTTTGGCCTGACGCACATTTCTCACGATGAGCTACTGGAAGGTTTTATCGAGTTTCGCCCATTCCTGGGCCACTGTCGCTTCCGCGACTGCCAGCATCTGCATGAGCCGGGCTGCGCGCTGCTGCAGGCAGTCGAGGCAGGAGATATTTCGGCGATTCGCATGAGCAGCTACCGCCACATTCTCTCCAGTCTCAGCAGCTGAGTTGCCCTACTCCTGCAGACGCCTGATTGGCTCTGCATTATCGAACAGGTTAAGCCGACGCTCACTTGCCGGCTCAACCGCTGCCGGCTCATCGACCGGCTCGTTGCCCTGCGGGACACTCGCTTCGGGCGGCGGCTCCACTATCTGAGGGAGCAACTCAGGCTCAATCAGCGCTGGCTCGTCCGGCAATGGCTCCGCCGCCGGCACAGTATCAACACCCTCCAGCATTTGCTCCTCAGCGTGCTTATTGAGGACGACGATGTCGATACGCCGGTTGGTCGGGCTCAGCGGATTTTCACGATCAAACAAGGCCGAGTCTGCATAACCGACGACCCGGGCCACTTGCTGCTCCGGGTAGCCCGCCGCTAGCAAGGTGCGACGCGCTGCATTGGCTCGATCACTCGAAAGCTCCCAGTTGCCATAGCCGCTGCGACCGACGAACGGCTGCGCATCGGTGTGCCCGCTGATACTGATTTTCTTGTTGACCTTGGCGATAGTGTCGCTGAGCGAGAGCAAGATATCTTCAAAGTAGGACTGCAACTGAGCACTGCCGCTGGCGAACATCGGCCGGTTCTCCGCGTCCACAATCTGAATACGCAGACCGTCCTGGGTGATCTCGATCAGGATCTGGTCCTTGAAGCGCTGCAGTACAGGCTCACTGTCGATCTGATTCTGCAGTTCCTGCAGCAACTGCTCCATGTCCCGGCGCTCAGCCTGATCTGCCAGTTGTTTGGCCGAATCCTCATCGATCAGTTGCTGATCCTCAGGATCTTCGGTCTTGTTCAGCGTGCGTTCCGGAGCAACTTCCGGCGAGCCACCAAGATCAATAGCAAATGGGCTGCCGCCCTCACTGAAACCGATCGGGTCATTGAAGTAGCCGGACACACTGCGCAGCTGCTCCGGCGTCGCAACGGTCAATAGCCACATCACCAGAAAGAACGCCATCATCGCTACCGCAAAGTCAGCGAAAGCGATCTTCCAGGATCCGCCATGATGACCGGCATCCTTGCGAGTGACCCGCTTAACGATAATCGGCTGATTGTTGTCCACCGCTTAGCGTCCCTTCACCGAGTCTTCCAGCTCAGTGAAGCTGGGACGGTGCTCCGGCAGTAGCGACTTGCGACCAAACTCTACGGCTAGCGCTGGCGGCAGTCCCTGAGCACTGGCGACCAGCGTCATCTTGATGGCTTCGTAGGTATTGGCCTCTTCATGGGCGGTATGACCCATTGCGCTGGCGAACGGACCGACAAATCCGTAAGCAGCCAAAATACCAAGAAAGGTCCCGACCAGTGCCGTCGCTACCTTTTCACCGATTTCTGCCTGCTCGGCAACCCCGAGCACCCCCATTGTAATCACGATACCCAATACCGCCGCCACAATACCGAAGCCGGGCAACGCATCCGCGACGCGGGTCACCGCGTGCGAGGGCTCGAGCAACTCTTCGCTGAGCGCCGAGATTTCGACATCAAACAATGCCTCAAGCTCGTGGGGTGCCATGTTGCCTGTCGACATGATGCGCAGATAATCGCAGATGAACTCGGTCATCATCCGATCATTGAGGATCGCTGGGTATTTGCTGAAGATAGGGCTCTCGCCCGGTTCTTCGATATCCTGCTCGATGGCCATCATCCCTTCGCGCCGACTTTTGTTCAGCACCTCATAGAGCAGACCCAGCACATCCAGGTAAAACGGCTTGGAAAAACGGTGACCAAAAATAATCGCTGGCGCGGCGCGAAGGCACTTCTTCACCACCGCACTGCTGTTGGCGACCATGAAAGCGCCAAAGGCTGCGCCGCCAATAATCAGGATCTCGAAGGGATGCCAGAGCGCAGCGATATGCCCGCCCGACAGCAGGAAGCCTCCCAGCACACTGCCGATAACAACAACAAAACCACCAATTTTCAACATAGATTCGAGGTATCCAGAACGAGCCAGAGCGCGTTGCCGCGCAGGGCAGCAAAGTGCTGCCTTTCAGGTTATAGTCGTGCAGAAGACTAGTATAAAGCTGTGAGGCGCATGAGCACACACCCCAACAACGGCACTACAGAGGTTATCGGCGAGTTGCGGCAGAAGCTGAATGACTGCGTGCTGCCAATTAGCCCCGCTCAACAGCAATCTCTGGTCGAGCATCTGGAGAGTGATCTTCTCAGCATCAATGAGCTGACGCAGGAGATCATGCGTGCACCAGTAGCCGCTCTCCACATCTGCCGCGCCGCCGGCGCAGCCGCGCGCAAACGCGACGTTGATGTACTGACACTTGAACAAGCCTGTTCGCTGCTTGGAACTCAACGCATAGCGCAACTGCTGAAAGACATCCCCACGGTAGAGACGGAGCAATTGCCCTGGGCTTACCGGCAACTGCTTAGTATCAGCGAGCACGCTGTCAGTCAGGCGCAGGGGCTGTTCGCAAACCGTATCGCCAGACTGTGGCACGAGATGTCGCTGGCGACCCTGTTATTTCTCTCGCCACTATGGACGCTTGCCTACCTCAAACCACACCTGTTCGAGCATTGGGAGCGCCTTAACGATGGCGTTCTGCCCGATGGCGTAAGCCGTCGCCAAATTGCCGACACCACTGCAGACGGCTTCAAACTCGTTCAACTGGTTGCTCAGGATTGGTGGCTGCCACCATGGGTGCTGCAGGGCTACCGTTCGCTGAACGGCCATCGGCGGACGATGGTCAAAGCGCTTCACGTTGCCCGCGACAGCGCACACCCGCAGGAACAGCAAGCCCAACTGGACAATGATCGCGAGCTGTATCGCTGGCTGACCCAGCCCGCCAATAGCGCCCTGATCGCCAACGGTATCGCGCTGGGCGCCCATGACAGCTGGTACAAAATTCACACCTTGCGCTGGCAGAAACTAACCGCACTGTATCTCAATATCGACGTCGCTGACGCTCAGCGACTGACACACGAGAATGCCGTCAACAGCGCTCACGATCAGTGCGTGCGCAGCGAGAGCGACATCTTCCTTCCGGCCGCTCGGCTGCTGCACCCGGCCCCGCTTGTCACCAAAGCCAGCAAGGCCACAAACCCGGCCAGCGTGGCAAATGCGCGTAGCACAGCCGCCGGCAGCACGCGCGCGCCCGACAACCCTGAACTGTGGCGCACTCTGTGCCTCCGGCTCAGCAAGCAACCCGAGTCGTTCAGCAACCTCACGCAACTACTGGAATGCGCACAAAGCGCGCTGATCAACGGACTCGGCCTGCCCGCCAGCTGGATAGCACTCTCTAGCGCGCGCACCCATCAGTTGGTTATCGCAGTCGCCAGTGGTTTTAGCAACAAGCAGCCCGTCGCCGGCGCATCTGTCGGCAGCAGCCGAGAAGGCATCTGGCCAAAATGGCTGCTCAGCGCGAGTTGCCACGATCTGGACCAACGACAACTTGCCGTCCACGCGACCACCCTGCCCGACAAGGTGGTCCAGTTGAGCGCGGGCAACGCATTCCACCTGACACCACTGGTACACAACCAGCAGTTGATCGGCCTCATCTTCGTCAGCACCGGCGACAGTCAGCTGCTCCCAGCCAAACACCAGCAGGCACTGGTAAAGACCGCTCAGTGCCTGCACAAGGCCTTGCTCCACTTCAAGCAGCGAAATTAGCTGCATCAAGCAATGATGCCGCATTAGCGGCGACGGCCGCGGAACAGCCAAACCTCGTGACTCGCGCCTTGCCCTACGCCAAAATAGGCCAAACGCGGACACCACGAACCGCTAGCAGCCCCAAGCATTCACTTTTTCTCGACGGATCGCCCGCGCGTTCCTATCAAGGAGACCTTGACCATGGCGCCCTCACAGCTGCCACTACTGATCGAGCCGGCTGACCTGACATTGCCGCTGGATGCCGAGCACTTTCGCCTCGTCGACCTGTGCAGTGCCGAGCAATATCAAACAGGGCATATTCCTGGCGCCGTGCATCTGGCCCCTGCTCGCACCGCCTCGCCAGCACCACGACCAGGGCCACTTCCCGGCCTGCCTGAGTTGCGGGCTATTTTTGCCGAACTGGGTCACCGGGAAGATATCCACTACATCGTCTACGACGACGAAGGTGGCGGCTGGGCCGGGCGATTTATCTGGATGCTCGACTGCATTGGCCATACCCGCTACAGCTATATCAATGGCGGCCTCAAGGCCTGGATCGCCGATGGACTACCGCTGGAAAGTGCGCCGCAGCAAGCCACACCCACGACGCCCACGATCACGCCGAACAACGATCACACCATTACCCTGACGGCGCTGATGGCTGACCTGCACAACCCTGACCGAGTTATCTGGGATGCTCGCTCACCACAGGAGTACCGTGGCGAAAAGGTCGTTGCCAGCAAAGGCGGCCATATTCCCGGCGCGATCAATTTTGAATGGACTGCCGGCATGGACCCGGAGCGCGGCCTGCGCATGCGCTCAGACATGGCCGAGCAGCTGCAAAAACTGGGCATCACGCCAGACAAGGAAATTGTCACCCACTGCCAGACGCACCACCGTTCCGGCTTCACCTATCTGGCAGCCAAGCTGCTGGGCTACCCGCGCGTCAAAGCCTATGCAGGCTCATGGTCCGAGTGGGGCAACCATCCAGACACCGCAGTAGAAATTTAAGGAAGCACCATGCCTGACCGTCTTTTTATCCTGTTTCAGTACCTGCTGCCGCACCATCTGCTGTCGCGTCTGGCCGGCTGCCTGGCCAACTGCACCTGGCCCTGGGTCAAGAACCCGTTCATCACCTGGTTTGTTAAACGCTATCAGGTCGATATGAGCCAAGCGCTGGAGGAGAACCCGACCGCTTACAGCAGCTTCAACGACTTTTTCACCCGCGCCCTCAAGCCTGATGCCCGCCCGCTGGACCAGACCACCGGAGGCATCCTCTGCCCGGCCGATGGCGCCATCAGCCAGCTCGGCAAGATTGAACACGGCCGCATCTTCCAGGCCAAGGGTCACAGCTTCAGCGTGCAGGAGTTACTGGGCGGCAATGCCGAGCTGGCAGCACCATTTCAGGGCGGCGAGTTTGCCACCGTGTACCTGTCGCCGCGGGACTACCACCGCGTGCACATGCCTCTGGGCGGCACCCTGAAAGAGATGATCTACGTGCCGGGCAAACTGTTCTCGGTCAATCAAACCACCGCCGAAAACGTGCCTGAGCTGTTCGCCCGCAATGAACGCGTGGTGTGCCTGTTCGATACCGAAGCCGGTCCGATGGCCGTCGTCCTGGTTGGCGCGATGATCGTTGCGTCGGTTGAAACGGTATGGGCCGGTCTGGTTGCTCCGCCCAGCCGCGAGCTGCGCAGCACCGCTTACGGTCAAGCCGCACCGAGCCTGGGAAAAGGTGACGAGATGGGCCGCTTCAAACTGGGCTCAACCGCTATCGTTCTGTTTGGCCCAGATGCGATGCGCTGGAGTGAATCACTCAAGGCCGGCGATAGCGTCGAAATGGGACAACTGATGGGCAGCGTCGCCTGAATATCAGGCACGCTCCGTATCGAACGCAATCACCTCGCCAATCGTGCTGGCGCCCAGCGCCAGCATCACCAGCCGATCCACTCCCAGCGCCACCCCGGCGCAGGAAGGCATGCCTGAGCGCAACGCCTCTACCAGTGGCATGTCGATCGGCAATGTAGCGAGACCCAGCGCCTCACGCTGAGTCTGATCTACCTCAAAGCGCCGCAACTGCTCGTTGGCATCAGTGAGTTCAAAGTATCCGTTGGCCAACTCCATTCCCTGAACAAACATCTCGAAACGTGCAGCGCTTGGCACCCGATCATCCCCCTCCACGACCTGCGCGAGGGCGGCCTGGGAGGCAGGAAACGCATACACCATGGTCGGCGCCTGTAACTGGGGCTCAACGCACTCTGAGAACAACAAGTTCAGATAGCCATCGCGCGACAACTCGCCCCGGAAACCACATCGCTGCTCAGCCAGCCCCTGCAGTTCAGCGTCACTGCATTGATGAATATCCAGGCCGGTATGTTGCGCAAACACGGCAGCGTATGTAACCCGCCGCGCCGGCTCGCCTGCAAGCACCGTGCGCACCAGCGCATCAACCTCATCCATAAGCTGATGGTGATCAAACCCCGGGCGATACCATTCGAGCATGCTGAACTCCGGGTTGTGGCGCCTGCCGATCTCGCCGTTGCGGTAGACCTTGCACAGCTGCCAGATCGCCCCACTGCCCGCAGCCAGCAAACGCTTCATCGGATATTCAGGTGAGGTATGCAGATACAGCATGGCTGCCTGCCCACCGCCCTCCGGGATGTACTCGGCAGAAAAGGGGTGCAGGAACGGGTCGCTCACAGCCGCATGCGACAGGCTAGGCGTATCGACCTCCAGCACGCATCGCTCGGCAAAGAACGCGCGGATACGATTGATAATGCCCGCGCGCTGACGCAGAGCGTCGATGGTTGCACTCGGTTGCCACGGTCGATTCATGCTGCCTACCTCGATTTACGGACACAAAAAACCGGGGACGGGCCCCGGTTTCTTCAACCACCAAAGCCGTTACGCGCGACCAACATACTCGCTGGAACGGGTATCAACTTTCAGTACGTCGCCGGTGTTAATGAACAGCGGCACCTTCACGACAGCGCCGGTTACCAGCTTGGCCGGCTTGTTGCCGCCACCGGAGGTATCACCGCGAACGCCCGGGTCGGTTTCAACCACTTCCAGCTCGACGAAGTTCGGCGGAGTCACCGCAATCGGCGCACCATTGAACAAAGTCACAGTGTAAATCACCTGCTCTTTCATCCAGTTCATGCAGTCACCAACCGCTTTCTCGTCAGCGCCGTACTGCTCGAAGGAGCCGTCGGTCGCCATGAAGTGCCAGAACTCACCGTCGGTGTACAGATATTCCATTTCGCGATCCATTACGTCAGCGCCTTCCAGGCTGTCGCCCGACTTGAAGGTACGTTCGTTGACGCGACCGGTCTTCAGGTTACGGACCTTAACGCGGTTAAACGCCTGACCCTTGCCCGGCTTGACGTATTCGTTCTCGAGGATCGAGCACGGATCACCGTCCAGCATCACCTTAAGACCCGGTTTGAATTCGTTGGTAGAATAGTTGGCCATACAAGTTCCCACTTTAAATTGAATGGATGATCCGACTCGCGCTACACCACCAGTGTGCGAGGCAGTCAGTCGGACACCCTGACACCCATGCGCGGAAAAACGCCAATGATACATGGTTCTGCAGTTCGTGTTGAGTCTGCCAGCTGGCAAAATATCCTCGCCAACAGCATCAAAAATTCAGCAGAGCTGCTGGATCGACTGCAGCTCGACAGTAGCCTGCTGCCGGCAGCGCTTGCCGCAGCCAAAAGCTTCTCGCTGCGAGTTCCAGAGCCGTACCTCAAGCGCATGCGTCCCGGCGACATCAACGACCCGCTGCTGCGTCAGGTGCTGCCCATTGGCGAAGAACTGGAAGAGCAGCCCGGCTTCGTACTAGACCCCCTAGGCGAACAGCACAGCAATGCCCGCCCCGGCATCATTCACAAGTACCACGGCCGCCTGCTCTTGGTCGTCAGTAGCGGATGCGCGATCAACTGCCGCTACTGCTTTCGGCGCCACTTCCCCTATGACGACAACAACCTGAGCACAGCAGAGTGGGACGCGGCTCTCGACTACATCAGAAACGACAGCAGCATCAGCGAGGTCATCTATAGCGGCGGAGACCCGCTGGCAGCCAACGACCGAAGACTAGCCTGGCTTACCCGGGAGATTGCCGCCGTTCCCCATGTACGCCGCCTGCGAATACATACCCGCCTACCAATCGTCATCCCGCAGCGCATCACCTCTGAGTTGATCGACGCACTGTGCGGCACCCGCTTGCCGGTAACCATGGTCTGGCATTGCAATCACGCTGCAGAGCTGGACGCAGCCACAAACGAGGCCGCCATCCGCTTGCGCCAAGCCGGTGTGATTTTGCTCAACCAGGCCGTATTACTGCGCGGCGTTAACGACAACCTCGAAGCCCAACTGGCCCTAAGCGAAGCACTAGGCGATGCCGGCATATTGCCCTATTATCTTCACCTGCTTGATCGAGTGCGCGGCGCCAGCCACTTCCTGGTGAGCGATGATGACGCACGCACATTGGTAGGCACCATGCTCACACGGCTGCCCGGCTATCTTGTACCCAGGCTGGTGCGCGAAGTCGCCGGCGAACCCGGCAAGGTTCCGGTCAGTATTGAGCTGACTCAGGACACAACAATCGATAAACGCGACGTTTTTCCCGGCGGCCGGTCCTGAACGAGGATGCGGACTTAGCCAGTTAATGGCTAAACTGCTAGAGTATTCTCATTAACAGCACCCCCCACTGATGCCACGGAAGACCGGCGCGAGCAGTAAGCCGCACCAGGCCATCGACGCTTGTACTGGACACGACTTTATGGATAGCACAACGCAAAAAATGCACCTGCGGATTCCGCAGCAAACGCTCAGCAATCTGAGCTTTGCGGAAGGCTCCGAGAAAGGTATCGCCCAGTGGCTGGCCAACCTGCCGAAAGCCAATATTGGTGAAACGGCACGCCAGCTGTATCAGGGACTAATTGAGCTTAACCAGTACAACGTACCCGCAGACAAGCGTATAGCCATGCTGGAGCGCATTCGCCCGGAAGTGCACTACGTCTGTACAGCGCTATCAAGATACTACCTGGGTCAGTCGATTGTCCTTGAAGACAAGCCCCGCAAGGTGGCCAACCTGTCCCAGTCGCTGCAAAACCACCTCGCCAACGGCTACAAGATCATTGTTGCCCAGGAACGCAGCATCAAATCACGCGACCACGCCAACCTGATGACGCTGGCGCTGCAGCGCTCCATCCGCGGCCTGTGCGGGCCGTTGCTGCGCGCGTTCCAGCTGTACTGCCCCGTCGCAGACGGCGTCTGGCTGGAACTGCACCAGCTCTACCAACTTGCGCGCAAACGCGGACTGCATCAGACGCCCGTGCCGGACAGCGAGAGCGCCGACCGCCAGGCGCTGAGCATAGAGCAGTGCTACATCGTCGCTCTGCTGATGGGTGCCGCGCGGCCCAACCAGATGCGCCAAAGTGCCATGGGCAAGCTGTTTGCAACTCTCGAGGACTGGAGCCGCTACACGCGCCTGGTCGCACCGGACGACAACAAGGCGCTGTTCATCATCAATCCAGAGATGGACTGCCCGCCACGCTACAAGTCGCTGATTCGCGGCGAGAGTCTGGACAACAGCCTCGGCCTCGACACCCGCCGCCTGGTAAATGCAATCAAGGAATTCATGACCGCAGGGACTGCCTATCGCGGCGACCTGCATGTCCCGAACGTGCTAGGCATCGAGCTGTTGCAGCACGTCAGCCAGTCATGGGGCGACCTCGCCGAACGCACCTTCAACCGCATCCCCAGCCAGGGACATCTGCGCGTCAGCATCGGCATGAGCGCCACCCATTACCGTATTTCTGGCCGCAGCTTCGCCCGCATGATTGATGCCAGCGAAGCCGAGATGAATCCGTTCTCAGATGCCACCCAAAAAGCCAAGCAAGGCGGCTGGAGTGGCGCGTTCGACGGTGCAGAGTCCGTAGAGTGGCACGCCTCCGGGATTGAACAAATCGACTATGGCAGCATCGAGGAACAGGATGAGGAAAGGGACGAGCACTACCCGATCCACAGCCTGCCCATCGTCAACCATAGCCCCGGCGGTTTCTGCCTGACTTGGCCCAAGGAAGTACCAAAGCAGCTGCAAGCAGGCGAGTTACTGGGCATTCAGGAAGCCAACGAACAGGACTGGAGTCTGGCTGTAGTGCGCTGGATCCGCCAGGTTCGTGGCGGCGGCACACAGATGGGCATCGAGCTGATCGCACCGCATTGCACTCCTTGCGCGGCGAAATTAATCCGCAAGACCGGCGAGCCAAGCCAATACCTGCGCGCGCTGCTACTACCAGCAGTAACTGCGATTGATCGCCCAGCGACCATCATTACCCCGCGCCTACCCTTCCAGGTCAACAGCAAGATAAATCTGCTGCACGGCGGCAAGACAGAGAAGGCCAATCTGAACAACAGGGTCACTGCGACCGGTAGTTTCAGTCAATTCGAGTATCAGTTGATTGATCAGAACCCTCTGGAGAAGGCGCATACTGAGACGAATAGCGCATCTCTGACTACAGGCCCTGAGGATGACTTTGACTCCCTCTGGAAGTCGCTGTAGATTCGAAATTCTGATCTGTACGGGGCAACCTTCCACGTTGCCCCCACGCCTCCCGGAAAAACATGGCCACCGAAAAACAAGCCATCAAGCTACTGATCCTCGACGACTCGCAGAATAACGCCGAGCGCATGGTCAGCCTGCTGCGCAACGCAGGTCATGCTACCCGCGCCCATCGCGTCACCTCGATTGAAGACCTGCAGGAATGCCTCCAGCAAACGTGGGATATCTGCCTCGCGCAAGCCGAGACCAGCTACCTCACAGCGGAGGACGCGATCACCCTGATCAAGCGCAAGGCGCGCGACATCCCGTTCATCCTGCTCAAACCTGAGGTCGATCTTGAGATGCGTGTCGAGGCCCTGCGCTCCGGCATGGCTGACGCGTTACCGCACGATGCAGATGCACTGATGACACTAGTGGTTGGCCGCGAACTGGCCAACCTCGACGCCCGCCGTCAACGGCGCATCGTCGAACAGACCTTACGCGAGGCAGAAAAGCGCTGCCAGTTGCTGCTCGACAGCTCCGTTGACGCGATCGCCTACGTACACGACGGCATGCACATTTATACCAACCGCGCCTATGGCGAGCTGTTTGGTTATGACGACCCGGACGACCTGGCTGCCGAACCTATGGTCGGCCTGATCGACGCCGATGACCAAGGTAAGTTCAAGGACTTCCTGCGCAACTACGGCAACGAGGGCGGCCAAAATGAAATGCGCTGCAAAGGCGTCGATAGCGACGGCAAGCGCTTCCCGATACTGATGAGCTTCTCCCCCGCCAGCTATGACGGTGAGCCCTGTACCCAGGTCGTGATCCGCGCAGAGACCGCCAGCAGCGAGTTCGAAGAAAAGCTCAAAGTCATGGCCAGCCGCGACTTGGTAACAGGCATGTTCAACCGCGCCTACTTCCAAGATCAACTGGACGCTATTCGCGACCAGGCCGTCCGCCAAGGTCAACCCAGCACGCTGGTCTATCTCAGCATCGATGGATTCAGCAGCCTGCAGGCCGACATCGGTATAGGCGCGGCAGATCTCCTGCTGACCGACCTTGCCCAAATGCTGCGCTCCCACTTCAGCGAAGATACCCTGATGGCGCGCTTCGCCGATGATGCCTGCAGCATTCTGCTGGAAGGGCTGGAGCCGGTAGCGGCAAATGATCAGCTTGAAGAGCTTCGCGCCAAAATCGAGGCTCACCTGTTTGAGACCAACAGCCGCACCGTGCGAATTACGGTCAGCATGGGCGTAGCGTCCATCAGCGAAACCAACGCTGATCCGGTCGAGGCAATTGATCGAGCCCACCGCCTGGCAGACCAACTGAGCAACACTGGCGGCAACGGCATCAAAGTATTCAACCCGCTTGAAGAACTAGCCCTGCAAGCCAACCGTGGCAACCTGATCGCCCTGATTAAACACACACTGGAAACCAACGGATTCCGCCTGCTGTTCCAGCCAATCATAAGCCTACGAGGCGACGAAGCCGAGAACTACGAGACGTTCCTGCGCCTACTCAACCATGAAGGCGAGGAAGTGCCGGCTGCAGACTTCCTGCCAGCTGCCCAGGAAGCAGGGCTGGCGCTGGACATCGACCGCTGGGTGATCACCCAGGCGGTCAAACTGCTTAGCAATCACCGTGGGCGCGGGGCCGACACCCACCTGCTACTCAACCTCAGCGCTGCGAGCCTGCAGGCACCGGACATGGTCGAGTGGATCGCAAGCAAGCTGCAAGAAGCCAGATTGCCCGCCGATGCGATCATCTTCCAGTTCCACGATGCCGATGTGAATACGTATCTGAAGCAGGCCAAAATGCATACCGAAGCGCTGCACCGGATGCACTGCAGGGTATCGATCAGTCATTTCGGCGGCGCGCTGAACCCCTATGCGGCGCTCAAGCATGTGCACGCGGACTACATCAAGATTGACGGCTCATTCACGCGTGACCTGTCAGACCCGAAAGCAGTCGATACGCTAAAGGACATCATCAGCTCGCTGCACAGCCAAGGCAAGCTGACTATAGTGCCCTACGTCGACAGCGCAGCAATGATGCCGACTCTCTGGCAGGCGGGTGCGAACTATATTCAAGGGCATTACCTGCAACCGCCCAGCGACAGCATGAACTACGATTTTTCTGCCGACTGAGCCGCATGACATAAGGCTGGCGCTGCGAGTCTCGCAGCGCCAGTCCTGCTTACTGCCCCTCGCGATCGCGAAAGCCCAGCAGATAGAGAATGCCATCCAGGCCCAGTGTCGAAATCGCCTGCTTGGCCGATTGCTTGACCAACGGTTTGGCGCGGAAGGCGACACCCAAGCCGGCGATAGACAGCATTGGCAGGTCGTTCGCCCCATCGCCAACCGCAATGGTCTGCTCCAGACTGATCCCTTCCTGACTCGCCAACTGACGCAACAGCTCAGCCTTGCGCTGCCCATCGACAATCGGCTCCTGCACCTCGCCAGTAACCAGGCCGTTTTCCACCGGCAGAGAATTGGCATAGACGTAATCAATGCCCAGGCGCTGCTGCAGACGCTCGGCAAAGTAGGTAAAGCCACCAGACAGAATCGCTGTTTTGTAGCCAAGGCGGCGTAGCTGAGCGATCAGCGTTTCGGCCCCTTCAGTCAGACGAAGCGACTCGGCGATACTATCGAGCGTAGAGACTGGAAGCCCTTTGAGCAGCGCCATGCGCTCACGGAAGCTGGCGCGAAAATCCAGCTCGCCTCGCATCGCTCGCTCGGTGATCTCGGCAACCGCGTCACCGACACCCGCCGCCTTGGCCAGCTCATCGATTACCTCCGCATCGATCAGCGTTGAATCCATGTCGAACACCACCAGGCGGCGATTTCGCCGGAAGATGCTGTCCTGCTGAAAGGCAATATCGACGTTCAACTCTTGAGCGATTGCCAAGAACTCGGCCCGCAGCGCCGCCGGGTCTTCCGGCTCACCGCGTACGGAGAACTCGATACAGCCCTTGCCCTGATCTTCCGGAAGTCCTTCCGGAATGCGTCCAGAAAGACGATCGATATGATCAATGTTGAGGCCATAACGGGCAGTAATCTCGCTGACCCGAGCAATATGCTCCGCGGTAACCCGGCGAGCCAACAGCGTCACGATATGACGCACTTTGCCCTGCCCCGTTACCCAGCGGCCGTACTCTTCCGCACTGACAGGGGTAAAACGCACCTGCTGATCCAGTTCATAACCGCGAAACAGCACTTCCTTAAGCACGTCAGAGCTACCCTGATCGGCAGGCATCTCAACCAGAATGCCGAAGGACAGCGTGTCATGAATGACCGCCTGACCAATATCGAGAATGTTGACTCGCGCCCTGGCGAGCAGGCCTGTGATAGCCGCGGTAAGACCCGGGCGATCAGGTCCGGTGATGTTGATCAGAACGATTTCCTTCAAGACGCTCGCTCCCAGTTAAAAGTGAGGGCGCCCATTCTACTCGCATTTGCCCATCACCTCACAGATCAGCCTTTTTCCGCCTATGGGGAATAGCTATACTCGCCAAACCGGTTATTCACCGATCCCCCGAGATTCATACCTCCGCAACCATCGAGCCCCGATTTGAGCCGCAAAACGCCTAACCAAGACAATCTATTCCTGCGCTGCTACGCCAACGTGCGCCGTCGCTCGCTGACGCTCGCCGGCGCCATGCCACTATTGGTCGCCGCCCCGCTGCTACTTTTGCTTGTGCTGGCACTCTGGCTGGGCAAGGTCCAGTTGCAGCAGGATGTCGCACAGCAGGCCGATCGAGTGGGCAGCGCACTGGCGCGCCAGATCGCCGCAAGCGCCGCAGAACCCTTGGCTGCCGAAGACCGATTGAGCCTGAATATCCTGCTGGCTCAGTGGAACCAAAACCCCATGATCGCCCACGTGAGCCTCTATTCACCGGGCAACCGATTGATCGCCGAAGCCGGCAGCGAGCCCGCGCGCCAGTTGCGCGCCCCGGGTCAGGGCAACTACATCGCTGCGGTACATCTGCAAGACCAGCTCACGGGCCAGGTACAACTGACCTTGGCATCCACCCCGTTCATCCAGCCAGCCAACCTGTTGCTGGAGCGCCTGATCTGGGGGCTGCTGCTGATTGGCTGCATCGTAGGGCTGCTGGCATGGCACCGCGGCCGGGATCTGGCCCAGCAACTGCGAGCACTGGCCGACTGGGATGCCAACCCGAGCTTTCCGGCACCGGCATGCACCCGCAGGGACGAGCTTGGCGATCTGTCACGTACGCTGCTGCATAACCGTGGTCTGATGCCAGAGCCAGAGCCAGAGCCAGAGCCAGAGATTACAGTCGAGCTGGGCGCTGATTCAGAGGCAACGCAAGGATTAACGCCTCCTCTGCTGGATGACGCCGCGATACCGGTACTGCAACCCGAGCCAGCGCTGGACACCGCTTCCTCCGATACAGCGCCAGCCACTGTGGCAGAGACTGAAACGCAGCCCGAAATCGCAAACGACGACTCGGACGAGCAGCCCGACTCCGCCGTTATAGCCTCGGAAGACGAACAAGAAGACGGCCACACTCCCGACGTGCCAATGCAGAAGCAGGCAATGCTCGCCGTCCGCCTGGGCAACCAGGACGCCCTCCGCCGCCTGCCACGCGAGCGCTTGATGAAGCTGCTTGAGCGCTACCGACAGCAGGTACAGCATGCCTGCCAGCTGTATGGTGGCGAGCAACACACGCTACACGACGGCACCAGTATCGCGTTGTTCAAAGACAGCACGGGCGACGGATCGGAACTGAAACATGGATTGTGCTGCGGTGAGCTGCTGCGCGTACTGGGTCACGATTTGCAGATCGAGATTGCCGATACCGGTATCGCGCTGCATCTGCAGCTCGCACTCGGTCATGCCGGCGGCCTGGAGGGCTTGGACGACGAGGCACTGGGTCAGCATGACGCCTGCCTACGGGTCATGGAGCAACTGCAGCACAGTCGCAACCTGCTGCTGGTGGACGCCGAGCTGGCAGCCAGTGACGGCCTGTCTCAATGCGCGTCAGCACGCCGTTTGGCGAGCCAACCCGGGACCTTCTGCATTGAGCGCCTGCTGGAGCCCTATCAGTCGCTTCTGGAACGCCAACTCAGCTCCCTCTACAACCAGCGCCAGTCCTGAGACTGGCGCTGCATTTCCTATTCGGCAGTCGGTTCAGCACTGGACGCGGACGTCAGCTCGACTGCAACCGAATCAACCTTCTGGAAACCACGTGGCAGCTTGTTACCGCGCCTGCCACGCTCACCGCTGTAGTGTTCAAGGTCTCCGGCCTTCAGCGTCAGGGTCCGTTTTCCAGCGGTCAGCACCAGCTGAGCGCCCGGCGGCAGCACGGCAAGCCCGGCAACAAATTCCTCGCGAGATTTCACCCGCGCCGAAGGCAGAGAAATGATCTTGTTACCCTTGCCCTTGGCCAGTTGTGGCAAATCCTTCAGCGGAAATACCAGCAGACGGCCTTCGTTGGACACCGCCGCCAGGTGGCTACTCTGCGGATAGCGTACCGCCTGCGGCGACATGATGCGTCCGCCATCAGGAATATTCAGCAACGCCTTGCCGTTCTTATTCTTGGCCAGCATATCTTCACCCTTGACCAAGAATCCGTAACCGGCGTCCGAGGCCAGTAGATACAAGCCCTGCTCGTCAGGCATCAGGACGGCGTCAAACCCAGCCCCGGACGGCGGACTGAATCGACCAGTAAGGGGCTCACCCTGGCCCCGCGCAGACGGTAGCGTGTGCGCAGATAGCGAGTAACTCCGGCCCGTACTATCGATAAATACCGCCTGCTGATTGGAGCGGCCGCTGGCCTGTGCCAGGAAGCCGTCCCCGGCCTTGTAACTGAGACCAGTGCCATCGACATCATGGCCCTTGGCGCAGCGGACCCAGCCCTTCTCTGACATCACGACCGTCACCGGCTCGGACGGCACCAGCTCGGTTTCCGACAGCGCGCGCGCCTCTTTGCGCTCTACCAGCGGTGAGCGGCGCTCATCGCCATAGGTTTCAGCATCAGCGGCCAGTTCATCACGCACCAGCGTGCGCAGCTTGTACTCGTCGCCGAGAATGCTCTGCAGCTCATCACGCTCTTCGCGCAGCGCATCCTGCTCGGCGCGAATCTTCATCTCTTCCAGTCGCGCCAACTGACGCAAGCGGGTATCAAGAATGTAGTCAGCCTGCAGCTCGCTGAGGTCGAAACGCGCGATCAATTCGGCCTTGGGGTGCTCTTCGGTACGGATGATGTGGATGACTTCATCCAGATTGAGGAAGGCAACCAGCAAACCGTCCAACAGGTGCAGGCGCGCCAGAACCTTGTCCAGACGGAACTGCAAACGACGACGCACCGTCGCAACCCGGAAGCCCAGCCACTCGCTCAGCATGCCCCACAGGTCCTTCACGGCCGGTTTGCCGTCAGTACCGATGACGTTCATGTTGACCCGATAGCTGTGCTCCAGATCAGTCGTCGCAAACAGATGCTGCATCAGGTCGTCCAAATCGATCCGGTTGGAGCGCGGGACGATGACAATACGGGTCGGGTTTTCGTGATCAGATTCATCACGCAGATCTGCCACCATCGGCAGCTTCTTGTTCTGCATCTGTGCGGCGATCTGTTCCAACACCTTGGCCCCGGACACCTGATGCGGCAGCGCCGTGATTACCACTTCGCCGTCTTCCTTGGTCCAAACCGCACGGCAGCGCACTGAGCCGCGACCGCTGGCGTACATCTTCAGCAGCTCGTGACGCGGCGTGATGATCTCCGCTTCAGTGGGGAAGTCCGGGCCCTGAATGTGCTCCAGAATCTCGTCCAGCCCCGCGCCCGGATCATCCAACAGACGAATGCAGGCGGCTGCCACTTCCTTCAGGTTATGCGGCGGAATATCCGTTGCCATGCCCACGGCAATGCCAGTAGTGCCGTTGAGCAGCAGATTGGGCAGACGTGCCGGCAGCACCATGGGCTCGTCCATCGTGCCGTCAAAGTTGGGCTGCCAGTCGACCGTGCCCTGCCCCAACTCGCTCAGCAGCACCTCGCTGTAGCGCGCCAGACGGGCCTCGGTATAACGCATGGCCGCGAAAGACTTCGGGTCATCCGGCGCCCCCCAGTTGCCCTGACCGTCCACCAGCGGATAACGATAGGAGAACGGTTGTGCCATGAGCACCATGGCTTCGTAGCACGCCGAGTCGCCATGGGGGTGGTACTTACCGAGCACGTCACCGACGGTACGGGCCGACTTTTTGTGCTTGGAACTGGCGGAAAGGCCCAGTTCACTCATTGCATAGACGATACGACGCTGTACCGGTTTGAGGCCATCGCCGATGTGTGGCAACGCCCGATCCATGATGACGTACATGGAATAGTTGAGATAGGCCTCCTCGGTAAAGGACGCCAGCGTTCGCCGCTCGACCCCATCGAGGCTCAGGTCCAGTCCATCACTCATGCTTACTCTCCACTCAGGCGGCTGCGCGCCATGCGCAGCCCGCCGGATAACTCATTGGTACTGTCGCAGCAGCAGATCGCCGCCCTGCGAACGAAAATCCAGTTGTCTGAGGGCGCTCATGCCCAGCAGCACTTCCTCACCCGCCATACCCGGCACAATGCCGGCCTCTACATCGCGCAGCACGATATCGCCAAGCTGCAGCGTCTGCAGACGAGTTGCATAGCCTTCAGCGGTCCCATTGGCGGTATCAACCATGAACTGCCGGCCACGTGACAGCCCCAGTTCATCGGCAAGGCCAGCAGGAACCGCGACAAAGCTAGCCCCGGTATCAACCAACAGCGTGACTGTCTTACTGTTGATCTCTCCACGCAGCAGATAATGCCCCTGCCGGTTGGGTTCCAACCGCACTTCGACCGCACTGCCCAACTGGCTCGATTCAGGGCGCTGGTTAGGATTGCGCTGACGCTCCTCTACCCCACTGAACCAGTATGCGGCCAGCAACAGCCCTGCCACCCAGGCCAGGATCATCATCCCGGTCCCCAACTTGCGTTGTGATGGGGGCAGAGGCTCGTTCACGGCTGATAGCCCTCACGCCAGTCCCCGGGCAAGGCAAAGTGGAACAACCAAGGGCGAAGATCACCATCGGGGCGAGCGCGGTCGTTGTTATCGAGACCAACAACAATCCCGCTCTCGTCAATCAGCAGCGCCTCAGCCAGGCCGTATGGCGCATCCGGGTAGAAATAGGGCTCAACCAGCACACTTTGCGCGAACGACCAGCAGCGCTCACGCTGCCCGGACAGCGGGTTGCGGCGGCAGACCTGATGGGCATTACGCTCCAGCGTCCAAAGCCGACCTTGCCAGTAAACGACATCCGAAAAATCCACCGGCATGACCTCACGATTGAGAATGCCGGGACCAAAGGGTTCCGTCGGCAGGAATCGACGTTCAGCCAACAGCACACAACCAGCGAGAGGGCATTTCCATTCATCACCCTGATGCTGAAGCTTGATCAGCCCACGCGCCTGACGCTCAGCGGCGAGCCAGAGCGTTCCGGCCTCTGCGTCAATCGCAATGCCTTCGGCCAGCGCATTGATCTGCTGCCACAAGCCACGCGCTTCACCTTCGGTGTAAAGCGCCGGGTCCAGATTCAGCCACTTACCCGCCACAGGCGCATCAGACGGCGGCGGCAAACGCAGCACGCCCAGCTGACTCTCACTGACCAGATAGCGATTGCCCTGCCCGTCGCACGCCAGTCCTTCGAAGTCCAGCGCCGGCCCACTCAAGCCACGTAACCAGGCGCCAGCCAGCAACTGCACCGGCAACATCGAGGGCGTCTCTGTCGGCAGCACAAAAGACTCAACCTCTGCCGTATAGGCCTCCTCCGTGCGCTGCAGGACGAACAAGCTGGCATCTTCACGGTCAGACACCGCGAGCAGACGCCCGTCACAGCGCTGCAAGGCGGAAAGATTGCCCCGCGGCATACCATCCAGCGGCAAGGCAGACTCGAGCTGCAGCTCAGGGGCTCGCTCGAATGCCGATACGGTGCCGCTCAAAACCATCAGGAATGCGCCCAGCAGGCGCAGACGGGTGCCACTCATCAAAGCAGCACCTCGGCCAGATTGCCTTTACTCTCAAGCCAGACCTTGCGGTCAGAGGAGCGCTTCTTGGCCAGCAGCATGTCCATCAGCTGCTCAGTGTCCTGCGTCTCATCAACGGTCAACTGCACCAGTCGACGGGTTTCCGGTGCCATGGTCGTTTCGCGCAGCTGCAGCGGATTCATCTCGCCCAGCCCCTTGAAACGCGTCACCTGAATCTTGCCGCGCTTACCCTCGGCCTCGATGCGATCAAGGATGCCCTGCTTCTCGGCATCATCCAGCGCGTAATAAACGTCTTTACCGATATCAATCCGATACAGCGGCGGCATCGCCACGAACACATGACCCGCCTCCACCAACGGGCGGAAATGGCGCACGAAGAGCGCGCAAAGCAGCGTGGCGATGTGCAGGCCATCCGAATCCGCATCAGCCAGAATGCAAATCTTGCCGTAGCGCAGCTGTTCCAGGCTGGCCGCTCCGGGGTCTACGCCGATGGCGACAGCGATGTCGTGCACTTCTTGTGAGCCCAGCACCTCGCTGGACTCAACTTCCCACGTGTTCAGAATCTTGCCGCGCAGCGGCATGATCGCCTGAAACTCTTTGTCACGCGCCTGCTTGGCACTGCCACCGGCCGAGTCACCCTCAACCAGAAACAGCTCTGAACGCTTGCTGTCCTGGCCGACACAGTCAGCCAGTTTCCCCGGCAGCGCCGGGCCCTGCGTAATGCGCTTACGCTCAATCTTCTTGCCCGCCTTCAAACGACGACCCGCATGGCTGATGGCCATTTCGGCAATCAGTTGGCCGATGTCCGCGTGCTGGTTCAACCACAGACTGAAGGCATCCTTGACAACGCCGGACACAAACGCGGCGGATTCCCGAGACGACAGCCGCTCCTTGGTCTGGCCGGAGAACTGCGCCTCGGCCATTTTCAGCGACAGCACATAGCTGACGCGTTCCCAGATATCTTCCGGCGCCAGTTTCAGGCCACGCGGCAGCAGGTTGCGGAACTCGCAGAACTCGCGGATGGCCTCCAGCAGGCCGGCGCGCAGGCCGTTAACGTGGGTACCGCCCTGCGCAGTCGGGATCAGGTTAACGTAGCTTTCCTGCACCAATTCGCCGCCTTCGGGCAGCCAGAACACAGCCCAGTCGACCGCCTCCTGCTTGGCCGCGAAGCTGCCTGAGAAGGGTTCTTCCGGCAGTTTTGGCCACTCAGCGCAGGCATCCACAAGGTAATCGCGCAAACCGTCTTCGTAGTACCAGCTGATTTTTTCGCCGGACTGGCGGTCGTCGAAGTCAACCTTGAGTCCCGGACACAGAACAGCCTTGGCCTTGAGCAGGTGCTTGAGGCGGCTGACACTGAATTTGGGAGAGTCGAAGTACTTGGCGTCCGGCCAGAAAATTACCGAGGTACCGGTATTACGCTTGCCAACGGTGCCAATCACCTCCAGTTCGCGTACCTTGTCGCCGTTCTCGAAGGCCATGGCGTACTCCTGGCCATCACGCTTGACCCGCACCTCAACACGCAGCGAGAGTGCGTTCACAACCGAGATACCCACACCGTGCAGACCACCGGAGAACTGGTAGTTTTTGTTCGAGAACTTGCCGCCAGCGTGCAGTCTGGTGAGAATCAGCTCAACACCGGAAACGCCTTCTTCCGGGTGAATATCCACCGGCATACCGCGGCCGTCATCGCTGACCTCCAGAGCGTTGTCCTGATGCAGCACCACACTGATAGTGCGCGCATGCCCGGCGAGCGCTTCGTCAACGCTGTTATCGATGACTTCCTGAGCCAGGTGGTTGGGACGCGCGGTGTCGGTGTACATGCCCGGGCGACGTCGCACCGGGTCCAGGCCGCTGAGTACTTCAAGCGCATCCGCGTTATAGGTCGAATCAGACATGGTGTGAGCAGGTATCCTTCTTGAATTTCTTCAACGCCCACCCGCCTGCCTGACTGACTGACGCCGGCCATCGGAGTGAGCTTGCATGGGGTCACATAGTATCCGGCGGGCTGGCTGCCTGCCACCGTCCGTGCGGCGACAGCTCAATAGCCGACCGCTCCCGGGTTGGGCAGAAACAGCCCATCCGGTAGACGGGACACAGCAGTCTCGATACGACCATCGTCATACAGACGCAGCCAGCGATAGCCTGGCGCCAGCGTATCGGCGGCAAAATCGCTGCTGCCGGCAGCGAACTGCACACAGGTCGACGGCGTAGCCAGCAGCCGCAGATGAGCAAGCTGCTGATCGAAGTGCTGGTGAATATGCCCCCAGAGTACCACCTTCACCTCTGGCCGGTGCTGAATACGACTGAGCAGGTCCTGCGGATTGAGCAAACCGATCGGCTCCATCCAGTCGCTGCCGATACTCACCGGCTGATGGTGCAGGCAAACCATGACATGACGATCGCCGACTGAGCTAAGCGCTTGATCAACGATAGCCAATTGAGAGGGTTCCAGGCGACCAGGAACGGCGCCCAAAATGCTGGTATCGAGCATCACAATGCGCCAGTTTCCGACATCGATCCACTGACGGTTGAGGCCCAGCGGATCACCGATCTCGGTCATCAACTCGGCATCATCGTGGTTACCGGGGATCCAGTAGCACGGCGCAGGTAAGCGCTGGCTGGCAGCGATAAAACGCCGATAGGCCGCTTCACTGGCATCCTGGGTGATATCGCCGGTGGCCAGGACCACATCCATCTCGGGCGTCTGCTCAAGCACCATATCGATGACAGCATCCAGACTGGCCTGTGTATCCAGCCCGAGCAGATCTGCGCCCATCTCGGAAAACAGGTGACTGTCCGTCAACTGAACCACGCAGACGAAATCCGACCCTAACGACATCGTGCCCCCACTCCTCGCTCCCTTGTTCAGGTGTAATCTTGGCTGTTGCCGCTACAGGAATCCAGCGATTCGGTCACAGACCCTGACCTGCAAATGACAACGGCTGCGCGCTTTGTCCATGGCGCTGGCAGTAGCCTAACCACTCCCCGAGGAACTGGTTGAGCTGGAATTTCTCGTCCGGCTGCAGCATCTGCTCGTTCGGGTAGGGATAAACCCCGCGAAACCGCCGACTGTTGTACGCGGCGACCACCTCGGCAAGACCAGCATCATGGTAGAGGCGCACTTCCATGCTGGGCGGTGTCACCCACTCGTGTTGACGTTCATGCGAGAGCTGCAGGGTCGACGTATAAGGGCAGCGCTCCAGCACCCGCATCACCAACGCCTGCACAGTCCCGTCACCGGCGTCGACGATGATCCTTCGGTGGTCTTCCTCGTGCATGGACGGCATCAGCTTGAGCAGCTTCCAATAATTGCTCTCGCACAGCGCCTGCAGACCGATCAGATCAACATGGTAACGGGGTTTGCGCAGGGGCATCATGGCTGTGGCCCCGCTTCGGCTCTCAGCCGATCGGCATGCAGCTGCAGCCATTGCATGGCGATGATGCTGGCAGCATTGTCGATACGACCATCTTCGACAGCTGCGACAGCTTCCGCACGCGGCCAGAGGCTAACGCGAATATCCTCGCCTTCTTCCGCAAGACCGTGAATACCGCCCACGCCGCGGCTGTCGACCAGCGCGCAATAGAGATAAACGCGTTCGTCGCTGCCGCCTGGGGATGGGTAATAACGGGTAATCGGGTGCAAGGACAGCAGGCTCAGCCCTGCCTCCTCCTGTGCTTCGCGATGGGCCACTTCCTCCGGCGCCTCATCGGTGTCAATCAGGCCGGCGACCAGCTCCAGCATCCAGGGGCTATCGCTCTTTTCCAGCGCACCGACCCGCACCTGCTCAATCAAAACCAACTGATCGAGCCAAGGGTCGTAGGGCAGCACGCAGACGGCGTCGTGACGCACAAATAATTCGCGTCGCAACACCGGGCCCCAGCCACCGTCGAATAAACGGTGGCGCAGCTGTAGGACATCCAGACGATAGAAACCCCGAAAGCCGTCTTCACGGCTGATAATTTCCACGTCGGCGCGGGTAAAGGACAAATCAACACCCCCAAAAAAAACGATTTCAGCAGACAGAACCACCCGTAATCGGACAATGCCTGCTGACGAGCGTCTAAGCTCGCATATCTTTTGGGGCGTCGGCAAGGGTCCAGACGTGCCTGAACCCTTACCTACGGCTTTCGCTATACCTTGTGGTAGAGCTGAGAACCAGTGGTGCGAAACTCTGCCGACTTGGCCTTCATGCCTTCTTCAACCGCCAGGTCCACTGCTGCAATACGTTGCTCTGCAGCATATTCCCGCACTTCCTGAGTAATTTTCATCGAGCAGAATTTGGGCCCGCACATCGAACAGAAGTGCGCGACCTTGGCCGACTCCTTGGGCAGCGTCTCGTCGTGGTAGGCACGGGCAGTGTCCGGATCCAGCCCCAGGTTGAACTGGTCTTCCCAGCGGAACTCAAAGCGCGCCTTGCTCAGCGCGTTGTCACGAATCTGTGCACCCGGATGCCCTTTGGCCAGATCGGCAGCGTGGGCTGCGATTTTGTAGGTAATGATGCCGGTCTTGACGTCATCCCGGTTCGGCAGCCCCAGATGCTCCTTGGGCGTCACGTAGCAAAGCATCGCACAGCCAAACCAGCCGATCATCGCCGCACCGATACCGCTGGTGATGTGATCATAGCCAGGGGCGATATCGGTGGTCAGCGGACCAAGGGTGTAGAACGGTGCTTCGTCGCAGCATTCCAGCTGCTTGTCCATGTTCTCTTTAATCAGCTGCATGGGCACGTGACCCGGACCTTCGATCATCACCTGAACATCATGCTTCCAGGCAATCTTGGTCAGCTCGCCGAGGGTTTCCAGCTCGCCAAATTGCGCTTCGTCGTTGGCGTCGGCAATAGAACCGGGGCGCAGGCCGTCACCCAGCGAGAAACTGACGTCGTAGGCCTTCATGATTTCGCAGATTTCCTCAAAGTGGGTATAGAGGAAGTTCTCCTGATGGTGCGCCAGGCACCACTTGGCCATGATCGAGCCACCGCGCGACACGATGCCGGTAACCCTTTTGGCGGTCATTGGCACATAGCGCAGCAACACGCCAGCGTGAATGGTGAAGTAATCCACACCCTGTTCGGCCTGCTCGATCAGGGTGTCACGGAAGATCTCCCAGGTCAGATCCTCGGCCACGCCGCCGACCTTCTCCAGCGCCTGATAGATCGGCACAGTCCCAATCGGCACGGGCGAATTGCGGATGATCCACTCACGGGTTTCGTGGATATTCTTGCCGGTCGACAAGTCCATGACCGTATCAGAGCCCCAGCGAATCCCCCAGGTCATCTTCTCGACCTCCTCCTCAATGGAAGAGCCCAGCGCAGAGTTACCGATGTTGCCGTTGATCTTTACCAGGAAGTTGCGACCGATGATCATCGGCTCCAGTTCGGGATGGTTGATGTTGGCCGGGATAATCGCTCGGCCCCGCGCGATCTCCTCGCGTACAAACTCGGGGGTAATTTCTTTCGGAATACTCGCACCGAAGCTGTGACCGGCATGCTGCTCCTTGAGGAGCCCCGCCTCGCGCGCCTGCTGCAGCTTCATGTTCTCGCGAATCGCCACGTACTCCATCTCGGGCGTGATGATGCCGCGCCGCGCATAGTGCATCTGCGTCACATTGCAACCAGCCTTGGCGCGGCGCGGGGTGCGAACGTGAGCAAAGCGCATATGGTCAAGCGAGGCGTCGGCCAGGCGCGCCGCGCCAAACTCCGAGGTCAGCCCGGGAAGCACTTCGGTATCTGCGCGCTCGTCGATCCAGGCACCACGCACATCTGCCAAACCGGCTCGCAGATCAATACTGACCTCGGGATCGGTGTAGGGGCCTGAGGTGTCATATACCAGCACCGGGGCGTTGGACTCACCGCCGAAGTCGGTTGGCGTGTCGGCCAGGCTGATCTCCCGCATCGGCACACGGATATCCGGACGCGAGCCGGTCAAATAGACCTTGCGGGAATTGGGGAAAGGTTGGGTGGCGGCGCTGTCGGCACCCGAGGTGGCGATGGCGGTATCAGGCAACTTGCTGTTCATTATCATGCTCCACTGCGTTGAGGCGCGCAGGGAACCGAATGACCACGGCAGTGCCCACCCTGACGGGCAGCCACGTGCGGTCTATCTCGATTCCTACGCCGGTACTAACCGGTTCAGGTTCAACGGGTATCATCTCAGCCCCCTGCAAGCAGGCAGCACCCCGTCAAGATGCCCGCACAGTCTAGAGGCATGCCGCTGGCGCCTCAAGCCCAAGACAGCCGCATTCCGACAGCAAGTGCAAAGCGGCAGCCGTCAGCTGACAAAATCCGCGAAAATGTCAGCAAAAGTCGCGACAACAGATTGTTCCCAATTGTGTCCCCCAAAGCCGCTTGACCCCGGCTCCCGACCCTTTTAGCCTTGCCTGACCCCCTCTCATGCGAAGGATCTGTGCATGTTGCGCCCGCTTACCGTTGCACTGCTGCTGGCCGGAGTTTCCGCCCAGGCTGCCGCCAATACCGATCTGATGACCATCTACCAGCAGGCTGTGCTGAACAGCGCCGACCTCGCCGCGGCAGAAGCCGATGCGATGGCCCGCCAGGAAGCCCTGCCTCAGGCTCGCTCCCAGTTGCTGCCCAATATCGGTGTCGCCGCCGGTGCGTCACGTCAAGATCTGGAGATCGACAACGTCGGTGGTGATGAGTATTCCACTCACTACTACCAGGCCAGCCTGACCCAACCACTATTCCGTGCCGACCGCTGGTTCAGCTATCAGGCCGCCAAATCGGTCAGCCAGCAGGCGCAACTGGAGTTCTCCGCCACCCAGCAGAATCTGATCCTTGAAGTTTCCCAGGCCTACTTCGACGTCCTGCGCGCCTCCGACAATCTGGCCACCGCGAAAGCAGAAGAGAAAGCCTTCTCTCGTCAGCTGGAACAGGCACGAGAACGCTTTGACGTCGGCCTGTCGGCTCGCACCGACGTGCTGGAAGCCCAAGCTGGCTACGACAGCGCCCGTGCTGCACGCCTAACAGCGCAAACCAACCTGGATGTGAGCTATCAGGCGCTGACCCGTCTGACCAATCAGGACTACGACAGCCTGGTGGGTATCAGCCACGAGCTGCCGATCCTGCCGCCGACTCCGGCCAGCATGCAGCAGTGGGTTGAAACTGCTGCCGAGCAGAACCTGACCCTGCAGGCGAGCCGCTATGCTATCGACAGCGCTGAAGACAGCCTGCGCAGCAGTAAGGCCGGTTACGCGCCGGTGGTGGATGCATTCGTTCGCTACAGCAACGACAACGGCGGCGCCTCAATCGCGGCAGCAGGCCAGAGCAGCGTTGACAGCGAACTGACCAGCTTTGGAGTTGAGCTCAGCATGCCGCTGTTCACCGGCGGCCTGACCACCTCAAGGGTGCGCGAGTCCACTTACCGCCTGACCCAGGCAGAACAAAGCGGCGAAGCCCAGCGTCGTCGCGTGGTTGAGAGCACTCGTAATCTGTATCGCACCGTCACCTCCAGCGTTGATGAAGTAGCAGCGCGCCGTCAGGCCATCGTTTCCGCCAAGGCGGCGCTCGACGCCACCCAAACCGGTTACGAAGTCGGCACCCGCAACGTGGTCGACGTACTGGAAGCCCAGCGCAACCTGTTCCGCACCGTGCGCGACTACAACACCGTGCGCTACAACTACATCATCAATAACCTGAGCCTCAAGCAGGCGGCAGGCACGCTGAGCCCGCAAGATCTGCAGGACTTGTCCCAGTGGCTGAATCCCAACTACGATCCGGATCGCGACTTCATCCCGGAGGCAACCGAAGAGGAGGCCCGCCAGATGTCGATGGGCCGCCAGCCGCAGCCTCCAGTCGCTCCGACCAGCAGCGACAGCAGCACGTTCTGAACGCGGGACACAGAAACAAAAACAGCGCCCAAGGGCGCTGTTTTTGTTTGTTCTGAGCATTTAGCTCAACAACCGATCGATCCCCGTCAGCAAGCGCTCCAGCGCGCCCTGGTTATCTACCACCACCGACTGACCAGCCTGACCGGCCCGCTGACGAGCCGCATCGTCCTGCAGCCAGTCCTGCACTGCCGCGGCCAGTGCCGCTTCGTCATCTACCACCTGCAACGCGCCCGCCCCCTCCAGCAGCTCACTGATCTCGGTAAAGTTGAAACGGTGGGGCCCGGACAGCACCGGCAGTCCCAGCGCGGCCGGCTCCAGATAGTTATGACCGCCGTTCGGCACCAGTGAGCCACCAACAAACGCCAGATCGGCACAGGCGTAGAGAAACACCAGCTCGCCCATGGTATCGCCAACCAGCACCTGCTGATCAGCAGCCGGCAGCGCTCCGCTGCTGCGCCGCACCATACCGAACCCGCCTTCACTGACCTGACGTGCTACTGAATCAAAGCGCTCAGGGTGTCGCGGCACCAGTATCAGCAACGTATCGGGCACCTGTTCCAACACGCGCCGATGCGCACGCAGCACCTGCTCGTCTTCGCCAGCGTGCGTGCTGGCCGCAATCCAGACCGGGCGGTCGCTACCCCAGCGCGCACGTAAATCCTGCGCTTGCTGGATCTGCTGCGGGTCCGGGCGAAAATCAAATTTGATACTACCGGTCACCTGCATCTGCTCACGACTGACGCCCAGTTCAACAAAACGCAGCGCCTCAGCCTGACTCTGCACCGCCACCCAGTCCAGCGCCGCAAACATCGGCCGCACCAGCGCACCGATGCGCTGATACCCCCGGGCGGAGCGGGCCGACAGTCGGGCATTGGCCAACACCAGCGGCACGCCGGCACGCCGCGCCTCGGCCACCAGATTCGGCCACAGCTCGGTTTCCATGATGATGCCGACCTTCGGCTGCAATCGGCGCAGCAGGCGGCGTTGCAACCACGGCAGATCGTAGGGCAGATAGGCGTGTCCAACCTGCCCCGCAAACAGCTTGCGGATCTGTTCGGATCCGGTAGGCGTCATGCAGGTGATGGTAATCGGCAACTCCGGGTAGCGCTTGAGCAGCTCGCGCACCATCGGCGCTGCAGCAATGCTCTCCCCGACCGACACCGCGTGCACCCAAATACCACCGCTACGCACATCGCCGCCCAAGGCAAAGCGCTCGGCCCAGCGCCGCGCGTAGGCCGGCGCCTTGATCGCGCGGTAGAGCAGACGCAGCAGAATCAGCGGCAGGCAGAGAAAGAAAAACAGGGTATAGAGACGACGGGCCATGAAAGCGTCCTGTATCAGCAAGGCGTCCTGGGAAGTCTGCGCTGGCGCAGCAAGCCACTAGGGTAACAGATGTGACCAGCGGCACCTGCAATGACTATACTAGAGGGCCTTTTTGACCTGAGCAGCGGGAGCACATGAGCACAACCCTGGACACTGATATCTGCATCATTGGCGGCGGCATCGCCGGGCTGTGGCTGAATGCCCGCCTGCGCCAGGCCGGCTATTCCACCTTGCTGATAGAACGGGGCGCCCTCGGCGGCGGCCAGAGTGTCAAATCCCAGGGCATCATCCACGGCGGTATCAAGTACGCGCTGGGCGGCAAACTCAATGCCGCAACCGAGGCCATTGCCGACATGCCCAGCCGCTGGCGCAGCTGCCTGGCCGGTGAGGGCGAACTGGATCTGAGCGGCGTTCATGTACTCTCGCAGCATCACTATCTATGGTCTCCGGGCAGCCTGATCAGCAACCTGGCCGGCTTCTTCGCCAGCAAAGCGCTGCGCGGCAGGGTCGATCAGGTCAAGGGCAAGGCGCTGCCGACCGTATTCAATGACCCGGGATTCAAGGGCAAGGTCTACCAGCTCGGCGAGCTGGTGCTGGACGTACCCGACGTCGTCCGACGGCTGGCTGAACTGGCCGGCGACAGCCTGATCAGCGATAACAACCCGCACATACTGCGTTCCGACAACGGCGATATTGCCGGCGTGCAACTTAGCAATACCCAGATTCGCGCCCACCGCTACGTCTTCACCGCCGGCGAGGGAACCGAAGCCCTGCTGCAGGACTGGGGGATCAACGAACCGGCCATGCAGCGTCGTCCGCTGCAGATGGTGCTGGTCAAGGGTGCCAATCTGCCGCCACTGTACGCACATTGCCTCGGCGCCAGTCCCAAGCCGCGGCTGACGGTCACAACCCACCCTTGCGACGACGGCCAGTGGTGCTGGTATCTGGGCGGCGAGCTGGCCGAGCAGGGCGTCAATCAAACCCCCGACGCACTGATCGAGCAGGCTCGCCGCGAGCTGCGCGAACTACTACCATGGATTGACCTGAGCGAGTGTCAGTGGACCACCCTGCCCGTCAACCGGGCAGAACCAGCCCAAAGTGGCCTGGTGCGCCCGGACAACGCCTACGTCCAGCCGTGCCGCAACGCGCTGATCAGTTGGCCCACCAAGCTTGCGCTGGCGCCCAACCTGAGCGATCTGGTCATCCAGGAACTCGAGCGCCAGCAGATAGCACCCGGTGCCCAGCAACCCTTGCCGGCTGACCTGCCGAGACCACGGGTCGCAGAACCTCTCTGGGACGCGTGTTTTCGATGAGCAGCCTGCAACCCTTCTATCGCACCCTGGGTGACACTGGCCTGCGCCTGTCACCACTCGGGTTGGGTACCGTCAAGATTGGTCGCAACCAGGGGGTGAAGTACCCCAGCGGCTTCGAACTGCCGGACGATGCCGCCGTCCGCAATCTCCTGGCTCAAGCCCACGACCTCGGCATCAACCTGCTGGACACCGCGCCGGCCTACGGCACCAGCGAGGAGCGCCTTGGCCCGCTGCTCAAGGGCCAGCGAGACAACTGGGTGATCTGCAGCAAGGTCGGCGAGGAGTTCGAGAACGGGCAGTCGCACTTTGATTTTTCGACAGCGCACACCCGCCGTTCGGTCGAGCGCTCACTGCAGCGCCTCGGTACCGATCGACTGGAGCTGGTGCTGGTGCACTCCGACGGCAACGATCTCGACGTGCTTGACCAAGAGGTCTACCCGACCCTCGCGCAGCTCAAGCAAGAAGGCCTGATCCTCGCCTACGGTTTCTCCGGCAAGACCGTTGCCGGCGGCCTGCGTGCATTGCAGCAGGGCGACTGCGCCATGGTGACCTACAATCTTCGCGAGCAAGCCGAACGCGACGTGCTCGACTTCGCTCTGCAACACAACAAGGGCATTCTGATCAAAAAGGCGCTGGCCAGCGGTCATCTCTGCCTTGATGGTGAAGACCCGGTGCGCAAGAGCCTGGAACTGGTGCTCGGCCATCCCGGCGTCACCAGCGCGATCATCGGCACCATAACGCCCAGCCACCTTGCGCAGAATGTCAGCGCGGCACTGTCGGTACTGTCCAGCATGGAGTAAGGCATGACTCAGATTGTTGCTCGGAAGAATCCCGTTGCATTCAAGACCCAGGCAATTGCGGTCACCGCGAGCCCGGAGGTCCTGCGCTACGAGCCGATCGGCAGCCCCCTGAGCTTTGCCCAGATGCAGCAACTGCGACAACCTCTGCGACTGGATGACCCGCATCAATTTCAGGCCACGCTGGCCAACCTCGGCGTCTCCGTCGATCTTCATCTGCGCTGGCAGCAGCGCGACTTTCGCTTGCTGGTGCGTCAGGATCGCCAAGACCACGGCGACCAAGTGCTCAAGCTGCTATCCGGCTACGTGCCGTCCCACGAGCTGAGGGTGCCGCTGCTGACAGTCATGACCGAAATAGCCGAAGAGCTGCTGATCGAAGCGAACAGTGGCTGGCTGCAGGGCCGCTATCAGGACACCTGGCTGCCCCAACCCTATGCCGACAGTCTGATCCGCGACGAGGAACGCCATTTTGCGCTGAGCACCCGCGCAGGGGATGCGCGGCCGGTGCTGTGCCGCGAACTGAATCTGCTGGAACGCCCGCACGCCTACGTTCACCTACCCACCAGCTCGCTGCAGCTGGTCTATCAGATGCAACTGAGCTTGCCGGACGATATCGAAAGTCCATCCCTTCTGCATGCAGACGAATTTCTTGATCAGGAGAGTGGCGAACTGGTCGCACGCATGGACCACCAGCGCCCGGAGCTGTTTCTTGCCGAATACCGCAACGATGAGCCAACCGGCGAGCTGTACCATCTGCAACGTGGTGAGCTGATCTCCCAGCCCAGCGCTGACCTGCTGCTCAGCGAAGCCTTTGCCCCGCAAGAAGGATGGCTGATTGCGGCAGGCAACTGTCCGCTGCATCAGGGGCTAGGGCGGCGCTGAGCGCCCCCGCCCCGCTCAACAGCCGGATCAGTCCTCGCCGCGCTCGCGAATTTTTTCGACGATGGCGGTTGTCGAACAGCTCTCAACGAAGTTGAGCACCTTCACCTCGCCGCCATAAGCCTGCACGATGGGTGCGCCAACCACCTGATCAACGCTGTAATCACCGCCCTTGACCAGAACGTCCGGTTTGACCTGCTCCAGCAAGCGCTCCGGCGTGTCCTCGCTGAAACTGATCACCCAGTCGACCGCGCCGAGTCCCGCCAGCACCGTCATTCGCCGGTCAACACTGTTGATCGGCCGACCCGGTCCCTTCAGGCGAGTTACCGAGGCATCATCGTTGATCGCGACGATCAGACGGTCCCCGAGCGAGCGAGCCTCCTCGAGGTAGCCAACATGACCGGCATGGATGATGTCGAAGCAACCATTGGTGAAGACCACCTTCTCACCGTGAGCGCGTGCATCGTCCAGCGCCTGCAACAGTTGCTCAACACCCAGCACACCACGACCGCTGCCCTGTTCCTGCTGCACCGCTCGGCGCAGCTCAGGTGCGCTGATCGCAGCGGTACCCAGCTTGCCAACCACGATGCTGGCCGCCAGATTGGCCAGCGCCACAGCGAGCGGCAGGTCTTCACCGGCGGCCAGCCCGGCGGCCAAGGTGGAAATCACCGTGTCACCCGCACCGGTCACGTCGAACACTTCACGCGCCCGCGCCGGCAAATGCAGCGCACCCTCACCTTTACGCAGCAGCGTCATGCCCTGCTCGCTGCGGGTTACCAGCAGCGCATCTAGCTCCAGCTCGTCGACCAGCGCCAGGCCCTTCTCGACCAGCTCCTGCTCGCTGGCACAATGGCCCACCACCGCTTCAAACTCGGAAAGGTTCGGAGTAATCAGACTGGCACCGCGGTAGATCGAAAAATCACTGCCCTTGGGGTCTGCGAGCACTGGAACGCCGCGCTCACGCGCTGCAGCGATCAGCGCCTGATGATTGACCAGCGCCCCCTTACCGTAATCGGACAGGATCATCACCTTGACCCGATCGAGCAGGCCGCGTACCGAAGCCAGTAAGGCATCGGCATCGGTATCAAAGCGCTCTTCAAAGTCGAGACGAATCAGCTGCTGGTGGCGACTCATGACCCGCAACTTGGTGATGGTCGGCAGCGTCTCGTGCTGCTGGAAGTCGCAATACACGCCCGCGGCGTTCAGCCGCTGCTGCAGACTCTGGGCCGCCTCATCCTTGCCGGTAACACCAACCAGCCAAGCCGGCGCCCCCAGTGCCGCAATATTCAGCGCCACGTTGCCCGCCCCACCGGGGCGGTCCTCAATTTGATCCACCTTGACCACCGGTACCGGGGCTTCCGGAGAAATACGGCTGGTCGGCCCATGCCAGTAGCGATCCAGCATGACGTCCCCCACCACCAGAACCGGCGCAGAATCAAATCGGGGCATGCTCAGTTTCATTATTTCGCCTACCTGTCTCAGCAACGCACGCCATCGCGCACGCAAAAATTAGTGTTGTTCGTCGCTCTCTTCTTCGAACTGCATGCTATGCAGCCGAGCGTAATAGCCGTTTAGCGCCAGCAGCTCGCTATGTGTACCGCGCTCGACGATCTGGCCCTGATCCATCACCATGATCACGTCGGCCTTTTCAATGGTCGAAAGACGGTGGGCAATCACCAGCGTAGTCCGGCCCTCCATCACTCGGTCCAGTGCACCCTGAATATGACGCTCTGATTCGGTATCCAGCGCCGACGTCGCCTCGTCCAAAATCAGCACAGGAGCATCCTTGAGCAGCGCACGGGCAATCGCCAGACGCTGACGCTGACCACCGGACAACAGCACCCCGTTCTCGCCAACCAGCGTATCGAAACCTTCGGGCATGACCTCAATAAACTCTTTGGCATACGCGGCTTCCGCCGCGGCAATCACAGCCTCACGCGGCGCACCCGCCAGATCACCATAGGCAATATTGTTGGCGACGGTATCGTTGAACAGAGTGACATTCTGGCTTACCAGGGCAATCTGACGACGCAAGCTGCGCAGGGTCAGATCCTGAATGGGAGTGCCGTCGAGCAGAATGTCACCTTCCGAGTGGTGATAGAAACGCGGAATCAGATTGGCCAGTGTGGACTTGCCGCTGCCCGAGCGCCCCACCAGCGCCACCATCTGTCCAGGCTCGACCCTGAAGCTGATGTCCTTGAGCACCGTTTTGTCAGTATCCGGATAGCTGAATGAAAGATTGCGCACTTCAATGTGACCCTGCGCGCGTCCAATCTCCCGACTCCCGGTATCGACCTCAGGGTCCTCGTCTAACTGCTCGAACACGCTCTCGGCCGCAGCAATACCCTTCTGAATATTGGCACTGACCTCAGATAGCTGACGAATCGGCTTCGGCAACAGCCCTGCTGCAGTGATATAGGCCACCAGGTCACCCGCAGTTGCATCGCCACGCAGGAACAGTACGAGGAACATTACGACAGCCATGGCGCTATACGTCACCAGCTGCAACGAAGGGGTAAACACCGCACCGGTGCGCACCATCTTCAGCCCGCGCTGACGATTCTCGGTACTGGCCTTGAGGAAGCGGTCGGATTCATAGCGTTCGCCCCCAAAACTGCGCACCACCCGGAAACCGGAAATAGTCTCCGACGTCACATGGGTCACATCCCCCATCGCGGTCTGAATCTTCTTGCTCTGTTTGCGAAACTTCTTGCTCGCGCTAGTGACCATCAGGCCGATGACCGGCAGGATGGCAATCAGCACCAGCGTCAGCATCCAGTTCATCCACAGCAGATAGGCAAACAGAAACACGACCGTCATGCCTTCACGAAATACCACCTTAATCGCGTCGGTGGCTGCACCCGTGACCATGGTGACATTGAAGGTGATACGCGAAACCAGATGCCCTGAGTTGTGCTTGTCGAAATAACGGTTCGGCAAGGTCAGTAGATTGTTGAACAGCGCAGTACGCAGATCGTGCACTACGCCCAGCGACACCTTGGCGATAAAGTAATTACCCAGGTATGAACCCACTCCCTGATAGAACGCCACCGCGACAATAAATGCCGGGAACCCCCAAATCAGCGGAACGCCAAAAAACATGGCGTTCTCCCCGGTTTGCAACCCGTCGACAAAGTACTTCAGCATCCAGGCCATCGCTGGCTGGGCAGAAGCAAAAATCGCAAAGCCGATGATGCTTAGGGCAAAGGCCTTCCAGTAGGGTTTTACGTAGCCTAGCAGGCGCAGATAGATACGAGCGCTTGAACGGGCAAAGCTTTCTTTGGCAGCGTCAGTCATGAGACCTTCATACATGAAACAAGTGCGAAGCAGTCTATCACAAGCATCGAGAAGCAAAGCTCGCAAGACAAAAGTACGATAGACTCTGGCTTTTGCGTTTGGAACGGCATAATGCAGGTACTCAGTGAAGAGCAATTTCATTCGTGGCGCACTGACGCGCGCGTTCTTGAGAAGGACCGCTACGGAGAAAAGGTGCTTTTGCTGAGCGACGGCACAATACTCAAACTGTTTCGTCGAAAAAGCTGGTTCTCCAAAACGCTGATTTTTCCACCGGCAAAACGCTTTGCCGATAACGCAGCAGCGCTACAGAGGCTGCAGATTCCTTGCCCACAGGTGATTGCCACCTACAAACTGTTCAACCCTTACCGTAGCGTTGTGCACTATCACCCTCTGGCCGGTGAGACGCTACGCGGCCTGCTAAAAACAGAGCAATCGTTGGAGCAAATGCAGCTATTCGCTCAACTGGCCGAATTCATAACCAGCCTGCACGACAAGGGCGTCTACTTCCGCTCGCTGCATCTGGGTAATATCGTGCTGACACCTGATGGCCAGCTCGGGCTGATCGACATATCCGACCTGCGCTGCCTGGGCAGACCACTATCGAGAAGTATGAGGGACCGCAACTATCGCCATCTGTTGCGTTACCAGCAGGACTGGTCGCTCGTGAGCGAGCAAGCGCGCGCAATCTTCCCGCTGTTTTCATCAAGAGGTTAACCTGACGATGCTCACCTCCTTTGCCGACCTGAAATCCTTCTGGCATTACGAAATTTTAGGTGAAGACAAAAAGTTCTCTTGGTGGAAACTACGTCGCCGGGTAACACGAAACAACTCCTACAACTGCCTCTTCTGGCTGCGACTGTCACAATATCTACATAGCCATCAGGGCCGCACCACGCTATCCATGGCCAAACGCATCAACAAGGGACTGGCTCGCAAGTACGGCGTGGAAATTATGCTAGGCGCCCAAATAGACAAGGGACTTTGGCTAGGCCACCCAACCTCGATTACCGTCTACTCAGGAGTGCGCATCGGACGCGACTGCAACCTGCGCCAATGCACCACCATCGGCTCGGTAGAAGCCAACAACAAACCGATCGAGCTAGGGGACAACGTTGATATCGGCGCGCACTGCTGCATCATCGGCAGCGGCATTCGCATCGGCAACAACGTGCGCATCGGCGCGATGAGCTTCATCAACAAGGATGTGCCGGATAATGTTACCTACATCACCCGCAAGGACAACCACATCTATCCCAACCGCACCGAACACTAGGGGCTGTATCTGAAAACGGAGCTCAGTCCAGCAAGTCCTGACTTAGCGCAGTACCAAAGGCAATATCACGGCTGGCACGACGACCGATTACCTGATCGAGCATTTTTGGTGGTAGACCAAAACCCGGACGCACGCTGCGCACGTTATCGGCACTGAACAGCTCGCCAGCCTTCATATCGCGCGTAACGTAGAGCGAACGCCGGAAGCGCGCATTGCCCTGCTCGCTGGACTTGCGACCGTAATCCACCTGCCCCAGGGCTCGCCAGGCCGTCTTGCTGTCGCGGCACAGCGCCTGCAGCTCGGCTGGCTCAAGCGAGAAGCTGTCGTCAGGACCACCACCACTGCGGTCCAGAGTGAAGTGCTTTTCAATGATAGAGGCTCCCAGGACCACACTGGCAATTGCCGTGGTGTTGTCCAGCGTATGATCTGACAAGCCAGTCACCAAGCCAAAGCGCTCACGCATGTCTGCCAATGTGCGCAGGTTGTAGTCTTCGGCGGGGGCCGGATAGCCACTGACGCAGTGGAGAATGGCCAGCTCGCGGCAGCCACCCTCGCGTGCAGCCGCCACCGCCTCGGCAATCTCGTCGCCATCTGCCATGCCGGTGGAAATGATCATCGGCTTGCCCGTTGCCGCGACATAACGGATCAGCGGCAAGTCGATAGCTTCGAAAGAGGCGATCTTGTAGGCAGGGGCGTTCAGATCCTCCAGCAAGTCCACCGCAGTGAAGTCGAAGGGAGAGCTGAAGATAGTGATGTCGTGCTTGCGTGCGTGCTCGAACAGCGGTTTATGCCAATCCCAGGGCATGTGCGCCTGCTGGTAGAGTTCATACAGAGATTGACCATCCCACAACCCGCCACGGATCTGAAAATCCTCGGCATCACAATTCAGGGTGATGGTCTCAGCGGTGTAAGTCTGCAGTTTGATCGCATCGGCACCCGCGAGCTTGGCCTGCTCGATAATCTGCAGAGCAGTCTCGAGGCGCCCATTATGATTAGCCGACAGCTCGGCAATGATGTAGGGCTCGGCGTCGAGCCCAATGCGCCGTCCTGCGATGGAGATACTGGGTGTGCCAGACATGGAAAGCCTCCTTCAGCCTCGAACCTGCCACTCGGAATCGAGCAGGCCGAAGTAAATGACATCATGAAACTGCTGCCCGTCGAAGTGCTGATCTCGCAGCACACCCTCCTGACAGAAGCCCATCTTGCGGTGAAAATCGATTGAGCGCTGGTTAAAGCCCAGCGCCTGACCACAAATCTTGTGCAACTTTAAACGCTGGAAGCCATGCTGCAACGCGTGGCGACCTAACCCGCTGCCGGTGCCGCGTGGCGCGTCTGGCGCGATGTAGAACCCCCAGTCCGCTACCTTGCCGGAAGTTTGCACAGTGAAATGCACAAATCCGCGGGGTTGCTCATCACGCTCATATACCAGCAGATGGCGCAGCGGGTCCTGCTCACAACGTACAAACCAGTCACGATGCTCCTGCTCGGCAATTTCGTGCTGGGTATACATATAACGACGCACCGACTCATGGTTACGCCAGCTACGCACCAGCGCCAGGTCAGGCTCAGCCAGCGGCCGAAGGTTGCCTGCAATCACGCCACTCATGACATCATCTCCATGGTCTCCACAACCCGTCTGGCGCCGCCACCATCCACCAGCGCGGCCGCGCGGCGACTCATGTGCCGGAGCTGCTCGGGATCGGCGAGTAACCCCTCAAGCAAACCAGGTAGAGACGCAGCCAGACTGTTAACAGCTGGCAACAATTGCACCGCGCCAGCAGCGCGCAGCCCCTCTGCGACCAGTCGCTGGTTATCCGCCAATACAGCCATCAAGGTCGGCAAACCCAGGCAGCAGCGCTCCCAGGCGGTCGCACCTGCAGCGCCAATGGCCAGGTCAGCCTGCGCCATCAGAGATGCCATATCACGCACATCGACCAGCACCGTCACATCAAGCGCCAAGGACTGGCTCAACTGCTGCACCTCGCCCAGCCAAGGGGCCTGCCCGCCCATGACAACCGTCACCACCAGGGAACCAGCGCCCTGGGTCGCTGCGAGCCCACGCAGTACCTCAGCGGTGGCATTGTCAGCGTCAACACCGCCCATGGAGACCAAAATCGTCTGCAGCGGGTATGGCTGCGTAGCGCGCCTGGCCAATGAGGCGTCACGCTGTGCAGCAAAATCCGGACGCAGCAACGCGCTGGCACTGCCGCATAGCAGCCGAGCACTTTCCGGTACCAGAGAGAGGTAGTCCTCTGGCCGTCTGCTGTAAGTCTGATCCAACAGCAGGTCGCAGTCGTGCGCGCGATCAGCGAGGTCATCAATCACCAGGACGTGACAACAGCTTGCCCGCATAAGCGATTCCCACTGTGCATCCAGCGCGTAATGATCGACCACCAGCCAGTCACAGTCCCTCGACTGCAAGACTGCAGCCGTATCAGTGGCATCCTGTTCTGCACTGACGCCGAGCCAATGAGCATGTGATCCGGCCACCGGTTCAGCCTGCTGCAGCGCCGCAGGCAGCGCGGTCGTTGTATAACCGCGGCCATGAATGACATCCAGCAGGTGGCCGCGATGGCTGCGGCAGATGAAATGACAGTCATGCCCCGCCGCACTGAGAGCATCGGCCAGAGTCAGGCAACGCATGACGTGTCCCGTACCGATCCACAAGGCGGCATCGGCACGAAAACAGATCTGCAGGCCCATCAGTTCAGCCGCTTGAACCCACCATGGCACACCGGCCCCTTGAGCAGCGCACCGACGTCACGCCCCTGCTCACACTCGCTGATCAGGGCAAAAACCGGGTCCAGAGAGTCAAAGTAGCCATCAATAACGTCCTGGCTGTGCTCCATGCAGACGTACACAGCGTTGCTGGCCAAGTATCCCTTGGCCAGCATCTCCTGGCTGACCAGCGTCTTGTACTGCAGCACGTTGGGGCTGCGGAACGAGAATCCGGTCAGCGCCGGTAGACCCCAGTGATCGATTTGCAGGCCGTGGCGGTCCGCCAGCTTCTGCCAGCCATCACGAATCGACAGGCCAGTCTGGGTGATGTATTCCCAAGAGCGCTCGCGTTCCATCACTTCGAGGGTTTTCAGCGCTGCAGTCGGGCCGACACGCTCGGTCCAGAAGGTGCTGCTGATGAAGGTAGTCTGCGCGGCCTCCATGATCTCACGCCGCCCGATAGTCGCCGTGATGGCGTAACCGTTGCCCAGCGCCTTGCCGAACATCGCCATATCGGGCTCAACGCCGTACATCTTGTGCAGCCCGCCAAAGGTTTGCCGGAAGCCTGACGTACACTCGTCAAAGATCAGCACGATGCCACGATCAGTGGCCAGCTTGCGCACCTTGTGCAGGAAGTCGTCTTCCGGCCCCATGTTACGCACCACTTCCATCTTGATCACACCGATATCATGGCGATTGACCAAGGCTTCCAGCTCGGCGTAGTTGTTGTAATTGAAGGGGAATACGGTGCCCTTCAGGTTGCTCGGCACTCCGTTGGGCTCAAGCCCGGGCAATAGATGACCAGACAGGTTTTCGTCATCGCCCAGGTTGGCTGACAGATACCAGTCGTGCCAGCCGTGATAACCACAGACCGCCACCTTGTCTTTGCCAGTAGCTGCCCGGGCAATACGGATGGCCAATGCGTTGGCTTCACCGCCGGAGCGGGCAAAACGCACCATGTCTGCCCAGGGGTGCAGCTCGATCAGCTTTTCTGCCAGCCAGACTTCCTCGGGGCAGTTCAGCGTCGACATGTTGCCGTTATCAATGGTGCCGCGCACTGCATCATCAACCTCCGGGTGCCCGTAGCCGAGAATATTGGTGCCCACCCCCATGATGCACATGTCGGTGTAGGCCTTACCGTCCATGTCCCAGACGGTGCAACCCTTGGCCTTGCTGAAATAAGCCGGCCACTGCTCAGGCAGGAACATCTCTGCGCGTTTGGACAGCAGCATATTGCCGCCGGGAATGACCTGTTTGGCACGTTTCCACAATTTCTGACCGGTGCCCATGGTGGCCCCCTCATTACGTATAAGCGTTTGGTTGTCTGTGAACAGCGCAGGGCTGCTCTCCTGCAATGCCTTGACCTGCTGCCAACTGAAGTGAATGTCCGGTGCAAAGTGCGCAAACACGCGGCGAACCACCTCAAGGTCCGCCGGCTCATCCACGGTCCAGCGCCAGCCGGACAGATCCTGTACATTCTGCTCTGCGCCCACGCGAAAGTGCCCTGATTCGCGCAGGTAGGGTGTAACGTGCTCGTGATCAAAGACCGCAGTCGTTTGCTCACTGGCCTGCTCCAGCGCACGCAAGCTGAACACTTCGATGTCCAGCCCGTCCGGATAGCTCGGCGGAGCCACGTTACTGTAATAATCCACGCCAGCAGCGCGATACCCCCTGATCATTTGATCAACCAATTCGGGGTCAACCAGCGGACAATCACCCGTGATACGCACGACGACATCGGCCTTATGCGCTCTGGCAGCCTGCAGATAACGCGCCATGACATCTTGTTCGCTGCCCTGAACACAGGCAAAACCGAGCTGACGTACACAGTCAGCCAGCGGCTCGTTACGCGCATCCACCGAGGTCGCCACCACAATCTGATCGAGTTCGCGGGCACGCGCCAGGCGCGTCAGTAGCAGCTCAATCATCGGCACGCCGCCGATGGGCTTCATGACCTTGTCCGGCAGGCGAGTCGAGCCCATGCGAGCCTGGACGATTGCAACGGTTTTCATGCTGTTTTCCACAGTGCGGGGTTAAGCAATGCCGGGTCGGTAGTGCCGAGCTCGGCGGGTACCGGCGGGCAGTTGCCTGCAGCCGCCTGAAGAATCTGCTGCCACTGCTGCGCGCTATCTACACCCACCACCACACGCTCGATAAGCGGCTGGTTGAGCGCGTAACGCAGGGTGGCTTGCAGCGGCGACAGCTGGTGTTCTTCCAGCCAGCTGTCCCAGCAGTCCCAGAGTGACTGCCAGCGCTCAAAACTGGCGGGGCGCTGCTCGCGGTTCATCAACAGCAGCCCCTGCAGGAACACCGAACGCACATGCAACGCGGTACCCTGCTGAGACAGGCGCTGCAACCAACCGGACTCATCAAGACGGTGATCAATAATGTTGTAGGGGGCCTGCACCAGATCCAGTGCAAAACGCTGGCACAGACGGCCCAGCTCTTCGCCATCATAGACCGACGCTCCGATACGCCCCGCCAGGCCCTGCTCGCGCAGCCCCAGCAGCGCAGCGTAGAGCGCATCACCCTGCGGCTCCAGCAGCTGCGCCGGACGGTGTAACAACACCGCATCAACGCGCTGCAGCCCGAGCCGAGCAAGCGACTCGGCCAATTGGCGTTCCACCCAGCCGGACACGTCGTCGCAGGCATCGGGGATGGCCGACAGCTTGGTCACCACCTTAAAGCTGCTCAGATCAAACTCGCCCAGCACACGCTCGCTCTCACCGTAAGCAATCGCCGTATCCAAGGTATCAACCCCGGCCTCGCGCGCACGCTCGAGAATCTGCCCTACCTCCTCGACACTCACCTGGCCCTGCTGGTTGGCAATGCCATAGGGCAGGCCGAACTGAACCGTACCCAGTGCCAGCTTGCCAGTTACTTCACGCATGCTCATTGTGAAGTTTCCCGAGCCAGAAACAGCCCATACGTCGACCGTTCAGGGTGACATGCTCACGCATGAAACCCTCGACCGTATAGCCAGCCTTGAGAAATATGCGCAGCGACGCCAGGTTATCCTCGTAGCAGCCAGCCTCAAGCCGGTGCAGCCCTAACGACTCGAAACCATAGGCCGTAATCAGGCGCACAACCTCGCTGGACAGGCCCTGGCCCCAGAACGCCTTGTCGCCGATAAAGAGGCTAATCTGACCACGCTGATAGTGGTTATTGATGAAACCGAGCTTGACGTTGCCCAGATGCCGATCACCCTGCCGCAGGAAGATACCGAACAAATGGCTGGCCGGGTCCGCGTTGCACTGTTCGATAAACGCGCGACAGCTTTCAACGCTCTGCGGACTGTGGCGGGTCTCGAGGTACTGGTTGACCTGCGGATCATTCATCCAGTCCGCATAGGTCTGGGTGGCATCTTGTGCACTCAACGGGCGCAGGTAGACACGCTCGGTGGTGAGTTCAGCCATGGCAGACCTCGGTCAGGGCCGCGACCACTTCATCCTGCTGCGCCTCAGTCAGGGAGTGGTACATCGGCAAACTGATGGCTTCTCGGTAATACGCCATCGATTGCGGAAAATCGTCGGCAGCAAAGCCCATGGCCGCGTAATACGGCTGGGTGTGAACCGGAATGTAGTGCAGGTTTACCCCAATACCACGCTCACGCAGTTGCTCGAACACCTCACGGTGGCTCAAGGCAATCTTCTCCAGCTGCAGACGGATTGGGTACAGATGCAGGCCGGAGTAACTGTCGGCGTGTTGCCAGGGACAGGTAACGGGCAGCGCCGCCAGCAGCTGGTCATAGCGGCGGGCGAGCGCGTGACGGCGGGAAACAAAGTCGTCCAGCCGAGCCAACTGGCTGACGCCCAGCGCCGCCTGCAGTTCGGTCATGCGGTAATTGAAGCCCAACTCGATCTGCTGGTAATACCAGGGGCCGTCAGACTCGCCGACCATCAGCGACGGATCACGGGTAATGCCGTGGCTGCGGTACAGCGCCATGCGCGCCGCCAGCGTTTCATCATTGGTGACCGCCATGCCGCCTTCGGCGGTGGTGATTATCTTCACCGGATGAAAACTGAAAACAGTGATGTCGCTGAAGCGACCGCTACCTACATAGTCACCCTGATAGCGCCCACCGATGGCGTGTGAGGCATCCTCGATCACGGCAAAGCCAAAGCGTTTTGCCAGCGCGCCAATGGCCTGCATGTCACAGGGCTGACCGCACAGATGCACCGCTACCACCACCTTGGGCAACCGCCCCTGTTGCTCGGCGTCTATCAGCTTGCGCTCAAGCGCGACCGGACAGAGGTTGTAGGTGCGCGGATCAATATCGACAAAGTCGACTTGAGCACCACAATACAGCGCGCAGTTGGCCGATGCCACAAAGGTCACCGGGCTGGTCCACAGCCAGTCGCCCGGCCCCAACTCAAGCGCCATACAGGCGATATGCAGCGCCGACGTTGCACTATTGACGGCCACCGCGTGAGTCGCGCCGACCTTGGAAGCTAGCGCCTGCTCAAACTGCGGCACCATCGGGCCCTGCGTCAGAAAATCCGAACGCAGGACAGCTACCACAGCCTCGATATCCTGCTCACTGATCTCCTGGCGTCCGTAGGGGATCATCTATCAGATACTCCCGATCTTTTCGCGATTGGCATCGATCCAATCTTGCAGCTGAGCGTCCGTCATCCACTCGCTGTTGTTGTCACTGGCATACACAAAGCCTTCGGGCACCTTCTTGCCATCCTTGATCCGTTTGGGGCAAGTGGCCCACTCGTGGATGGTCGGCAGAATCTTGAAGTGCTCCGGGTACTCGTAGGTGTAGTAGGCGTCTTCAGCGCTGATCATCTGCTCGTGCAGCTTCTCGCCAGGACGAATACCGATGACCTCCTGACGGGCATCCGGCGCAACCACCCGGGCCAAATCAGTTACTTTCATTGAGGGGATCTTCTTGACGTAGATCTCTCCACCTTCCATGTCAGCAAACGCGTGCCAGACCAGCTCAACACCCTCTTCCAAGGAGATCATGAAACGCGTCATGCGCTCGTCGGTGATCGGCAGCACGCCCTTATCCTTGATGGACATAAAGAACGGAATGACCGAGCCGCGCGAGCCCATGACATTGCCGTAGCGTACAACTGAGAAACGTGTGCCGTGCTCGCCGGAGTAGGAGTTACCGGCAACAAACATCTTGTCAGAGGCGAGCTTGGTTGCACCGTACAGGTTGATCGGCGAGCTGGCCTTGTCGGTGGACAGGGCAACGACACCCTTGACGCCCTTATCGATGCAGGCGTCGATCAGGTTCATCGCACCATTGATATTGGTCTTCACGCACTCGAAGGGGTTGTACTCGGCGGTAGGTACAATCTTGGTTGCAGCAGCGTGGACCACATAGTCCACGCCGTCTAGAGCCCGGTACAGGCGGTCCTTGTCGCGTACATCGCCGATAAAGAAACGCAGACGTGGGTCGCCTTCATATTTTTTGGCCATGTCCCACTGCTTCATTTCATCACGGGAGAAAATGATGATTTTCTTCGGATTGAAGCGCTCCAGAGTCATGGGGACAAAGGTGTTACCGAACGAGCCGGTGCCACCGGTGATGAGAATAGTCTTATTGGTCAGCATGGGTATCCCCTTCAGAGCAGATGCGTTTGGATGGCACGAGCGACCCGCTCGTTGGCCATGCGATCACGAGTACCGAATACCCACGCGAAATATCCAGCGCGCTGGGCCGCATAGGCACTCTGATCTGCGATCGCTCTGTCCAGTAAAGTTGAGAAATCCGGTGTTTGATCACCGACATACAGATTAGGGCCGCAATCATACAGGGTCAGCAGCTGCGACAGGTCATCAACATGCATTGCTTCGCGCTCCCCTATCTGACGAATGACATCCCGCGAACACTCAGGCGTCTCAATCATCAACTGCGGGACATCATAAAACAACGCCTCCTCACTGGGCGAGTTAGCGTCTGAGACCACCAGGTCCGAGACCGACAGCACCTCAGACAACGCGTATTCACTCAAATCCAGAAAGGCATTGCCACGCGCCTGAATCAAACTACGCACACGCCTGAAACTGTCCCTGTCGGCACGACGAGAGGTCAGCGACTGACTCGGATGCGGTCGCAAAATCAGATTAAAATGAGGAGCAGCAGTATTGACCAATTGCTCGGCCACGCGCTGCCATGAACCAAACCCCCTCCGGCTGGATGTGTAGAGTACCGTCTGTCGCTGCGGGTCCAACCCCAAGCGCAGTAACACCGCAGAGCGTTGTTGCTGGGACCGTTCAGGGTACTCACAAAAAGGCAGAAAGCCGGTGTCGACAATATTCAGGCGCTCAGCCTCGGGGAAGCGCTCAAGCATGCGTTTCATGCGCGGGCCAATGGCACAGAGCAGGTCAAAGTGGCTGTTGCGCAGCAAGGCCTCCTTACTTAGCATCATGTAGGTGCCATGAAACACCGTGCCCTTTTTCGCAGCGTACGGCTTCAGAAAACTGCCGTAAGGGGAGCCGGTGATGATCGCTCCGGCATCCTTCAAGAGCCTGTTACCACGCACCAGAAAACCAAATCGCTTGGAATAGCGCGCGACCTCCAGGTCCGGATAGAGGCGCTGAAAAGCGCGCAGCGTAGACGTGCGACTGGACACAAAAGTGCCAGGCAGCACACGTCCTACCTGCGCCAAGTGGGGTACTGCCTGAAACATCTTGGAAAAGTAGACAACGCCATTGGCTGCCATGGATCAGTTCCCGCCGTCCCTTGCCTTCATCACCAAAATATCTTCCATGATCAAGAACTGCAGGTCAGACCCAAAGAACATGTTCAGCGCATCGGTCGGAGAGCAAACCATCGGCTCACCGCGGCGGTTCAGCGAGGTATTTAGCACCACACCGTTGCCGGTCATCGCTTCCAGCTCTTTCATCAGGTCGTAGTAGCGCGGGTTATATTCGCGCTTGAGCACCTGGGCGCGGGCTGTACCGTCTTCATGTACCACCTCAGGAACCCGCTCAGCCCAGCCTTCCTTCACGTCAAAGGTAAAGGTCATGAACGGCGACGGGTGATCGACGCTCAGCATTTGCGGCGCGACAGTATCCAGCATGGACGGGCAGAATGGGCGCCAGCGTTCGCGGAATTTGATCTGCTCGTTGATACGATCAGCCACACCCTCTACGCTCGGGCAACCGATAATGGAACGGCCACCCAATGCGCGCGGACCAAACTCCATACGCCCCTGAAACCAGGCGACCGGGTTGCCTTCCACCAATACCTTGGCGATCTCCTGTGGCACGTCGTCGATCTTTTCCCATTGCGGCTGGTTCGGGTGACGTGCGCAGGCTGCGATGATGTCTTCGTTGCTGTATGCCGGCCCCAGATAAACGTGCTCCATCTTCTCTACCGGAACACCGTTCTTGACCGAGATAAAGGCAGCAGCACCAACTGCGGTGCCCGCATCACCGGAGGCCGGCTGAACGAACAGCTCCTTGACGTCCGGACGAGCGATAATCCGCTGGTTAAGTTTTACATTGAGCGCGCAACCGCCGGCGAAGGCCAGGCGACCGGTTTCCTTCAGAATGTCGCCGAGATAGTAGTCGATCATCTCCAGCGCCAGCTTCTCAAACAGCGCCTGCATGGCCGCTGCGTAATGAATGTAAGGATCATCGGCGATATCGCCTTCGCGCTTCGGCCCCAGCCATTCAATCAACTTGGGTGAGAAGTAGTAGCCTTTGCCCTTCTCCTTATAGCGACGGAAGCCGATGACGTTGGCGTAGTCTGTATTGATGACCAGCTCACCATTCTCGAACTTGGCCAGACGCGAAAAGTCATACTTGGCGGCGTCACCATATGGAGCCATACCCATTACCTTGAACTCGCCATCAAGCATCTCGAAGCCGAGGTACTCAGTAATAGCGCCGTAGAGGCCGCCCAGCGAATCTGGATCGTAGAATTCCTTGATTTTGTGGATCTTGCCGTTTTCGCCCCAGCCGAAGAACGTAGTGGCATACTCGCCTTTTCCGTCGATACCAAGGATCGCCGTTTTCTCAGTGAAGCCGGAGCAATGATAGGCACTGGAGGCGTGCGCCAAGTGATGTTCAACCGGCTCGAGGCGAACCTTCTTCGCATCGAAGCCAAGCTGCTCCAGACACCAAAGAATCTTCTTGCGATACCGTTTAAAGCGGCGGTTACCGGTCAGGATGGCGTCCAGCGAGCGGTCAGGCGCATACCAGTAGCGTTTAGCGTAATGCCAGCGGGCTTTGCTGCCGAGCAGGCTGATAGGGGCAAACGGAATGCACACAACATCGACGTCTGCCGGTGTAATACCCGCCTGTTCCAGGCAGAACTTGGCCGACTCATAGGGCATACGGTTTTTGGCGTGCTTATCACGCACAAAACGCTCTTCTTCGACGGCGGCAATCAGTTTACCGTCGACATACAGGGCAGCTGACGGGTCGTGACTCAAGGCGCCGGAAAGGCCAAGTACTGTAAGTCCCACGGGAGTCCTCTTCTCTTAAATCAAAATCAATTTACAAGCGCGGCAAGCGCTCATCCAACCAGCCAGCAAGCGGACTACCCGCGGGCCAGTTCCGGATAAACCGTTGTCGATCTTTCTGCCAAGCACGCTGCCAGCCAGCATCGCTAGCGTGTGCTTGCATCGCGTCCAGATCGATCAGAACCACTTTTCCATCCCACCACAGCAAGTTCGTCGCTTTGAGGTCACCGTGACTTATTCTGGCTTGGACCAGTTGAGCAAAAAGCCTCAGCATTGCAGCTGCCGCTGCATCGTCCGGCAACCTTTGTCCATCTTCGCCGAGATAGCGCAACAGGTCGACCCCGGAGCAGTATTCCGTTACCAACCAGGCTCGTCGACGCAGCGGCCCGAACCGCTGCTCGACCATAGCTAACGGAGCTGGAGTAGCGATACCTAAAAACTGCAAACGATGCGCCGCGAGCCAGGAGTGCCAAGCTCTGCTCGGACGCCAGAAACGCTTGAGCCAGTGCACGATCCCCTTGATGTTGTAACGCTTGATGACCACCGTCTCGCCATCTACGGTGACCTGACCGACTGTGCTGCTGCCGCCGTCCTTCAGCAGGGGTTGAATTGCCAGCGCGTCATCAGGCGAAGAAAGCACGACTGCCAGACGCTGGCACTGCTCGCGCACGACAGCAGTAAAGCGTCCCCAGCTACGACTGACCGAGAACTGGGTGCAGTCTCTCAGCGTCTTGCTGAGAAAGTCGTCAAGACGACGCTGGCGGACCCGCGCGATCTGGGCTGCCAGACGGTCAGGGTTCAGCGCAAGCGGGTTGTGCTGGAGGTAGCCAATCAGCAATAGCTCGCAGAACGCATCCCACTCGGGGTCTAGCTGGGCAAAGAAAATAGCCAGATTATCCTCTGCCTGCTCCGCTGAGAGCGGCGCACCGGGACTCAGGGCCTGCACAGCATCACCATCAATCACATACACCTGCTCATGGTGGCGCAAGAAGTTGCCGAGGTGCAGGTCGGTCTGAACCAGTCCGCGACTGTGCATAGTAGCAATCAGCGCGAGTGCCTGCCCCAGTAACGCCAACGCCTCTCCATCCCCGGGTTCCCGAGTATTCAGTGCGTCCCACTGTTGCTGTAGCGTCTCGGCGCCCCCCAGATAGGCACTCAACAAGTAGCGGCCGCCACCTTCCAGTTCCCCTTCGCCTATAAGCTCGGGGGTTGGGATATTTTGCTCATGCAGTGCGCGCAAGCCGGAAGCCTCTCGCTCGCAGTGCCGCTGAGAGCCCGCAGCAATGAACAGTTTTAGCAGCCGATGCTGACCACCTATCTCAACCTGCGCTACCAGCCGCTTAGCCGGAAGAATACGCAACCAGCGCACTACACTCGCTGCACCAGGCGCAAGCTGAAGGTTCAGATGCAGCGGCGGCTCACGCCCGGCGCTGCGCAGCTCGGCCGTAAGACTCATCGCCCCTTGCCTGCAGTACGGCGCAGCAGCGCGCCTATAAAGGCACGAGCTTCGGCATCAACATGAGGCTTGCCCAAGTACGCCAGTACAAAGCGCAAACGCTGACTGCGGGTGGGCTCGACACTGCGTCGGTGCAAGGTTTCGAGATCGCGGATCAAATCACGCTGACCGAAGATCGCCCGACGCGTTTTTTCCAGATCGATGAAACGTGCTCCGGCGCCGTCGCTATGCAGCTTGAGAAACACGTGCTTGGGATACAAACAGTTGTGGATACGGTCGGCATTGTGCAGCGCTCGCACCAACGCGGCCGCAGATTGAATCAGGGTACGAATTTCATTTGAAGACAGCTGATTCCAGCGCTCAAACCACTCATCCAGCGGCGCGTAGTCGTCCAGCGCCCTTGTCAGCAACACCGCTTGCGCATGGCCTTTTTCGTTGCGCTGGGAGAAGAACGCCGCCTCCAATGCAGGTATCCCCTGCCTGGCATAGCCCTGAATAGCGCGAAACTCGCGTGCAAACGTCGGCTCACCCAGAGGTCGGTGGAGCGTGCGAGTACGGTGATTATCCTGTCGTTTCAGAAAGAAGCTCTGTTGCTGGCCGTTGGCGTCTTCCAGATCCAGACGGTAGACACTGCTCCAGCCGCCACGACCAGTATTTGGCGCATCAACGGCATCGACCTTCAGCGCCCACAGGGCCTCGAAGCTATCCAGCCCGTGGCGGGACAGTACGTCACGTGCGTTGACTGCAATAAACGGGTTACGCGTCATTCTCGGCCCTTGAAGAAATCCAGTATCGCGCGGACCTGCTTGCGGTCCGCGCTGTCGAGCTGCTGCTTGCCGAGATACAACTTGAAAAACGCCAGCCTTTGGGTACGGCTGAGTTGGTGCTTGGCAATTTTATCTAGGCAGGCCAAGTCCTTGATGATCCGGTAGCGAAGCATGGGGCCCCACCAAAAGCTGCCGCCGGGACAATCAATCAGATAGACATTAGCCAACGGCCGGTCATCGACCAGCAGGTTGCGCCACTTTAGATCATTATGGGTAAAGCCTTGATCGTGCATCATTTTGGTCGCCCAAGCGACTTGCTGTGAAACATGAGCAACCCATGAACGGTCTCGCAAGCGAATGTCACCAGAGGAAGCAAGGTCCGCCAAATCGCGCGTACCAACAAGGTCCTCAGTAATCAGCGCTCCTCTAACAAACTTCCCGCAATTCCGTTCAAGACCGAACCCAACCACGCTGACTGAAGGAATCCCCCATGCGTGGAAGGTCAGAAGGTTTTCCCATTCGCTTTGCACACGCCAACGCCCCAAGTATTGCCGAAGGCCTTTTCCGTTGGCAGTGTACCGCTTGACGTAATAGTGACGGTCTCCCACGAACACTTTGTGCACTGTGCTAATTGGACTGAAGGTGATCAGCTCACCCTGCAGCGCAAACACCGCATCCAGATCAGCAAACAGCCGGCCGCTCTCCCCGGTCGCGTACTCCGGGTTCAAGGTCCAGCGCTTCATTCATTTGCCCCCGGCGCGTACTTACGCTCAAAGCGTTCCTGCAATTTCTGCGCCTTGCGCTCCAGCAATGCAAGCAGCGGGGCTTCCAGGCGCAGGGTTTCACGCAACGGGGTCGCAAAATAGGCGCGCAGAAAGCGCAGCTTGTCACGCTGAGTCAGACCAATTTCGAGCGCCGAGAAGTACAGACCGGCAAGGTCCTTGTCGCGCCAGCGGCGCGGCACCTGCGCCCGCACCTGCGCCCGGTGCAGATCAATAATCGACAGCTTGAAGTCGTCTGCGCTCATCGGCTTGTCGGTGTGCAGCAGGAAGTGACAGATATAGCAGTCGCGGTGATTGACGCCGGCGCGATGCATGGCTGCCGTCATCTCGGCGACCCGGCGAATCAGCGCCCACTTGATATCGGCTGGTGGCGGATTGCTCTGCCAGTCACGGCTGTAATCCTCCAGACTGATGGTCGGGGCCAGCTCTTCGGTAATGATGAACGAGTGCTGCGCCGCCGGGTTACTGCCACGTTCGCCAAAGGCCACGGCGGTCATGGTATTGATGCCCGCTGAGGTCAGCGCCTGAATCGCCTGCCACTCCTGGCCTGCGCCCAGTACCGGCCGCTTCAGAGTCGACCAGTTCTTAAAGATCTCACCCCAGCCGACACCACGGTGAATCTTGACGAAATAGCCGCTGCCATTGACTTCGGCACGCAAGGTGCGGCGTGCTTCCAGTTCACGGAACACCTCTCCCTGCAATGCTTCGACCGCGTCGAAGGCATCTCGATCAGCCCAAAGGCTGAGGAACGGCTCGCGCAGAATCAGGGTGTCGCTCACGCGCCCGCCCCCAAAATTACATCCGCAGCACGCTCAGGCAGACTGTACAGGTCAGCCTGATCGGCAAAGCGCAGAGCATTGGCTTGCCACTCCCTGCGCAACGCAGCGTTGTTCAGCATGTCGGTCAACATCTGGTCGAGCTGACTCTGTTTGAAAGGCGACGGCACAACCAGACCACAGTCAGCCTCGCTGATGTAGTGGGCGTAACCACAAACATCCGTCACTAGTACCGGCAAGCCGGCAACCAGCGCTTCGAGCAGCACGGTACCCGTATTCTCGTTGTAGGCCGGATGGATCAGCAGATCAGCGCCCAGCAAAAACCGCGGCACATCGCTGCGGCCCTTCATGAAGATCACCCGATCATCGACCGCCAGTGAACGAGCAATCCGCTGAAATGTACTCGGATCATCCTGACCGATGACCATCAACTTGGTGCGCTTGCGCAACTCTGTGGGCAACCCCGCCACCGCACGAATCGAGCGATCAACCCCCTTGGTGATAAAGCCGGATCCGATCTGCACCAACAGCAGCTCATCATCAGCCAGACCGAACTCAGCCCTAAACTCGGCGCGAATCTCAGCCGCGTTGGCAGGTGCCCGACGATCCGGCGCAATACCCGGCGGCAGCAGGTGAAAGCGGTCCAGCGGGGTTTTGTAATGCTTGGTAAACAGCGGTTGCTGCACCTCAGAAATCATCAGAATCTGAGTGTTTACGGCTGGCGAGAACACGGCCTTCTCGTAGGCGGCAAAATGCCGATACCGGCTGGAGATCCGGTACAGCGGATTGCGCAGGGTCTGTGCCTTGTCTTCGAAACAGGGGTCAGCAGCGTAGTAAACGTCCAGACCCGGCATCTTATTGAAGCCAACCACCCGATCAACCGGCCGCTTGGCCAGATCCGCCTCAACCCAGGCGGTGAACTTTTCATTGCGGCGGTGATTGCTGAGCGCCTTGACCGGCGCGACCAGCACCTCGAAGCCCTCCGGGACATCACCTTCCCAAATCAGGGTGTAGACGCGAATGGCGTGGCCACGCTCCTGACAAACCTTGGCAATGCGCATGAAGTCGCGCTGCAGGCCGCCGAAGGGGAAATACTTGTAAAGCACAAAGGCCAGCTGCATCAGACGATTCTCTTGTTGGACAGCAGCGGTTGCAGGTGCTGCATGACCCGGTCGGGGTCAAGTCGAGTAAAGCATAACGGCTGCTCGCGGGTCAGATCGAACCGAGCAGCATCATCGGGTGTAGGCTGATAGTTGCACTGCTTGCGCAGGCAGGGCGCGCAGGCAAAGTCACTGCCCAGATGTTGCTGGACACTGCCGTAGGCACCGGTGAAGCCGGGATTGGTTGGCCCGAACAGCGATAGCGTGGGAACATCCAACGCGGCGGCCAGGTGACCCAACCCGGTATCAACCGCGACACACGCAACCGCTCCGGCCAGTTGGCGGGCAACGTCACGCAGCGGCAATCGGGGCAGCACAACCGCGCCCTCGAGCCCCTCGGCGATGCGCAGCGCACGCGCCTGTTCGTCAAGACTGCCCCACGGCAGGCGCACCTCAACACCACTTGCGACCAGCTGCTCGGCCAGTTGCCGCCAGTACAGTTCAGGCCAGTGTTTGGTTACCCACGTGGTGCCGTGCAACAACACAACGTAAGGGGTTTCCGCCGTTTCGGCGCCCAATGCGGCACGTTCAAGACCGTAATTACCCATCCCTTCCGCCAGCGCATAGCCGAGCGCCTGGGCAAACAGCTGGCGAGTGCGCTCTACCGCGTGCTGCCCCCAGGGTACCGGCAGCCGCCGCTGATAGAAACGGGCCGCCAACGGCTCACGGGCAGAATCGCGATTCAGCCCGACCACCTCGGCGCGAGCGTAGCGAGTCAGCCACGCACTCTTGAGCAAGCCCTGAGCATCAATTACCAGGTCGTACTCGGTCTCGCGCAGGCGGCGCTTGAAGTTACCCCACTCGCCACTGCGCACCGCCTGAAAAGGCTTCTTGCGCCAGCGGCGGATAGCCACCGGAATCACTGCATCAACCGCGGGATGCCATGAAGGGATCTCGGCGAATCCCTCCTCCACTACCCAGTCAAAGCGAATGCCGGGAATGGCTCGGGCAGCATCGGTCAGCGCCGGAAGAGTATGGATGACGTCCCCGAGCGAGGACGTCTTGATCAACAAAACACGCATCTGGGTCAAACGTCCTGAGGATCGACCAACAGGTCACCGACCAGTCGATCCAGAGCAGCGTTCACCTGTGCAGGTGCCAGGTCGCGCAAACAGTTGTAATGTCCGAACCGGCAGGTACGGTCAAAACACGGGCTGCAATCGAGCCCCAGCCGGACCATCTCGACCTGATCGGCCAGCGGTGGAGTAAAACCGGGCGACGTAGAACCATATACGGCAACCAATGGCCGGTTCAGCGCTGCAGCCACATGCATCAGGCCGGAGTCGTTGCTGACCACTGCATCAGCGCAGGACAGCAGGTCGATCGCCTGCGCCAGGCTGGTATCTCCGCACAGGTTGGTCGACTCCTCGCGCAGCCCCGGAATCAGTCGTGCGCGAATCTGCTCGGCCACCGCGTGATCGTTCTTCGAGCCGAACAGCCAAACCTGCCAGCCCTGGCGGATACGCGCCTCGGCCACGGCCGCGTAGTGCTCCACCGGCCAGCGCTTGGCTTCGCCAAATTCAGCACCGGGACACAGCGCCAGCACGGGACGATCACGTTCCAGCGAGAAGTGCTGCAGTGCGGCATCGCGTGACGCAGGATCAATCTGCAGGGATGGACGCGGATAGGGTTGCGGCAGCTGGGTACCGGGCTCATAACCCAACGCCATAAAGCGCTCGATCATCAGCGGGTAGGCTTCCTTGTCTAGCTTGCGCACGTCATTGAGCAGACCGTAGCGCATCTCGCCACGCCAACCGGTGCGCAACGGGATATCGGCAAAGAAGGGAACCAATGCAGACTTGAGAGAATTGGGCAGCAGAATGGCTTGGTCGTACTGACCCGCCAGGCTGCGGCCGATACGCCGCCGGGTAGCCAGTTCCAGAGCGCCGTGGCCGAGCGGAAAGCTCAGCGCGCTGCGTACTTCCGGCATGCGTTCGAGGATTGGCCGGCTCCAGTCAGGAGCCAGCACGTCGATCATGCAGTCGTCACCGTGTCGCTGCTTCAGGCAGGTGAACAGCGTTTGCGCCATCACCATGTCGCCGACCCAGCTGGGACCGATAATCAGAATATTCATAGGGAGCAATTTCCGGCTGCAGTTTCGGGCGGCAAGCGAGTGAATAGTTCACCCGCCCCTTTGCCGCCCAACACCAACAGCTTAGCCGACCAGAGTCCGCCATTCAGCGTGCTCGGCAGTCTGGCCGGTAACCAGATCAAAGTACGCTTTTTGCAGTTTCTCAGTGATCGGACCACGACGGCCGGCACCGATCTGACGACCGTCCAGCTCGCGAATCGGGGTTACTTCAGCAGCAGTGCCAGTGAAGAAAGCTTCATCAGCGATGTAGACCTCGTCACGGGTGATGCGCTTCTCGACCACCGGGATGTTGAACTGCGAGGCCAGCGCCAGCACGGTCGCGCGGGTGATGCCATTCAGGCAGGCAGTCACTTCCGGCGTGTAGATAGTACCGTTCTTGACGATGAACACGTTCTCGCCAGACCCTTCGGCAACGTAGCCTTCCGGATCCAGCAGCAGCGCTTCGTCGGCACCGGCAGAAACCGCTTCCTGCAGCGCCAGCATGGAGTTCATGTAAGCACCGCTGGCCTTGGCACGCGTCATGGTGATATTGACGTGGTGACGGGTGAAGGAGCTGGTGCGGATCTTGATGCCGCGCTCCAGCGCTTCTTCGCCCATGTAAGCGCCCCAGTGCCACGCGGCGATAACCACATGTACCTTCAGGTTGTCAGCGCGGATACCCATGCCTTCAGATCCGTAAAACACCAGCGGGCGGATGTAGGCGGTATCCAGATTATTCTCACGAACCACGGCGCGCTGAGCTTCGTTCAGCTGCTCCTTGGTGAAGGGGATCTTCATGCCCATGATGTGGGCAGAATCGAACAGACGATCAGTGTGCGCGCCCAGGCGGAAGATGGCAGTACCATCCGGAGTCTTGTAGGCACGGACGCCTTCGAATACGCCCATGCCATAGTGCAGGGAGTGCGTGAGCACGTGCACATTGGCTTCACGCCAGGGAATCATTTCACCATCAAACCAGATTAGACCATCACGATCGGCCATCGACATAGCAGCCAGCTCCATACGTATCTATTCAATCAGTCTTGCGTTCTTGGTTTCTGCCTGAGCGCGCCCTAGCCGATCACACCCGAGTGTCGGGGATCGGCTCCTGGGGAGGCAGCACCTGCTGCCAGAGCTTGATGACCCCGTGTCGGAAATCATGAAACTGGTCGCCGCTTACTTTGCCCGGCTGATTCTGTAGAGCCAGGCGATGAGCTGCAGCCCGGTAGGCCTTGTAAGCCTCCTGCAGGCTGGTGACGTCCTCACCGGCGATCAGACCGGCGTTTTGCAGCTCATCAAGAATCCTGATGTTGTCGGTATAGCGCAGTAATTCGGGGTACCGGCACGACCAGGCAAGAACCGCATATTGCACCATAAATTCGATGTCAACGATACCACCTGCGTCCTGCTTGAGATCAAACAGTTGCGCAGCAGTAAACGCATCCGCAGTGGTCCCCGCCCGCGTCGCCTGAGTCCCGAGGTTGTCGCGCATCTTCTGGCGCATGTCGCTGACCTCGCGCAACAGCAACTGTTCGTCACGCTGACGCCCCAGCACCTGCGCCCGCAGCGCCTGAAAGCGCTCGGTAAGCTTTTCACAACCGACTAGCGCTCGCGCTCGCACCAAGGCCTGATGCTCCCAGGTCCAGGCCTCTTCCAGCTGATAGCGGGAGAACGACGCCAGCGAGCTGACCAGCAGCCCCGAGTCGCCGGATGGCCGCAGCCGCATATCCACTTCATACAGGGCGCCTGAGACCGTCTGAGTATTCAACATGTGAATCACCCGCTGCCCAAGCCGGGTGAAAAACTTGCTTCCTTCAATCGGGCGCTGGCCGTCGGTATCGGCATGCGGATCACCGTCATGGATGAACACCAGATCCAGATCAGACCCATGCCCAAGCTCAATACCACCGACCTTACCGTAGCCAACAATGATGAAATCCAGCTCGCAGCGCGAGCCATCCGGTCGTGCCGGGCGCCCATGACGAGCAACCATTTCACGCCAGGCCAGTATAAGCACCTGTTGCAGAATCGCCTCGGCCATCCAGGTCAGGTAGTCACTCACCTTCATCAACGGCAGCGTGCCCGCAATCTCCGATGCTGCGATACGCAATACGTGGGCGCGCTTGAAGTAACGCAGGGTTTCCATCTGCTGCTCAAGATCGTCCTCAGGAATGCGCAGCAGTTGCTGGCGCAACTCGTCGGCCAGCTCTTCGGCAACCGGCGGCCGGTACAAGCGCCCTGCATTGAGCAACTCATCCAGCACCACCGGGTAACGCGCGATCTGCTCTGCGATCCAGGGGCTGGCCGCGCAAAGCACCAGCAACTCACGCAGCGCACCCGGGTTCTCAGTCAACAGCACCAGATAGGCAGAACGACGGGCAACCGCCTCGATCAACGGCAAAACCCGCTCCAGCGCCAGATCCGGGTTGTCCTGCTCGCAGGCCATCGCCAACAGTCGCGGCATAAAGATATCCAGTCGCTCGCGCCCTGCCCGCTGCATTGCCCGCACCCGGGCCGAACCCTGCAAGTCCTGCAGCCGTTTCCAGGCAGCCGCCGCATCGACGTAACCGGCCTCGGAAAGCTGCTCCAACGCCTGCGGCTGGTCCAACGTCCCCTCCCACAAGGGCACCCAATCGGTCTGCGCAGAGAGCTGTTCGTCTTCGTCCTCATCCGGGTCGGCAATGACACCGGCAAAATGTCGGGCAACCCGGCCACGTTCAGCGTCAAGTCGCTCACGGAAGGCGTCCCAATCGGCAAAACCCAACATCCAGGCAATACGCGCCTGACCCTGCGGATCGGTTGGCAGCATCTGAGTCTGCCGGTCATCCACTGCCTGCAGGGCATGCTCGGTGTCGCGCAGAAAACAGTAGGCTTCGGTCAGTTCCCGCACCGCCTCCGCCGGCAGATAATTATTGTCCGCCAGCGTCTTCAGCACACCGAGAATCGGCCGCTGCTGGAGGCTGCGATCACGCCCGCCGTGGATCAACTGAAATGCCTGGCCAATGAATTCGACCTCGCGAATACCGCCAGAGCCCAACTTGACGTTGTCCTGCAGCCCCTTGCGCTGGACCTCGCGCTGAATCATCTGCTTGAGCGAACGCAGCGCATCGATGGCGGCGAAGTCCAGATAACGGCGATAGACAAACGGCCGCAACATCGCCAGCAACTCGGCGCCGGCCTGCTGGTCACCTGCCACGACCCGCGCCTTGATCATTGCGTAGCGCTCCCAGTCGCGGCCCTGACTCTGGTAGTACTGTTCCAGCGCATCAAAACTGAACACCAGCGCACCGCTGTCGCCGTAGGGGCGCAGGCGCATGTCGACGCGGAAAACGAAGCCGTCAACTGTCGGCGCATCCAGCGCCTTGATCAACTTCTGGCCCAGGCGAATGAAAAACTCCTGATTCGAAAGGCTGCGCCGGCCACCACGGGTTTCGCCTGCTTCCGGATAGGCGAAAATCAGGTCAATGTCCGAGGACAGGTTCAACTCGACTGCCCCCAGCTTGCCCATGCCCAACACCACCAGATGCTGAGGCACCCCATCAGCGCTGACCGGCTCGCCAAAACTGGCACAGCACTGCGGGTACAGCCACTGGTAGGCCTCATCGATACAGGCATCCGCCAGGTCCGACAGGTCTCGGGTGGTCTCCGACAAGGCAGCTTTGCGGGTCAGATCGCGCCAGATGATTCGCACCTGTTGCCACTGCCGGAAACGCCGCAGGCGCTGGGCCAGTTGTTCCTCACTCTCACAGCCTTCCAGCACCTGCCGCAGCAGTGCCCGCATTTCACCCTCAGCAAGTGAGCGAGCCAGCCGCCCATCTTCAATCAAACGCCAGGCCAGAGAAGGATCACGGCGCAGCTGTTCGGCCACGTAATCACTGCCCGCCAGCACTTGCGCCAGCTCAGGTTCAAAGTCCACGCCCAACGCAGCACGGCGCTCGGCTAAGCCGGCTAGCTCCAGCGCGGCAACCCACTGAGCGAGATGGTGATCACGAAGAGCCTGCAGGGAGTCAGGCAGCGGGGGCAGTGTCGAGGGCATGGTCTATCCTGTTCATGAACCGAATCAGCAGCTTGCCATGATGGGTCCTGACGGGGAAGCAGCGAAGAGTGACCAAATAGTCTAAATGTAGCAACACTACAGATCAGACTAAAATACGACTAGATAAAGCCGGTTTTATGTAGTAAAACTACAGAACAAATTCCCATACACCCTGTCACAACACCCACAGGTGTTTGGCAAGCCCAGGTCGACATCCACCGATCGGCAGGCTGACGACCGCTTCCGGCACTTGCAGGACCCACAAGGTCTGGAGACCACAATGAAGCACGACGATATTGATCCGCTCGAAACCCAGGAATGGCTCGACGCGCTGGAGTCCGTCCTCGACAACGAGGGTGAAGACCGCGCGCACTATTTGATGACGCGTCTCAGCGAACTGGCCAGCCGAACAGGCACGCCACTGCCTTACGCCATCACCACGCCGTACCGCAACACTATCCCGGTAACCCACGAAGCCCGCATGCCCGGCGACCTGTTCATGGAACGCCGCATCCGCTCGCTGGTTCGCTGGAACGCACTCGCAATGGTCATGCGCACCAACCAGCAGGACCCGGATCTGGGTGGCCACATTTCCACCTTCGCCTCCAGTGCCACGTTGTACGACATCGGCTTCAACTACTTCTTCAAGGCCCCGACCGAGGAACACGGTGGTGATCTGGTGTTCTTCCAGGGCCACGCGTCGCCCGGCATCTACGCCCGTGCCTTCATGGAAGGCCGCATCAGCGAAGAGCAAATGGAGAACTTCCGCCAGGAGGTCGACGGCAAAGGTCTGTCGTCGTACCCGCACCCGTGGCTGATGCCCGACTTCTGGCAGTTCCCGACCGTCTCCATGGGCCTGGGCCCAATTCAGGCGATCTATCAGGCGCGCTTTATGAAGTACCTCGAGCACCGCGGCTTTATCGAACCGGGCAAGCAGAAGGTCTGGTGCTTCGTTGGCGACGGTGAAACCGATGAGCCGGAAACCCTCGGCGCGATCTCGCTGGCTGGTCGCGAAAAACTGGACAACCTGATCTTCGTGATCAACTGCAACCTGCAGCGCCTGGACGGCCCGGTGCGCGGCAACGGCAAGATCATTCAGGAGCTGGAAGGCAGCTTCCGCGGCGCTGACTGGAACGTTATCAAGGTGATCTGGGGCCGCATGTGGGACCCGCTGTTTGCCAAAGACGACAACGGCCTGCTGCAACAGCGCATGGAAGAAGCGGTCGACGGCGACTACCAGAACTACAAGGCCAAGGACGGTGCGTTCGTGCGCGAGCACTTCTTCGGTACCCGCCCCGAACTGAAAGAAATGGTCAAAGACCTCTCCGACGAGGAAATCTGGAAGCTCAACCGCGGCGGCCACGACCCGTACAAGGTCTATGCGGCATACCATGAGGCGGTCAACCACGAAGGCCAGCCATCGGTCATTCTGGCCAAGACCATCAAGGGCTACGGCACTGGCGCAGGCCAGGGTCAGAACACTGCGCACAACACCAAGAAAGTCGATATCGAGAGCCTGAAGAAATTCCGCGACCGCTTCGACATTCCGGTCAACGACGACGAACTGGAAAAACTGCCGTTCTTCAAACCGGAGGAAGGCAGTGCCGAATACAAGTACCTGCACGCCCGCCGCGAAGCGCTGGGTGGCTACATGCCCCAGCGCCGCGTCGAGAGCACCCGCGTCCCGGTTCCGCCGCTGGACACCCTGAAGGCAATTCTGGACGGCACCGGCGACCGCGAGATTTCCACCACAATGGCCTTCGTGCGTATCCTGTCGCAACTGGTCAAGGACAACGAGCTCGGCCCGCGCATCGTACCCATCGTCCCGGACGAAGCCCGCACCTTCGGCATGGAAGGCATGTTCCGTCAGCTAGGCATCTATTCCTCGGTCGGCCAGCTGTATGAGCCGGTCGACAAGGATCAGGTGATGTTCTACCGCGAGGACAAGAAAGGTCAGATCCTTGAGGAAGGCATCAACGAAGCCGGCGCCATGTCCAGCTGGATTGCGGCCGGTACGGCCTACAGCACCCATAACCAGCCGATGCTGCCGTTCTACATCTTCTATTCGATGTTCGGCTTCCAGCGTATCGGCGATCTGGCCTGGGCCGCTGGCGACAGCCGCGCCAAGGGCTTTTTGATCGGCGGCACCGCCGGCCGCACTACCCTTAACGGCGAGGGCCTGCAGCACGAGGACGGTCACAGCCACCTGCTGGCCTCGACCATTCCCAACTGCCGCAGCTACGACCCGACCTACGGCTACGAGTTGGCGGTGATCATCCGCGAGGGCGCGCGCCGAATGATGGAAGAACAGGAGAACGTCTACTACTACCTGACCGTCATGAACGAGGCCTACACCCAACCGGCCATGCCGAAGGGCAAAGGCGTGGAAGACGGCATCATGCGCGGCATGTACCTGCTCGACTCCTCCGGCAAACCGGGCGATCTGCACGTCCAGCTGATGGGCTCCGGCACCATTCTGCGTGAAGTGCGCGAGGCCGCTGCCATCCTCAAGAACGACTTCGGCGTCAGCGCCGACATCTGGAGCGTCACCAGCTTCAACGAACTGCGCCGCGACGGCCTGGCAGTCGAGCGCGGCAACCGGCTGCACCCGACCCGCAAGCCCAAGGCCAGCTTTGTCGAGCAGTGTCTGGACAAGCGGCAAGGACCGGTCATCGCCGCCACCGACTACATGAAGCTTTATGCCGATCAGATCCGTCAGTGGGTGCCTGCGCCGTACAAGGTGCTGGGCACCGACGGCTTCGGCCGCAGCGATACCCGCCGCAAGCTGCGTCACTTCTTTGAGGTAGATCGCCACTGGGTGGCCTACACCGCGCTCAGCGCACTGGTCGAACAGGGCAAACTCAAGCCCAAGGTACTGACCGACGCGCTCAAGGCCTTTGGCCTTGACGCTGACAAGATCAACCCGCTGGATTGCTGAGGAGCGACGCCATGAGTGAACTCATCAAGGTGCCCGACCTCGGCGGTGAAGGCGAGGTCATCGAAATTCTGATCAAGGAAGGCGATCAGGTAGAAGCAGAACAATCGCTGGCCGTTGTCGAGTCTGACAAAGCGAGCATGGAAATCCCCTCGCCCAAGGCCGGGAAGGTCAAGGCGATCAAGTTCAAGCTGGGCGACAGCCTGAAAGAAGGCGATCCGCTGATCGAACTGGAAGTCGACGGCGGCGAACAACCCAAGCAGGCCGACAGCGATGACAAGCCTGCAGAAACAGCGCCCAAGGCTGAGCAGAAGCAAGAACCGAAAGCCGAAGACAGCAAGCCTGCCGCCAGCGCCAGCAGCAGCCGCAGCGAAGCCGTCAAGGTCCAGGATCTGGGTACCGACAGCGCCCGCGTGATCGAGATTTTGGTCAGCAAGGGCGATCAGGTCGAGGCCGACCAGTCGCTGCTGGTGCTGGAGTCGGACAAGGCCAGCATGGAGCTGCCCGCGCCGTTCTCCGGCGTAATTGAGTCGATCGACGTAAAGCTGGAGCAGGACGTCAAGACCGGCGATGTGATCATGCACATGCAGGTCAAGGGCGGCGACAGCTCGGCCAAGCAGGAGGCTCAGCCGCAGGCCGCCCCGAGCGAAGAAGCCAAAAGCGAAGCCCCCGCTGCAAGCAGCGAGGCCAACGAAGAGACGGCTAACCCGCCGCCCGTCGGCGGCCCCAGCCGTGAAGGTGCCAAGGTTCATGCCGGCCCGGCCGTGCGCATGCTGGCCCGTGAGTTTGGCATCGATCTGACCGAGGTCAAACCGACCGGCCCGCGCAACCGCATTCTCAAGGAAGACGTGCAGAAACACGTACAAGCGGTCATGCAGCAACGCAAGGCGGCGCCTGCCGGCGCAACCGGTGGCAGCGGCATTCCGCCCGTACCGGAAGTCGACTTCTCCCGTTTTGGTGAGATCGAAACCGTCGACATGACCCGCCTGCAGCAGGTCGGCGCCAGCAACCTGCACCGCAGTTGGCTCAACGTGCCGCACGTCACCCAGTTCGACTTGGCCGACATCAGCGCGCTGGAAGCCTTCCGCAAGGATCAGAAAGCCGCGGCAGACAAGGCCGGCGTCAAACTGACCGTGCTGCCCTTCCTGCTCAAGGCCTGCGCCCACCTGTTGCGCGAGCAGCCGAACTTCAACGTCTCGCTGGCGGCGAATGGCAAACAGCTGATTCAGAAGAAGTACGTGCACATCGGCTTTGCCGTCGACACCCCGGACGGCCTGCTGGTGCCGGTCATCCGCGATGTCGACAAGAAGAGCCTGCTGCAACTGGCAGCCGAAGCGGCCGAGCTGGCCGACAAGGCGCGCAACAAGAAGCTCGGCGCCGACGCCATGCAGGGCGCTTGCTTCACCATTTCCAGCCTGGGCCACATCGGCGGCACCTACTTCACGCCGATCGTCAACAGCCCGGAAGTGGCTATTCTTGGGGTCTCCAAGGCAACCATGCAGCCGGTCTGGGATGGCGCCAGCTTCCAGCCGCAGTTGATGCTGCCGCTGTCCCTGTCCTACGACCACCGCGCCATCAACGGCGCTGCGGCCGCGCAGTTCACCAAGCGTCTGGGTGAGTTGCTGGGGGATATTCGGACGATGTTGCTGTAAGCGTTCGCTAGCAGTGTAAAAAAGCCTCGGGATTTTCCCGGGGCTTTTTTGTGCCTGCGAGATTACTCTCCCCCGGCAACCTACCCCCTGACTCTTAGGGGCACAGCATGCTGTGCCCGAGCAGACCCCGTTTCCCACACAAGCCTTTCGGTTCGCGCAAACAAAAAACCCCGCACGGTTTCCCGTGCAGGGCTTCTCAACGCCATACCATTAATTAGACGGTAAACACGAACTCGTCACCTTCGACCTTGGCGTGAATGGTCGCACCCGGTGCGAAGTCGCCAGCCAGAATACGCTGGGCCAGCGGGTTTTCGATCCAGCGCTGGATTGCACGCTTGAGCGGACGAGCACCATACACCGGGTCGTAACCGACCGAGATCAGTTTCTCCAGCGCCTCGTCAGTCAACTGCAGATCCAGTTCGCGCTCAGCCAGACGCTGACGCAGGCGGCTGAGCTGAATCTCGGCGATACCGGCGATCTGGTCCTTGCCGAGCGGCTCGAACACCACTACTTCATCGACCCGGTTAATGAACTCGGGACGGAAGTGCTGGGTCAGCGCGTCCATCACCGCCGCATGCTGGGCTTCGCGATCACCCACCAGCTCCTGAATCTGGGCTGAGCCCAAGTTGGATGTCATCACCACCACGGTGTTGCGGAAGTCGACCGTGCGGCCCTGGCTGTCGGTCAGGCGGCCATCTTCCAGCACCTGCAGCAGCACGTTGAACACGTCCGGGTGGGCCTTCTCGACCTCATCCATCAGGATCACTGAGTACGGCTTGCGACGCACTGCTTCGGTCAGGTAGCCACCCTCTTCGTAGCCGACGTAGCCCGGAGGCGCGCCGATCAAACGCGCGACCGAATGTTTCTCCATGAACTCGGACATATCGATCCGAACCATGGCGTCTTCGGTGTCGAACAGGAACTCGGCCAGCGCCTTGCACAGCTCGGTTTTACCGACACCGGTCGGACCAAGGAACATGAACGAGCCGCTCGGGCGGTTCGGATCGGCCAAGCCGGCACGTGAACGGCGCACCGCGTTGGAGACCGCCACTACCGCTTCGTGCTGGCCGATCACCCGCTTGTGCAGGCCCTCTTCCATGCGCAGCAGCTTGTCGCGCTCGCCTTCAAGCATCTTGGCCACCGGAATGCCGGTCCACTTGGAGACGACCTCGGCAATTTCCTCGTCGGTCACCTTGTTGCGCAGCAACTGGTTTTCCGGTTTGGTGTGCTGCTCGGCCATCTGCTGGCTGCGCTCCAGATCCGGAATCACACCGTATTGCAGCTCGGCCATGCGGTTCAAATCACCCTTGCGGCGGGCTTGATCCAGCTCGGCCTTGGCTTGCTCGATCTTCTCCTGAATCTGCGCCGAACCCTGTACGTCGGCCTTTTCCGCCTTCCAGATTTCTTCCAGATCGGCGTACTCGCGCTCGAGCTTGGCAATGTCTTCTTTCAGCTTCTCCAGCCGCTTCAGGGCCGCGTCGTCGTCTTCCTTCTTCAGCGCTTCACGTTCTACCTTGAGCTGAATCAGGCGACGCTCCAGACGATCCAGCGCTTCCGGTTTGGAGTCGATCTCCATGCGAATGCGGCTGGCGGCTTCGTCGATCAGATCGATGGCCTTGTCCGGCAGCTGCCGGTCAGTAATGTAGCGATGCGACAGCTTGGCCGCCGCGATGATCGCGCCATCGGTGATGGTGATCTTGTGGTGCAGCTCGTAGCGTTCTTTCAGGCCGCGCAGAATGGCGATGGTGTCTTCTTCGGAAGGCTCATCGACCAGCACCTTCTGGAAGCGACGCTCGAGCGCGGCATCCTTCTCGATGTACTGACGGTACTCGTCTAGCGTGGTAGCGCCGACGCAGTGCAGTTCGCCACGGGCCAGTGCCGGCTTGAGCATATTGCCCGCATCCATGGAGCCTTCGGCCTTGCCGGCCCCTACCATGGTGTGCAGCTCGTCGATAAACAGAATGACCCGGCCTTCCTGCTTGGACAGCTCGTTGAGCACCGCCTTTAGGCGCTCTTCAAACTCGCCGCGGAACTTGGCACCAGCGATCAACGCGCCCATGTCGAGCGACAACAGACGCTTGTCTTTCAGACCATCCGGCACTTCACCGTTGACGATACGCTGGGCCAGACCTTCGACAATCGCGGTCTTACCAACACCGGGCTCACCGATCAGCACCGGGTTGTTCTTGGTACGACGCTGCAGCACCTGAACGGTACGGCGAATTTCATCGTCACGACCAATCACAGGGTCCAGCTTGCCCTCTTCGGCACGCTTGGTCAGGTCGACGGTGTACTTGTCCAGCGCCTGGCGTGACTCTTCAGCGTTCGGGTCGTTGACCGACTCGCCGCCGCGCAGGTTGTTGATCGCGTTCTCCAGCGCCTTCTTCGACACGCCCTGACCGAGCAACACCTTGCCTGCGGTCGTGCTGTCGTCCATCGCGGCGAGCAGCACCAGCTCGCTGGAAATAAACTGGTCGCCCTGTTTCTGCGCCAGACGGTCGGCTTGATTGAGCAGACGCGCCAGTTCCTGCGACAGGCTGACATCACCGGTCGGATTGCTGACCGTCGCCAGTTTGTCGATGGCCTCGTTCAGGGCCGCGCGCAGGGCTGCAATATCGAAGCCGACCTGCATCAGCAGCGGCTTGATCGAGCCGTGCTGCTGCTCAATCAGCGCCAGCACCAGGTGCAGCGGGTCAATCTGGGAGTGGTCGCGGCCGACGGCCATGGATTGTGCGTCGGACAGGGCGACCTGGAGCTTGCTGGTCATACGATCAATACGCATGAATAAAAGTCCTCTAGTCTGAGCCCGACCGAACAGTTCGTAGCGGGCCTTTCATCTGTGATGACACAGTTATAGGGACGATTATTGCGCTTTCAAGTGACCCCATGATGACTGGGGTCAATTTTTTGTCACTCAGCAAACCAAATCAGGGACGCAAGGCGCCCTGTTTGTCCGTCACGACGGTAGGAATAAAAGCGTTCGGCATCCGTGAAGGTGCATTCACCACCACCATAGATCTGCTGCACACCAACCGCTGCAAGACGCTGGCGCGCGAGCTGATAGATATCCGCCAGCCAGTGTCCGTCGCGTTCGGATGGAACAAACGCGGAAGCGGCTTGTGGATCAGCGTCGATAAACGCATCACGCACTTCTGCGCCCACTTCAAAGGCTGTCGGGCCAATCGCCGGGCCCAGCCAGACCAGAATGTCGTCTGATGAACCGCCAAGCGTGTCGACCGTCTGCTCAAGCACGCCGTCAAGCAGCCCGCGCCAGCCCGCATGAGCGGCCGCGACACGCTTACCGTCGCGGGTGCAGAACAGCGCAGGCAAACAGTCAGCCGTCATGATGGTGCAGGCAACGCCCGCTTCATCGGTCCAGCTGGCATCAGCCTCGCAAACCCGGGACGGGTCTGCTCGGCAAACATCTACCCCGTGCACCTGCTTGAGCCACGCCGGACGGCAACCCAATGCCTGCTCCAGCTCGGCGCGATTGGCTGCCACGTGCGCGGGATCATCACCAACGTGATCACCCAGATTGAACCCGCGCCAGACTCCCTCACTGTGCCCGCCCAGGCGTGTAGTCACGCAGGTGCGCACATTTTTCGGAGCGGGCCAGTCAGCGCTCAACCAGTGGGTATTCATTCGCCGATCTCACCATCCTCTCGCAGCAGCGCCAGCAGGTGCTGCATATCTTCCGGCAGCGGCACCTGCCAGCTCATGTGACGACCGTCAGTCGGGTGCTCGAGTTCAAGACGGCGCGCGTGCAGCGCCTGGCGCGGAAACTCGCGCAGCTCCTTGATCAGCTCAGGGCTGGCGCCCGGCGGAATACGCAGACGGCCGCCGTAGACTGGGTCACCGACCAGCGGGAAATGGATATAGCTCATATGCACGCGAATCTGGTGGGTACGCCCGGTCTCCAGCTTGACCTTGACGTGGGTATGGGCACGGAAGCGATTAATCACCCGATAGTGACTGATGGCCGTCTTGCCGCCAGCGACCACAGCCATCTTCTGACGCTGGGTACCGTGCCGGGCAATCGGCTGATCAACCTTGCCCCCAGAGGTCATAACGCCCACCACCACACAATCGTACTCGCGACTGACGGTACGCGCCTGCAGTTGGGCCACCAGATCGGTCTGAGCCTCGATGGTCTTGGCAACCACCATCAGGCCCGTGGTGTCCTTGTCGAGGCGGTGAACAATGCCGGCACGCGGGACCTTGGCCAGCTCAGGCGCGTGGTGCAGCAGAGCATTGAGCAAGGTGCCGTCCTGATGCCCGGCGGCCGGGTGCACGACCAAACCGGCAGGCTTGTTGATCACCAGCAGCGCGTCGTCTTCGTAGATGATATCCAGGTCGATGGCTTCAGCCTGCCACTCGCCCTGCACTTCGCGCTCGGCATCCAGCTCCAGCTGCTCACCGCCCAGCAGGATGTCACGGGTACGTTTGCGCTCACCATCGACCAGCAGGCTGCCATCCTTGATCCAGCCCTGCAGGCGGGAGCGGGAGTAGTCGGGGAACAATTGCGCAGCTACTTGGTCTAGGCGTTGACCACCCGACTCCGGGCTGACCTGTGCGGACAAACGAATACGATCTGACATGGAGAACTCACTGGAAGGCGTCGTGCGCCGGAACCGGCCGCAATCCCTTTTGGAATCGACCGGACGCTGTGGTTAAATACGGCTGGTCCGGGATGTCCGGACAAGGCTGCAAAGGCCCAAACTATAACAGGACGGCCGCACTGGAAACAGCGCACGCCAACCATTCGGATGTCATGATATGTCGATGAAACATCTGCTGCTGGTCGGAGTACTGGCACTGCTGGCCGCGTGCTCTTCCAACGCACCGGTGATTGACGAGTCGCTCAGCGAGTCGGAGCTGTATCGCAAGGCCCAGACCGATCTGGATGCAAAGAACTTTGGCTCCGCAGTTGAGACCCTGCGCGCCCTTGAGGCCCGCTACCCGTTCGGTCGCTACGCCGAGCAGGCCCAGCTTGAACTGATCTACGCCTACTACCAGAATTTTGAGCCGGAAGCGGCTACCGCATCGGCTGATCGCTTCATCCGTCTGCACCCGACCCACCCGAGTGTTGACTACGCCTACTACATCCGCGGTCTGGCCTCGTTCACCCGCGATCAGGGCATCCTCGAGCGCTTCCTGCCGCTGGACATGACCCGCCGCGATCCGGGCGCCGCCCGCGACTCGTTCAATGATTTCGCCCAGCTGATCAACCGCTACCCGAACAGCCAGTACGCTCCTGACGCCCGCGCACGCATGATTTACCTGCGTAATCTGCTGGCCGCCTACGACGTACACGTTGGCCACTACTACCTCAAGCGCGGCGCCTTTTTGGCCGCTGCCAACCGAGGCCGTTATGTCGTTGAGAACTTCCAGCAGACGCCCTCCGTTGGTGACGGTCTGGCGCTGATGGTTGCCGGTTACGACCGCCTGGCCATGTATGATCTGGCCGACAGCGCGCTGGAAACCCTGAAACTCAACTACCCCGAGCACCCGGCGCTGGTTGACGGCAAGTTCAAGCATCACGTTGAACCAGCCGAAGCTGAAATGGATTGGCTCGAAGCCACGTCTGTCGGCGTTATCGACGCGGTAACCGCGCCGCCGCCGCGTATGGCCAAGACCCAGATGGAACGCGAGATGGATCGTCAGTATCAGGACGCCGTCGCTGCCCTGCCGCGCGAGATTCGTGTCCAGGCAGGTGACGAGCCGCATCGCAGCTTCTGGAACCGCATCACCTTCGGCCTGCTCGACTGAACAGGCTGAAACAAAAAGCCCCGCAATGCGGGGCTTTTTTATGCTTTGGAAAAACTCGATACCCTGTCTCGTAACAGCCGCAGCCTGGGCACAGCATGCTGCGCCCAAGCCTCGCCCGTGAACGTCTTCCGGTTCAGTCGTCCATCGCCCAGCCGGAGGTGATCGGATAACGGCGGTCGCGGCCAAAACCTCGCTGGGTCACCCGCGCACCCACCGCAGCCTGACGACGCTTGTACTCATTCAGATCGACCAGACGCACCACCCGCTTGACCTGATCCTCATCAAAACCGGCCGCGATGATCGCACTGGCCGACAGGTCATGTTCGATGTAGAGGCGCAGAATCTCGTCCAGCACCGGGTACGGCGGCAGCGAGTCTTCGTCTTTCTGATCCGGTGCCAGCTCGGCTGACGGCGGACGGTCGATTACCCGCTGGGGGATCACCGCACCCAGGGTGTTACGGTACTCGGCCAGACGAAACACCAGCGTCTTTGGCACATCTTTGAGCACATCAAAACCGCCGGCCATATCACCGTACAAGGTGGCGTAACCTACCGCCATCTCGCTCTTGTTGCCGGTGGTCAGTACCAGCGAGCCAGTCTTGTTCGACAGCGCCATCAGCATGGTGCCACGGCAACGGGCCTGCAGGTTTTCTTCCGTGGTATCACGCGGCATTCCGGCAAACACCGGCTCCAGCGTTTGCATAAAGGCCTCGACCATCGGGGCAATCGGCAGTACCCGATAGGTTACGTGCATGCTGCGCGCCTGAGCCTCGGCATCTTCCAGGCTCATGCCGGAGGTGTAGTGGTAAGGCATCATCACAGCTTCAACCCGCTCGGCACCTAGCGCATCGACGGCAACGGCCAGGGTCAGCGCCGAGTCGATACCACCCGACAGGCCGAGCACTACGCCCTTAAAGCCGTTCTTGTTGACGTAATCGCGCACCCCGGTCACCAGCGCCTGATAGACACTGGCTTCTACCTCGGGCATCGCCGCCAGAGCGCCTTGACGCAGGCGTACCTGCTGCTCATCGAATTGCACATCGACCGGATACAAGCCTTCGCAGAACGGCGCAACCCGGCAGGCAATCTGGCCATCGGCATCAACCGCAACGGAGCCGCCGTCGAATACCAGCTCATCCTGCCCGCCGACCTGATTGACATAAATAATCGGCATGGCACCTTCGGCAGCCCGTTCAGCCAACATGGCTTCGCGTTCGCGCTGCTTGTCCATGTGGAACGGCGACGCATTAAGGTTGAGCATCAACCGCGCCCCGGCGTCACGCGCCTGCGCCATCGGCTGCGGATGCCAAATGTCCTCACAAACACTGAGGGCGACCGGCAAACCGTCGATCTCCAGACAGCATGCCTCAAAGCCCTCGGTGAAATAGCGCTTCTCGTCAAATACCCGGTAATTGGGCAATTGCTGCTTGGCATAGGAGGCGAGAATGCGGCCATCGGCAATGACCGCAGCCATGTTGTAGCACTTCTCGTCGTCCTGCCACGGGTAGCCGACGACAACGTAAATACCGTGCACGTCGGCGCAGAGTTTATCCAGCGCACGACTGATGCGCGCCTGCATGCTGGAGCGCAGCAGCAAATCCTCTGGCGGATAACCGCACAGCGACAGCTCCGGAAACACGATCACCCGGGCACCCAACTCGTCGCGGGCGTGCCTGGATGCCTCGATGATTCGCTCCAGATTGCCCGGGATGTCGCCCACCCGCATGTTCAGCTGGGCCATCACGATGCGCAAGGTTGCCGTCATGTCGTTTCTCCTGACTCAAGATGCGGCCTATTGTCCGGCAAGCGCCGAGACCTCGCAATCGCAACATGGCTTTGGCGCATCCCGGCCTTGGGCTACACTGGGGCACCTAGTATGGAACTCGCGACACCATGGGACTGATCAAACTGATAATTCTGGCCGCGCTGGTATGGGTTGGCCTGCGTTTCTGGCGCGCCTTGCAACACCAACGCACCTCGCAACAGACACCCGACCAGGCCCCGCCGGACGCCCCCGTGATGGTGCGTTGTGCGCAATGCCAGGTTCACCTGCCACAGTCACGTGCCCTGCGCGCTGGCGACCAATGGTACTGCTGCGCGGAACATCGAGATGAACACAGCGACAGCTGAACGGATCGACTCGCAACGTCCGCGCATCCTGCGGCTGTACAACCTCTACCGGGTCATTCTCGGCTTCGGCCTGACCCTGCTCACCAGCTCCGACCTGCGCCAGGGCATACTCGCGCCAAGCGATCCTGAGGTCTACGCCCAAGCCTGCTGGATCTACCTGTTCATCAACGTGCTGATCGCACTGTCGCTGCACAAGGGCCGGCGCGACGTTCACCTGTTTGTACTGGCGGTGCTGGATATCACCCTGCTGGGCGTCATTTTCTATGCTGCCGGTGGTATCGGTAGCGGCTTTGGCAACCTGCTGATCATTCCGGTGGCGGTCGGCAATGTCATGCTGCACGGTCGTATTGGCTTGGTGCTGCCGGCATTGTCCAGTCTGGTACTGATCTACCTGACCTTCTTTCTTAGCCTGACCCACCCATTTATTGGTCAGAACTACCTGCAGGCCGGGGTGCTGGGGGCTATTTATTTCGCCGTCGCTTTATTCGTTCAACGCGTCAGCCGCCGCCTTTACCTCTCGGAAATCCTCGCCAAAGAACAGGCTGCCAACCTCGCCAGCCTGGAACAGCTGAACCAGTTGATCATCCAGCGTATGCGCACCGGCATCATGGTGGTCAGCGCTGACAACCGGATTCTCACCAGCAACGAGGCCTGTTCACAGATGCTCAACCGCGACGTGCCAGCGGGCGAATTGCTGGACCGTATCGCGCCAGAGCTGGATCAGCGTCTGCGCCAATGGCAACGCAACCCGTCGGTGCGCGCCACGTCTTTCCACAGTTTCAGCGGCAGTGCCGAGCTGATGGCCAACTTCAAACCGCTCGGCGTTCAGGCGCAGGACAACATTCTGGTGTTTCTGGATGACAACACCCAAGTCGCGCAGCAGGCGCAACAGCTCAAACTGGCATCGCTGGGCCGGCTGACCGCGAGCATTGCCCATGAGATTCGCAATCCGCTCGGCGCCATCAGCCACGCCGCGCAGTTGCTGAACGAGTCTGAGCAACTGTCGCGTCAGGATATCCGCCTGACCGAAATCATCCAGCAACACTCCCAGCGCATGAACCGCGTCATCGAAACGGTGCTGGAGCTCTCTCGCCGACGCCCGAGCGAACCGCAGCTGGTTGATCTGGCCCTCTGGGTCTCAAACTTTCTGGCTGATTTTCGGGCCTCACATCCGGCAACCGACAACATCGACTGCGAGATAGAGAAGGAAGGCATCCTCACTCGCATCGATCCGAACCAGATGACGCAGGTGCTCAATAACCTATGCAACAACGCCCTGCGCTACAGCGGCGAACCCGGCAGCGCCCGCTCAATCGAACTCAAGCTCTTCATCCGCCCCGATACCGAGCTTCCTATACTGGAGGTAATTGATCACGGGCCGGGGGTCGCCGAAGAGCACCTGGGTCACATTTTCGAGCCTTTCTACACCACGGAAGCGACCGGCACCGGACTGGGCCTGTATATTTCGCGCGAACTCTGCGAAAGCAACCAGGCCAGGCTGGAATGTGATCGCGTGCAGCCACACGGCTGCTGTATGCGCATCACCTTCGCGCACCCGAAACGACTGGTATGATGCCTCGAAATTGAAGGACAGGAGTCAAGCAGCAAGCCATGACGCAACCGACCGTGCTGATCATCGATGACGAGCCAGACATCCTCGAGCTACTCGAGCTGACGCTCGGGCGCATGTCGCTGCAGACCCGCAGCGCCAGCACGATGAGCGAGGCGATGACGCTGCTGCAATCCCAGCACTTTGATCTGTGCCTGACAGACATGCGACTGCCGGACGGTGATGGCATGACCATCGTGCGCCATATTCAGCAGCACTACACCAGCACCCCGGTCGCGATGATTACCGCCTACGGCAGCCTGGATACCGCGATCAACGCGCTCAAGGCGGGTGCATTCGATTTTCTGACCAAGCCTGTCGACCTCACACGCCTGCGCGAGCTGGTCTCAACCGCACTGCGTCTCAACCAGCCGCGAGCCAGCGACAACCCGCAGGATCGGGATCCCATCCTCGGCATATCGCCGCCCATAGAGCGCCTACGCAAGCAAATCAGCAAGCTCGCGCGCAGCCAGGCCCCGTTGTATATCAGCGGCGAATCAGGGAGTGGCAAGGAGTTGGTTGCCCAACGTATTCATGCGCTCAGCCCGCGCGCCGACCAGGCCTTTGTTCCAGTTAACTGCGGCGCCATTCCCTCGGAGCTGATGGAGAGTGAATTTTTTGGCCACCGCAAGGGCAGCTTCTCCGGTGCGGTGGCCGACAAACCCGGCCTGTTTCAGGCCGCCAACCACGGCACCCTGTTTCTTGACGAAGTCGCCGACCTGCCAATGGCCATGCAGGTGAAGCTGCTGCGCGCCATTCAGGAAAAGGCTGTGCGCGCCGTCGGCAGCCAGCACGAAGAGTCGGTAGACGTGCGGCTGCTATGCGCCACCCATAAAGACCTCGCGAACGAAGTCGCGCAGGGCCGCTTCCGCCAGGATCTGTTCTACCGCATCAACGTCATCGAATTGCAGGTTCCGCCACTGCGCTCACGCCGCGAAGACCTGCCACTGCTGGTTCAGAGCATTCTTGAGCGACTAGCCGAACGCGCCGGCGTGAGTGCGCCCAGCGTGACGGAAGCCGGCATGGAGCGGCTGCTCAACTACCGCTTCCCCGGCAACGTGCGGGAGCTGGAAAACGCGCTGGAACGGGCCTTTACCCTGTGCGAAGACCAGCAGATCGACGCCAACGACCTGTGGCTCAGCGCCTGCCCAAGCGCCACCCAGGATGACGGGCCAGACTTCAGCCAAATCGACCACCTGGAAGATTATCTCGACAACATCGAACGCCAGGCGATTACCCAGGCGCTCGAGGAAACCCGCTGGAACAAGACCGCTGCGGCCAAACGACTCGGTCTGACCTTCCGCTCCTTGCGCTATCGCCTGAAAAAGCTCGGACTCGACGACTGAGCTCCCCGCCCGGATTAGTTCAGGCGGGTATCCGGCAGGTAAGGTGCCGGATCAATATCAGGTGTTCGCCCCAGCATCAGATCAGTCAGTAGCCGGCAAGATGCCGGCGCCAGCACCAGACCGTTGCGGAAGTGACCGGTGTTCAGCCACAGCCCCGGCATCGCCGACAGCGGGCCAATATACGGCACCCCATCCGGCGACCCCGGGCGCAATCCCGCCCATTGCGCAACGGGCGCTTGGGCAGCGAGAGCCGGCAGCAGCGCCTCAGCACTGGCCTGCAACGAGGCGAGCGCCTGCTCGGTAGTACGCTTGTCGTATCCTTCGTACTCCAGCGTACTGCCAATCAGAATGTGGCCATCGCGCCGAGGGATCGCATAACGCCCTTGTGCCATGACAATCGACGGCAGCCAGCCCGGGGCCATCTTGTAGAGCAACATCTGGCCCTTTACCGGCTCGACAGGCAGGTTCAGCCCGACCTGAGCCAGCCAGTCGCCGCTCCATGCCCCGGCACACAGCACCACCGCATCTGCCTCGATACGCCCGACAGCACAGTCAACACCCAGCACCGCATCACCGTCACGCAACAACGACTCAACAGCACAGTGCTCGTGCAGCGTAAATTCGTCGAATTGAACCAGGCGTGCGCGCAGCGACTGCATCAACCGTGGGTTGCGCACGTTCGCCAGCCCTAGTTGCCACAGTGCGCCACGAAAACCCGCGGCCAGTTGCGGCACCTGCTGATAGATGAAGTCGGCATCGACTGAACGTAATGGTTTGGCATGGGCGCCAGCCCAACTGAGCGCCAGTTCCTGCTCGTCGTGATCCAGCCACAGTAGACCGCACGAATGAACTTCCGGATCCAGTCCGGTCTGCTCCAGAAGCGCCTCTGCCAGCGCAGGATAATAGCCCTGAGACCAATCAGACAGCGCACTGACAGCGTCGCAATAACGCCATGGATAAAGAGGTGAAACGATGCCACCGCCGGCCCAGGACGCTTCGCGCCCCAGCTCGCCACGCTCCAGCAGCGTCACTCTGCAGCCGGCCTGCAGCAGCTCCAGCGCGCTCAAACAGCCCATCACCCCACCACCCACCAGCACTACATCACGCATCCACTCGCCCCCAGCACGACCCGCCGTCAGGCCGCTGTAGTAAATTATCGCGCAGGAGCTGCCCCCTGCCGCGCGCAAGACTAACGCAGAATCCGCCCCATTTAGACCAAAGTCGGGCAAAAAGGGCACCACAATGGCAGCATTGCCCCAATCTTGATCCTGTCACCGCTCTCGAGAAACCGGTATGATACGCGTTCTCTGAACTACTCCAATGGCCGATCACCGTCAGACCATTGAGCCCTGGCCGGCAGTTCTACACGAACCGCCAATCGCTATGCCCATCAGCCAACAACTGATACCCACGTACCGGGGCGTTCGGAGCAGACAGCACACATTGCTTGCCGTGGTCTCGACGCAGCCAAAAGCGACAGTCGGGAACAAGCCCGTTTGCTAGCCGCCCCGACATTGGCCAGTATGATCACTGGAGAGCTCAAGAGGCTCCTTGATTTTTACCAAAGAGGCGACATGTAAATGACAGCAACGAACGTAGATGTATTGCTGGTCGGTGGTGGTGTCATGAGCGCTACGCTGGGAATGTTGCTCAAACAGTTGGATCCAGCCATGACCATTACCCTGGTCGAGCGTCTGGACCACGTGGCTCACGAAAGCACCGACGGCTGGAACAACGCCGGCACCGGTCACGCTGGCTACTGTGAGCTGAACTACACTCCCGAAGACCAGAATGGCAATGTCGCAATTGAACGCGCCTTGGCCATCAATGCATCCTTCGAAGTAACCCTGCAATTCTGGAGCTACCTGGTAGAACAGGGCATCATCCAGAACCCGTCAGACTTCATCAACGCGACCGCACATCAGAGCTTTGTCTGGGGTGAGAAGGATGTAGCCTTCCTGCGCAAGCGTCATGAGCTGCTCAGCCAGCACCACCTGTTTGCCGAAATGCAGTACAGCGAGGCACCAGAGCAACTGCGCGAATGGATGCCGCTGATCATGTCGAGCCGCGACACCAGCCAGCCGATCGCTGCTACCCGCGTAGATCATGGCTCGGATGTGGACTTCGGTTCTCTGACCCGCCGCATGATTGCTCACCTCGAGCAGCAGGACGGCTTTGAGCTGCGCCTGAGTCACTCGGTAAAAAGCCTGCGCAAGAGCAAGCGTGGCTACTGGCGGGTGGTCGTTGAGGACGAGAAGACCGGCAAGGAAATTGAGTTCAATGCCAAATTTGTCTTCCTTGGCGCCGGCGGTGGCTCACTGCCGCTGCTGCAGAAGTCGAACATCGACGAAAGCCAGGGCTACGGCGGCTTCCCAGTTAGCGGTCAATGGCTGGTGTGCCAGGACGAAAACGTGGTCAAGCGCCACAGCTCCAAGGTTTACGGTAAGGCACCGGTCGGCGCGCCGCCGATGTCGGTTCCACACCTGGACACCCGCATCATCAACGGCAAGCCGGCACTGCTGTTCGGGCCGTTCGCCGGCTTCACCACCAAGTTCCTGAAAAAGGGCTCGATTTTCGACCTGTTCTCCTCGGTCAAACCATATAACGTCGCCCCCATGATGGCGGTTGGCCGGGATAACATGGACCTGACCAAGTACCTGATCGCCGAGTCATTCCAGTCGCACAAGGATCGCGTTGCGTCGCTGCGCAACTTCTTCCCGGACGCCCAGGAAAAGAACTGGAGGCTGCAGAACGCCGGCATGCGCGTGCAGATCATCAAGAAGGACGCCAAGGGGCACGGCAAGCTCGAGTTCGGTACTGAAATCGTCGCAGCCAAAGACGGTTCATTGGCCGCCCTGCTGGGTGCCTCGCCCGGCGCTTCAACTGCAGTGCAGGCGATGATCGACGTGATCGAGCGCTGCTTCAAGGACAGCATTGCCAGCCCAGAATGGCAGGAGCGCATGAAGACGCTGGTTCCGTCCTATGGGCAGTCCTTGGTCAAGGATGCAGAGCTGCTCAAGCAAGTCCGTCAGCGCACCCTGAGCACCCTCAAACTGACCTAATAGCCAGTCTGAAAGCGCTCGATACGCTCCGGTGTTGGTGGGTGGGTTGAGAGGAAGCCACTCAACTCATCCAGCTCGCCCTCTTCACCAGAGGGCGGGTCCATCCGGAGCATCACATCGGCAAAGCGCTGCGGCGAAATGTTCTGCTCCTGCAGAAAGGCCAACGCAAAATCATCCGCTTCCTCTTCCATCCCCCGCTGATAACTCAATGTCGCCAACAAAGCCGGTACGCCCGTAACCAGATCCGATGCGGCCGACACATCCCCCGTCAGCGACACCATTACGAACACCAGCAACGAACCCTGCACCAAGTTACGCATACTGTGACGGTGAACCGCATGCCCTACTTCGTGAGCCAGTACCGCGACCAGCTCCTCGTCGTGCTCTGCCAACGCAACCATCTCGTCGGTAAACACCAGATTGCCACCGGGCAAGGCGAAGGCATTGGCGCCCAACGCCTCGCTGGCACGAAAATGGACCTTCAAACGGTGCTCCGGATAACGCAGCTCCAACGCCGCAAGGTAGGGCTGCATCGCCTGCAACAACGCTTGCTGGCGGCCCTCGCTCAGCGTACTGGGCGAAGTCCAGAACCGATCCAAGGTATCCAACCCCTCCTCGCCAGCGCGCTGCTCAAGCGCCACCGGAACCCGGTACGCAACCTGCTTTGAAAGCCAGGGCACGCCCCAGATCACCCCACCCAGCAACATGGCCAAAACCGCGACCAGTGACACCAGCACCAGCGAGATATTCAATTCCAGCCGGCGCAACCAGACCGTTCCGCCATCTGTAGCCTTGAGACCGGCGGCCAATGCCTGTAGCCCGACCACATCGGCCGATTCCAGCGCCGCCCGCTCGCCCAGGTGCAGATAGCTGTTGGCGCTACCTACCTGAATTCCCAGACGCACATCCGCTGCAGAAAAATAGGCAACGCTGCCATCCTCGAGGTCGAGCCGCAGCTGCTCTCCCTGCAAGCATGCTGTGGCTGCACGGGCGCCGCTCGACTCTCCGTCAAAGAAGCGCCCGCTGATCTGCCGATCAACCGAAGGAGAAGCCGACATCGAATGCGTCCCCCAGCTCCATACCAACCGCACCCGCGCGTTGCGCTTCACCCGCTACAAAGCCATCGAGGTCACCGGCGATTTCCATTTGGGTACAACTGGCCCGATAGCGCGCCATGCGCACTTTCGCCCAAGCGGTGTAGAACCCCATGGTCAGCGCAATCAACAGCGAGTTCGTGACAAAAATCCAGACCATCCGACGCTTGCTCAGCGTGGAAACAAAGGCATGCTCATCCAGCTGAGTGGCATTGGTTACCAGATTGGTGACGCCAGCCATCATGTAGCCGAAGAGCGCGAGATACGCGAGAAAGATGCCGACAACGCCCAGCGCCGAATGCACCGTCGATGCCACACCGCCCAGCAGCGCGAAACCAACAAACACCAGGATCATGCGCAAAAAGAACATATAGGTCTGACCGACGGTCAGCGCCAACTGGAAGGGACTGCTGCCAAACCGCGTGTTATCGACGAGAAAGCGATACCAACGCTGGGCCGAGAACGGCAACAGCAAACCCAGCGTCAAGATCCCCGCCAGGGGCCACAGGTAGATCACCTGAAAGGCATGCCAATACGAGCCGGCAAAGTCGAAACGGATATTGCGGTAAGCGCTGTTGATCGCGTGAAACTTCAACGAGCGCGTAATAATCCAGGGAATCAGCGGCAGAAACAACAACAGTAAGCCCAGCGCCACCATCGGAAAGAAGCTTGAAGCCACGGACCAGATGATCACCGCCACCAGCGCCACCAGGCGACCACGAAAAATCACCCACGGGTCAGCCAGATACTGAAAGCTGTCGCCTTCCAGTACGGTGTGTCCATAGAAGTACTGCAGATTGCGAACCTTAGCCCAGGGCGCATAAAACCCCAGCGTCACCACAAGCAGCAGAATGTTGACGATCCAGATACCGAAGTACTCGCCGCCGTTCCCGGTAAACTGGATCTGCGACCGTCGGCGCGCAGGGGCAGCGACACCGGCCTCGGGCTTGGCCCCATCCATATCCCCAATCGCCGGCTCACGGCGCGCCCTGCCAACCTCAGGTACGGCGCTGGAAGATGCCGCGGATACAGCAGCCACACCATCCGGCACAATCTCTGTTATCAGACCCGCGGCATGCAGCCGTTGCCGGTAGCGCTCGGCCAGAGCCGCCGTCAGCCCGGACTTGATGGTGACCGCACGACCTGCCAGCAACCTCTCAACCTGCTGACTACCAAAACCAAGCTGCAGCAGATTCTGCTTCAGCTGGTCCAGCTCAACGCCGTCAACCCGCTGGCCACTGCACACTACCTTGAACAATTCACCCATATCGTAACCATCCCTGCCGTCATCATTCCCTTATACCCACGCAGTAATGCCCTTCCCCGCGCCTCGCTCGCCATTCAACCAACTGCAACCGGTCAGCGCAAGCGCAGAACAGGCAGGTACTTCACTGTCGAGTTACATCCATATCGACGCCTTCGCGAACCAAAGACTCGAACGCCAAATCCAATTCATCCATGAGTGCTGCGGCGTCCGCCCTGCGACGCGAGATAAACAGACGCATGGGCGGCTCCTCGACGACGATATGCGGGAGATACTCCAACCCCAACTCTGCCATCGCGGCGACAGCCTGACCGCGGTAGTCCAGCAGATAATCACCGCGCCCGCGCAGCAACATACGTATGGCCCCCACGTGAGAACTGCTGGAGCGCTTCTCGACATCAAGGCGATCATCCTGCAGAACCCGCGAGATCGGCAGACTGTAGTTGTAATTGGTGATCAGGATTAGTGAGCGCTTGTGCAAGCTATCTGGCCAGACTGGCACCGGCTCACCTTGACGATAGTAGAGGTGCACGGGTAAACGACCGAAACTGGATCGCCCCTGCACCGTGTAGGCTTCAAGCCCAACCTGATTGTTTAGCCCCAGCCAGACATCCAGTTCACCCGAGACCAGACCACGTCGAACCCTGGCGATCGGCAAAAGGGTGATATCAAAGTCCCTTCCGGCCCGTTCAAAAAGGCGTGTGAGCACATCTACAGCGTGCCCCACTACTCGCCCCTGCTCGTCGTACTCGGAATAGCCGGGATACGGCAGCAAGACCACCTTGAGTACCGCGTCATTCGCTGCTGCGTTGCCGCTCAACAACAGCGCTGTCGCTAGCAGGCAGTTGCGGGCGCACGTACCAATTCTGCTTTTTATTGTTATCGTTCTCACTCTGACCTCTGCTGCCCGGCAAAACACACGGGCACCGACTCCAACTCAGGGTAGCCACAGAATGCCACGCCCGCAGGGCAAAAAAAAACCCACGACGCAGGTCGTGGGTTTTCTTTCTTCGGTCAGCGACGCGGATCAGGCACCGTACACCGGCAGGCGGGCGCAGACGGCCTTGACCTGCTCACGGACGCGGTCGATAACGGACTCGTCACCCATGTTGTCGAGAATGTCACAGATCCAGCCAGCCAGCGCTTCACAGTCGCTTTCAACAAAGCCACGTGTGGTCACAGCCGGCGTACCAATACGCAGACCAGAGGTCACAAACGGAGAGCGCGGGTCATTCGGTACGCTGTTCTTGTTGACGGTGATGTAGGCACGGCCCAGGGCCGCATCCGCGTCCTTGCCGGTGATGTCCTGCTTGATCAGCGACAACAGGAACAGGTGGTTCTGAGTGCCGCCGGAAACCACGTCAAAGCCGCGCTCGATGAACACCTTGGCCATTGCCTGAGCGTTTTTCACGACCTGCTGCTGGTACGTCTTGAACTCGGGCTGCAATGCTTCCTTGAAGCAGATCGCCTTGGCTGCAATCACGTGCTCCAACGGACCACCTTGGGCGCCCGGGAATACCGCAGAGTTCAGCTTCTTCTCGATCTCTTCGTTGGCGCGAGCCAGAATCAGACCACCACGCGGACCACGCAGGGTCTTGTGGGTAGTCGTGGTAACCACATCCGCGAACGGAACCGGGTTGGGGTAAACGCCTGCAGCAACCAGACCGGCAACGTGCGCCATGTCAACGAACAGGTAGGCGCCGACCTTGTCAGCGATAGCGCGGAAGCGGGCGAAGTCCAGTACCTGTGAGTAGGCACTGAAGCCGGCAACGATCATCTTCGGCTTGTGCTCAACGGCCAGACGCTCGACTTCGTCGTAGTCGATCAGGCCCTGGTCGTTGATACCGTACTGAACGGCGTTGTACAGCTTGCCCGAAGACGAAACAGAGGCACCATGAGTCAGGTGGCCACCATGTGCCAGGCTCATACCCAGAATGGTGTCGCCAGCCTGCAGCAGCGCCAGATAGACAGCCGCGTTAGCCTGGGAGCCGGCGTGCGGCTGGACGTTGGCGTAGTCTGCACCGAACAGTTCCTTGGCGCGATCAATGGCCAGCTGTTCAACAACATCAACGTGCTCGCAGCCACCGTAGTAGCGCTTGCCCGGATAGCCTTCAGCGTACTTGTTGGTCAGTACGGAGCCCTGCGCCTGCATCACTGCCGGGCTGGTGTAGTTCTCAGAGGCAATCAGCTCAATGTGCTCTTCCTGACGCACCGCTTCCTGCTCCATGGCTGCCCAGAGATCAGCATCGAATTTGGCAATATCGTTGGAACGGCTAAACATGTAACGGCCCCCTGCTAGGTCGTTCGGATGAAAAAGAGGCGGCATTTTAACGCAAGCGCCAGACGCTGGCACTTGAAAAGCGCTCAGGTGGCGACAAAATGCATTCATTCAGCACTGCGCAGCCAGCGCTGCTCAAACTCCTCAGCGGTCACCGGCCTTCCGAGGTGATAGCCCTGAACCTCGTCGCAGCCGAAACTGCTGACCAGTTGGTACTGTTCCTGAGTCTCGATCCCCTCGGCAATCACCCGCAATTGCAAACTGCGCCCCATAGCGACGATCGCCTGTGCCAACAGCGCGTCACGACTGCCCGGCCGCATGCTCTGAATAAAGCCGCGGTCGATCTTCAGGGTGTCAATCGGGAGGTCGCGCAAATAGTTCAGTGCCGAGTAACCGGTGCCGAAGTCATCTATCGCAATCTGCATGCCGCGCTCTTTCAACTCTTCCAGCGTGCGCATCGTGGCGTCGATATTCCGCAACAGAGTGCTCTCGGTCAGCTCCAATTCCAGCACATCGGGGGTTAACTGGTGGCGCTCCAGTGCCGAGACAATCTGACCCACCAGTGCGCCGTCGTCGAATTGCATTGCCGACAGGTTGACCGCCAGCCGCGGCATGTTCAAACCAGCGCCTCGCCAGCAGGATACCTGACGACAGGCCTCTTCCATTACCCATTCGCCAAGCCCACGAATCAGGCCCAGCTCCTCAGCGATGGGAATAAATTCCGCCGGCGACACCGACCCGCGCTCCGGATCGCGCCAGCGCAGCAACGCTTCGGCACCGGTAAGCTGACCATCAAGGCAACTGAACTGCGGCTGGTAGGCGAGCTCGAACGCCTGCTCCTGCAAGGCCCGCCGCAAGTCATTCTCCAGTGCCAGGCGCTCCAGTGCCTTGGCATTCATATCAGCCTGATAGAACTGGAAAGTGGCCTTGCCCGCCTCCTTGGCGTGATACATCGCAGTGTCGGCGTTCTTCATCAGGATACTGCTCTCGGCACCATCCTGCGGATACAACGCCACACCGATACTTGCGGTGACGAAGAAATCCCGCCCCTGCAGCACAAATGCCTCAGCGAGCGCGTTCAGCACCTTCTCGGCGACGTGCATCGCGGTCGACAGCGCGACTTCACGATTGACCAGCCCGCTCAGCAACATGGTGAACTCGTCGCCGCCCATACGCGCGACGGTATCGCTTTCACGCACACAGCTACGCAGACGCTGCGCCACTTCTTTAAGCACCTGATCGCCAGCAGCATGCCCAAGGCTGTCATTAATCGGCTTGAAGCGATCCAGATCGAGAAACAGCACCGCCACCCATTCATCTTTGCGCGCCGCCAACTGCAATGCAGCCTGCAGCCGGTCCTGAAACAGCGTCCTGTTGGCAAGCCCGGTCAGCACATCGTAGTAGGCCAGACTCTGAATCCGCTCTTCAGAGGCTTTACGCTCACTGATATCAACAAAGAAGCAAACGTAACTGACCAGATCGCCGTCGTTATCGTGCACCGCCGTAATCCCCGCCCAACTCGGGAACACCTCTCCTGACGCGCGACGCTGCCACACCTCGCCCTCCCAGTGCCCCTGGTCCTGCAGCGCCGCCAGGATATCTGCGTAAAACTGCCGATCGCCGCTCTGCGACACCAGCATCGAAGGTGTCTGGTCAACAACCTGTTCCGTGGAGTATCCGGTAATACGCGAGAAGTTCTCGTTAACCTGAACGATATAACCCGCCGGATCGGTAACCAAAATGCCGCCGGTAGTGTTCTCGAAGACGGTCGCAGCCATGCGCAGGCGGTTTTCAGTCCGGCGCTGCTCACTGACATCACGAGCCAACCCGAGCAGACCAAGGAACCGACCCTGCGCTGACCACATCAGGGTAATCCGCACCTCCAGCGGGCACTTGCGGCCATCGGCCTTGATGCCGTCGAAGGTGATCTGCCGCTGGTATCCCTGCTCGCGCAGCACCGCCGCGCGCTCAGGTACATGCACCAGCTCGCGCAGCTCCTCACGAATCCGCCCCATGAATTCGACAAAACGCTCATCCGCAAGACTTTCGACGTAGGCTTTGCTGAGCATGAACTCCGGGCTGTAGCCCAGCAATCGCTGTACCGACGGGCTGATGTAATCGGTGCGAAAGTCACTGTCAGTGGACCAGACGATATCGCTGATGCTTTCGGTCAACTGCCGGTAACGCGCCTCGGAGCGCTGGATCTGCTCATTGGCCAGGGTCTGCTCATGAATATCGCGAACGAAACCAATGACCTGTACTACCCGCCCGTCAGCCGCGCGCTTGAAGACCTTTGAACGCACGCTGAACCAGCGCCAGCCATCGGCTCTGTGGCGCCAGCGAACCCGCCAATCAAGTACCTGATCATCCCCCAGCGTGAGCTGCAACCGGCGGTTGGTCTGCATGTACTCGAGGTCATCCGGGTGCAGCAGTCGGGTCCGGTAATCGGCCCCCATGCTCGACTCTTCCTCGGCGCTGTAACCGAGCAGTTCTGCCAGCGTGCGGTTGCTGAACAGAAAGTCGCCGGCACCCATCCACTTGGTATCGCGGATATAGATAAGATCCGGGACTGACCTGACGACCTCCGCCCAGAACTCACGGCTTTGGCGCAGGGTCAGCTCAGCCGCCCGGCGCTGACTGAGGTCAGTCACACTCACGGTGACTGCGTGCAGCGCATCCGTACTATCCGGCAGACGCATCACTACCCATACATAAATGGTGCTGCCATCCGCGCGGCGCAGCGGCGTCTCCAGTTCGAAGCGTTCATCGCCATTCATCAGCGCCAGCAGCAAACGGTATCGCCCTCCCCCGGGCCGTAAATGACGCTCGCCCTGAAAGATGTTCACCAGCGCTGATGCGTCCGACACACCGAATAAATCCAGCGCGACCTGATTAGCCTCCAGGATCCGCAGGGCCTGCAACAGCTCTTCCTGACGCTCGGGATGTTCCAGCAACCAGCGGTCCAGTTGCTCGGCGTTGAAGATCCCTTCACGCATCAGGAGCTGCTTGATATCGACGAGATCCACCAAAAACAACGCGATATCCACGCCCTGAAAAATATCGCGGTAACGCCGCTCGGTATCCAGCAAGCTGCGGGCTGAGCGATCCTGATCGACCTGCATCATCCTGTGCACTCTGGCTTGCCGGCCCATAAACCACAGTGCCGCTACCAGCACCAGTAGACAACCACCGAACAGACCGGCCTTGCGCACCAACAACGGCGCCAGCTGGCTCGCGTAATAATGTGGATCAACCAGACCCCGCACCTGCCAGAGCGTTCCTGATACCGGCGCGCTCACCACCACCCGCTCGCGCTCCTCGCCAGTCATCGCACTGCCACCAAGAAAGGCCAACCGGTCTTGTTGTTGACGAGCCAGCACCTGCCCCTGCCCCGTGTCTTCGAGCAACCACTGATAGCCGCGCCCGCTGCGCGCAGAAACCACCGCCGACAATGCACGCTCATCCAGACGCAGAACCCAGTAACGATCTGTCAGCTGACTGCCAAGCGTCCAGAACAGCAGGTTGCGTTCAGCGTCCGAGGCCAACGCAAAAGGTTCACCACTGAGCTGCAGCCGACGCACAGACTGTGCCCACGGCTCGTGACTGCTGGCAGGGACTTGCCCCGGATCGACACGGTGCAGCTGGTAAACGCCGGGTAGCAGAACCTGAGCCGCCATGGCAGCTTCAGCGGCGGGTTTGGTGTCCAGACTATCCAGCAGCGCAGTGAGCGCCTGAGAGGTTGTCGCCAGGTTAAGTTCCATCTGGTCGGCAGTCCGCCAGACGGCCTCCTCTACCAGCGCCTGGTGCTGGCGCTTGAGCAACTGAAAATCGAGGTAGGATTGCCAGCCAAGCAGCGCCATCAGCAGCCCGCTGGCCACGGCAAACATCGCAATCCCCAAACGATTAAGCGCAGGCTGCACAGAGAGTGAGCCTGCGGAGGGCGATTGCTGCGACGGGATAATGTTGTTTTTATTCTTGTTCAAGGCGTATCGCTTATTCGTTCGCAGTCAGCAAAAAAAACAGTCTGGCGGCCCAAACCGGGCCCCTCGGAGCAGCACTCAAACGGTTTGCCCTTGCAGGCCAGTTGGGCTAGCCTTGCCACCACATTTCGCCGTGCTGGCGAAGACCTTTTCGTACACTCCCATTCAACAGGTTCTGCCACCATGGCTCAATATGTTTATAGCATGCATCGGGTCGGTAAAGTCGTCCCCCCGAAGCGTCAAATCCTCAAGGATATCTCCCTGTCCTTCTTCCCCGGCGCCAAGATTGGCGTACTGGGTCTCAACGGTGCAGGTAAATCCACTCTGCTGCGCATCATGGCCGGCGTTGACACCGAGATCGAAGGTGAAGCCCGTCCGATGCCGGGTATCAAGGTAGGTTATCTGCCGCAAGAGCCGGAACTTGATAACAGCAAGACCGTACGCGAGATCGTCGAAGAAGCCGTCAGCGAGATCAAGAACGCCCAAGCCCGCCTGGAAGAAGTCTACGCTGCGTACGCTGAACCCGACGCCGACTTTGACGCGCTGGCTGCCGAGCAAGGCAAGCTGGAAGCGATCCTGCAGGCAGCCGACGGCCATAACCTGGAGCGCCAGCTGGAAGTAGCCGCTGACGCCCTGCGCCTGCCGGCGTGGGATGCCAAGATCGAACATCTGTCCGGTGGTGAGAAGCGCCGCGTAGCGCTGTGCCGCCTGCTGCTGTCCGCCCCCGACATGCTGCTGCTCGATGAGCCGACCAACCACCTGGATGCCGACTCAGTCGCCTGGTTGGAGCAATTCCTGCACAACTTCCCGGGCACCGTGGTAGCGATTACCCACGACCGCTACTTCCTCGACAACGTTGCTGGCTGGATTCTCGAACTGGACCGTGGTCAGGGCATCCCGTTCGAAGGCAACTACTCCCAGTGGCTGGAATCCAAAGCTGCCCGTCTGGCGACCGAAGCCAAGCAGGAAGCCTCCCACGCCAAGGCCATGAAGGCCGAACTGGAATGGGTGCGCCAAGGCGCCAAGGGCCGCCAGGCCAAGTCCAAGGCGCGTCTGCAACGCTTTGAAGAGCTGCAATCGCAGGAATTCCAGAAGCGCAGCGAGACTAACGAGATCTATATCCCGGCCGGCCCACGTCTAGGCGACAAGGTCATCGAATTCAACGGTGTCACCAAGGGCTTTGGTGACCGTGTGCTGATCGACAATCTGTCGTTTGCAGTGCCCAAGGGCGCCATTGTCGGCGTGATCGGTGGTAACGGTGCCGGTAAGTCGACCCTGTTCCGCATGATCACCGGCAAAGAACAGCCAGACAGTGGCAGCATCGACATCGGCGACACCGTGCAGATCGCCAGCGTTGATCAGAGCCGCGACGACCTGGACGGCAACAAGACTGTTTGGGAGCAGGTGTCTGACGGCTTTGACCTGATCAAGGTCGGCAACTACGAAATGCCGTCGCGCGGCTATGTTGGCCGCTTCAACTTCAAAGGTTCTGACCAGCAGAAGTTCGTCAAGGATCTGTCCGGTGGTGAGCGTGGTCGCCTGCACCTGGCCCTGACACTGAAGAAAGGCGCCAACGTGCTGCTGCTCGACGAACCCTCCAACGACCTCGACGTGGAAACCCTGCGTGCGCTGGAAGAGGCGCTGCTGGACTTCCCGGGCTCGGCAATCGTCATCTCCCACGACCGCTGGTTCCTCGACCGCATCGCCACCCACATTCTGGCGTACGAAGACGACTCTCAGGTGACCTTCTTCGAAGGCAACTACACCGAGTACGAAGCCGATCGAAAGAAGCGCCTGGGCGACGCCGCAGCGCAGCCGCACCGCGTGCGCTACAAAAAGCTGGCCTGACGTCAGCAATGAAAAAAGCGGCCTGCGGGCCGCTTTTTTTTATCCATCCTTTTACTACCTGTTACACATTGCACCAAAATGACGCAACGCATCATTTATGTGCATCGCCGGCTTTGCTAGATTCGACGCCTTTCGCTCGATTTCAAGGACAGCACGCATCCATGACCGATAACCTCGCTAGTTGCCTCGCCCACCTCATGCGGCGCGATCCGGACCAGCCGGAATTCCACCAGGCCGCGAAGGAGGTGCTGAGCAGTCTCTGGCCGTTCCTCGAAGCCAACCCCAAATACCTCAATAGCGGCATCATCGAGCGGCTGATCGAACCTGAGCGCGTCATCATGTTCCGCGTGCCGTGGGTCGACGACTTTGGGCAGGTTCGGGTCAACCGCGGTTACCGGGTGCAGATGAACAGCGCCATCGGCCCCTACAAGGGCGGCCTGCGCTTTCATCCGTCGGTCAACCTCGGCGTTCTCAAGTTCCTGGCGTTCGAGCAGGTGTTCAAGAACGCCCTGACCTCGCTGCCGATGGGCGGCGGCAAGGGCGGTGCCGACTTTGACCCCAAGGGCAAGAGCGACGGTGAGATCATGCGCTTCTGTCAGTCGTTCATGACCGAGCTGTCGCGTCACATCGGTCCCGACCTGGATATTCCGGCAGGCGACATCGGCGTCGGTGCGCGCGAAATCGGCTTCATGTATGGCCAATACAAACGCCTGCGCAACGAGTTCACCTCGGTTCTGACCGGCAAGGGCATCAGCTACGGTGGCAGCCTCATACGTCCGGAGGCCACGGGTTACGGCTGCGTCTACTTTGCCGAGCACATGCTGCGCCGCGAGCACAGCGGCATCGCCGGCAAACGGGTTGCGATATCCGGTTCAGGCAACGTGGCCCAGTATGCCGCACGCAAGGTCATGGAGCTTGGCGGTCGGGTCATCTCGGTTTCCGATTCCGGCGGCACCCTCTATTACCCGCAAGGCATGACCGAGGAGCAATGGCAGGCGTTAACCACCCTGAAGAACGAACAGCGTGGCCGCCTGCAGGAACTGCATACTGAACACACCGAGTTTCTTGCCGGGCAGCGCCCCTGGCAGCTGACCTGCGATGTTGCCCTGCCCTGCGCGACCCAGAACGAGCTGGATGCAGACGACGCCAGCGCACTGATCGCCAATGGCTGCCACTGTGTAGCCGAGGGCGCCAACATGCCCTCCACGCTGGAAGCGGTGGACCTGTTCCTGGAGAACCGCCTGCTGTTCGCACCTGGTAAGGCTGCCAACGCCGGCGGCGTAGCGGTTAGCGGCCTGGAGATGAGCCAGAACGCAATGCGCCTGCACTGGTCTGCCGAAGAAGTCGACAGCAAGCTGAAGGACATCATGCAGTCGATCCATCAGGCCTGTGAGCAGCACGGTGACGAGGGCGACGGCTTCATCAACTACGTCAAGGGCGCCAACATCGCCGGCTTCGTCAAAGTCGCCGACGCGATGCTTGCCCAAGGCGTGGTGTGAGCGCCAAAAGCAGCTATAGTGAGGGCATCGAAGATCACGATTACGCGGGAGCCATCGGATGCACGATGACAGACGGCAATTCAGCCGCATTCCGTTCGATGCCCACACCATGCTGCAACAAGATGGCTGGTGCGTTGCAGCGCAACTGATAGACATATCGCTGCGTGGCCTGCTGGTCATGCAGCCCGACAACTGGGACGCAACCCGTGCTAGCGCCCCTTTCATTGCCATCGTAGAGCTGTCCGAAGGCAGTCAGATTCGCATGGAAGTGACGCTTGCCCATGCTGAGGAAGGTCTGCTGGGGTTTCAATGCGAGCACATCGACCTCGATTCCATCAGCCATCTGCGTCGGCTGATCGCCCTCAACCTCGGCGACGAGGCCCTGCTGGAACGGGAGCTGGGCGCACTGCTGTAAGCGCGCCTTTGCACTACTCAAAAATCGCCGACAACGCCTGATCCAATCGCGTCACCGCTATCACCTGCATGCCCTTCGGCGCCTCTTTCGGGGCGTTGGCCTTGGGCACGATGGCGCGGGTAAAGCCATGCTTGGCGGCCTCCTTCAAGCGCTCTTGCCCGCTCGGCACTGGGCGAATCTCACCCGACAGCCCAAGCTCGCCAAACACCATCAGATCCATCGGTAATGGCCGGTTACGCAGGCTCGACATCACCGCCGCCAGCAGCGCCAAATCCGCTGCGGTCTCCAGCACCTTGACCCCGCCGACTACGTTGACGAAGACATCCTGATCATAGGTGGCAACCCCGCCGTGGCGATGCAGAACCGCCAGCAACATCGCCAGTCGGTTCTGATCCAGCCCCAAGGTGACCCGACGCGGGTTGCCCAAATGACTGGTATCGACCAGCGCCTGCACCTCAACCAGCATCGGTCGAGAGCCCTCCCAGGTCGCCATCACCACACTGCCAGGAATCGGTGCGTCGTAGCGGGAAAGGAAAATCGCCGACGGGTTGGCTACTTCTTTCAGGCCTTTGTCGGTCATGGCGAAAACACCCAGCTCGTTAACCGCGCCAAAGCGATTCTTGACCGCTCTCAGCATGCGGTAACGACCGTCGGCCTCGCCCTCGAAATAGAGCACGGTGTCGACCATGTGCTCGAGTACCCGAGGCCCGGCCAGCGAACCCTCCTTGGTGACATGCCCGACCAGAAAGATTGCCGTGCCACTCTGCTTGGCATAACGCACCAGCAACGCAGCACTTTCTCGGACCTGGGCCACGCCGCCCGGCGCCGACTGCAGCTGTTCGGTAAAGATGGTCTGGATCGAATCAACCACCATGACCCTCGGCTGCTCCTGCCGCGCGGTAGCAACAATGCTCTCGATGCAGGTCTCGGTCATCACCTTGAGTTGGTCTTCCGGCAGACCGAGCCTGCGGGCACGCATGGCGACCTGCTGCTGAGACTCCTCACCAGTCACATACAGCGCCGGCATGGCCTGTGCCAGGCGGCAAAGGGTCTGCAGCAAAATAGTCGACTTGCCGATACCGGGATCGCCGCCGATCAACACCACGGATCCGGCCACCAGTCCGCCGCCGAGCACCCGGTCCAGTTCGGAGGAGCCACTGGGCTGACGTGGCATCTCTTCCGTTGTTACTTCAGCCAGCGTCTTTACCGCCGCCTGCTGACCGGTCCAGTTACTGGTGCGCGACGGACTGCCGCCGGTTGGCGTGGTATCCACCACAGTCTCAACCATGCTGTTCCAGGCTTGGCATTCCGGGCACTGCCCTGCCCACTTGGAGAAGGTGGCGCCACACTCGGTGCAGCCGTATACGCGCTTCTGTTTGGCCATATGCGTTGAATCAACCTCGGGGGCAGCATCATCAATGCCGCTTGATATCAGGAGAACATTATCTTCTATACTGGCGATCTAGAGGCGCAAGGACCCAGAAAATGACAACCGAGCCACAAACACCACCACCCTGCCGGGCCTGCACCGACCGACCTGCACTCGATTTCGAGTTCAGCATGGCGTTTCAGCCCATCGTCGACATCCGTACTCGCCAGATCTTCGCCTGCGAAGCGCTGGTTCGCGGCACGGACGGTACCGGTGCAGCGGGCATTCTGTCACAGGTCAACACCGACAATCGCTACCAGTTTGACCAATCCTGCCGAGTCAAAGCAGTCGAGCTCGCTGCCCGTCAGAACATTCCCTGCTTTGTCAGTATCAATTTTCTACCCAATGCCGTGTACCAGGCAGCAACCTGTATTCGCGCTACCCTCGAAGCAGCAAAGCGCTTTAACTTCCCGGTTGAGCGACTGATCTTCGAGATCACCGAGAACGAAGAAATGGTCGATAAGGACCATCTCAAAAGCATCATTACCGAGTACAAGCGTCAGGGCTTCAAAACCGCAATCGACGATTTCGGCGCGGGCTACTCAGGCCTGAACCTGCTGGCCGAGTTTCAGCCGGACATCATCAAGCTGGACATGGCCCTGATCCGCGGCATCGACAAGGATGCGGTCAAGCAGGCGATCGTGCGCGGCATTCTGGGCGTCTGCGAAGCCCTCAACATTGAAGTGATCGCCGAAGGCATCGAGACCGAGGCCGAGCTTGCGTTTCTGCGTGAGCTGAACATTTATCTGTTCCAGGGCTACCTGTTTGCCCGACCCGCTTTCGAGCAAGTACCCGAGGTCAACTGGACTGTCATCGCCGATGAGTGACTCAAAGGCCGCAAGCAAGAAGCGCAAGGCCGAACGTGAGGCGCTGCGCGAAGAACTGCTGGAAACCCAATTCGAATTACGCACCCTGGAACGCGGATCAGTATTGGTTCTGATCAGCGGCAACGACTTTGCCGGCAAGGCCGAGGTCATTTACAGCTTTTACGAATGGCTCGACAACCGCTACCTGAACACACGCGCCTTCGGCCTGCCCAAGGGCGTAGATAAGCGCATGCCACGCATGTGGCGCTACTGGCGTACCCTACCGCCACCCGGTGAGCTGGGGTTCTATCTCGGCTCCTGGTACCACCAGCCGCTGATGAAACTGAGCCGGGGTCAGACCAGCATCAACCGGTTTACTGCCCAGATGCAGGAAATCCTCCACTTCGAGCGCCTGCTCAACGACGAAGGCATCATCCTGGTAAAAATCTGGCTACACCTCACCGACGACCAACGCGGCAGCCGGCAGCGCATCGACCCCAGCCTGCTCAAGCAGACCGTCGCCATGCGCGAATGGGGCGACTTCAGCGCCGCCGACTACGAGAAAGTGCGCGAAAGCGCGCGCTTGATGATCGAGCTGACCTCGACCAACGAAGCTCCGTGGATTCGGGTACCGGCAACCGATCCACATGAACGCGATCAACGGATCGGGCAAATCGTCCTGGACGCGATGCGCCAACGGTTGAACACGCCAACCGCGCCGCGCCCGGTCTATGGGTGGCAAGCCGCCCAACGGGACTATCTGGCCCTGTTGGACTACAAACTGGAGCTGAGCAAGGACGACTATCAGCAGCAGCTGGAACTCTGGCAAGACCGTCTGCGTGATCTGATCCAGCACCCACGCTTCGCCCGCCGCAGCCTGATGCTGGTATTCGAGGGCAGTGACGCGGCAGGCAAAGGCGGCACCATCCGCCGTATCACCCAATGCCTCGACCCGCGCATCCTGCGCGTGCATGGTACTCGTGCGCCGACCGAGGAGGAGCGGCGCATGCCGTACCTATGGCGCTTCTGGCGCCGTATTCCCGCCCCGGGCAACGTCGTCGTCTTTGACCGCAGCTACTACGGCAGAGTGCTGGTGGAGCGTGTTGAAGGTTTCGCCTCAGAGGCGGAGTGGCAGCGCGCCTACGCAGAGATCAACGATTTCGAGCAACAACTGACCGACAGCGGCACGCTGTTGATCAAGTTCTGGTTGGCCATCACCGAACAGGAGCAGCTCAAGCGCTTCAAAGATCGCGAGGAATCGCCAGTCAAACGCTACAAGCTGACCGAAGAGGACTGGCGCAACCGCAAGCGTTGGCCCGACTACGTTCAGGCGATGAACGACATGGTAGAGCACACCTCGACCCGCTCCGCTCCCTGGCATCTGATTCCCGCGGAAGATAAGCGCCACGCTCGCATCCAAGCTCTGCGCATCCTTTGCGAAGCGCTAGAGGAGGAGCTCAAGTAGTTGGTCAAACGTCCAGCCTTGGCTATGATCGAATCACGCCACGTCGGCGCCACTCAAGGAAATACGGAATGAAACTACTGGATGAATTCAAGGCTTTTGCCATGCGCGGCAACGTTGTCGACATGGCGGTCGGTATTATCATTGGCGCCGCATTCGGCAAGGTTGTGTCCTCCTTCGTCAACAACGTAGTCATGCCCCCGCTGGGCGTTATGATTGGTGGCGTGAACTTTACCGATCTGTCGATCGTGCTGAAGGAAGCCGAGGGCGAGGTAGCCGAAGTCGCCATCGGCTACGGTCTGTTCATCCAGAGTCTGGTCGACTTCGTGATCATCGCCGCGGCCGTATTTATCGCGGTCAAAGTCATGAACAGTATGAAGAAAAAGGAAGAGGCGGCGCCGGCGGCACCACCTGCCCCGTCCAAAGAGGAAGTACTGCTGGGTGAAATCCGCGACCTGCTGAAAGAACAGAAGCAGGGATAACGCTCACACGGTGCCCGGCTCCGGCCGCGGCACCGTGCAATGCTATACTCCGCGGCATCCTCAACCGCCCTGGTCCACCATGCTTTCCTGCGACACTCCCTACGGCACACTGCAATTACAGCGCTACCCTGCTGCGCGCGACGCCTCTCTGCAGGCCTTCGATACCGCCGACCTTTATCTGCTGCAACGCCTCCAGGAAGAACCCGCAAGCAACGGGCCGGTACTGATCGTCAACGACAGTTTCGGCACCCTCGCCGCAGCGCTGGCATCGGCAGGGAATGAGGTGCACAGCTGGGGTGATTCATGGATGAGCTGGCGCGCCTTGCAAGACAACCTCGCTGCCAACCGCCTAGACCCAGCCAAGGTGCATTTTTTCAACAGCACGCAAACCCCTGACGGTCACTACCAACAAGTGCTGATGCGCATTCCGAAAAGCCTCAGCCTGCTGCAGGATCAGCTGCAGCGCTTGCGTCCGCAGCTCTCCAACCATGCCTTGGTGCTTGCCGGCAGCATGATCAAACATCTTCCGCCCAGCGCCGGCGACTTGCTGGCAGAGCACATCGGCGCCTACCAGGCCTCACTTGGCTGGAAGAAAGCACGCCTGCTGCAATGCCGGCATGATCCGGCTTTGCAGCCACGTGTCACTGATCTGACCAGCCGTTACCCGCTGGAGGAAACCGCGCTGCAGCTGAGCAGCCGTCCCGGTGTATTCTCACGCGAGAAACTGGATATCGGCACCCGGGTCCTGCTGCCGTGCATCAACACCAATCTGGGCGACGCCCGTGTGGTTGATCTGGGCTGCGGCAATGGCGCACTCGGCTTAATGGCGGCCCTGCGCAATCCGGATGCGCAACTCACCTTCGTCGACGAATCATGGGCGGCGGTCGCCTCGGCGCAGGACAACTTTCGCGCCGCGTTCCCCGGTCGCAGCGCGCGCTTTGTCGTCAGCGATGGTCTGAGTGAAGCTGAGGCAAACTGCGCCGACCTGATCCTGTGCAACCCGCCGTTCCACCAGCAGCAGGTAGTCGGCGACCAGATCGCCCGGCGATTGTTTCGCCAGAGCCGCCACGCGCTTGCGCCAGGTGGCCGGCTGCTGGTCGTCGGCAACCGCCATCTGGGTTATCACCAAACCCTGAAACGCGACTTTGGCAAGGTCGAGCAGCTCGCTGCCGCCCCCAAGTTTGTGGTGCTGGCCGCTAGCTGAGCGTTAGCCTCGACGAGCGCGGCGACAGCGCTCTGAACAGTACCTCACCTCATCCCAGCAGGCCGCCCACTTGCGCCGCCAGCTGAACGGCCGGCCGCAGACCGCGCAAACCTTCTGCGGCAGATCGCCCTTGCGCCTCATAACGCCTCGCCAGCGTCCAGCCGCGCCAACAAATGCTCGCCCCACTCCCACAGCGCCTGCTGCTTGGCCTCCGGCATGCGCTGCAAGTTGCGGTACACCAACCCCATTCGCGGATTGCTACTGAGCTGCTCGCGATGGCGGATGATGAAGTGCCAATACAGCGCATTAAATGGACACGCCCTGGCGCCTGTCTGCTCGCTCACCTTGTAGCTGCAACCGCTGCAATAGTTCGACATCCGCTTGATGTACTGGCCGCTGGCGCAGTAGGGCTTGGAGCCAAGAAAACCGCCATCGGCATGCATCACCATGCCCAGCGTATTAGGCAGCTCGACCCAGTCAAAAGCATCCATGTAGACCGCCAGATACCAGTCGCAGATCTGCTTCGGCTCAATGCCAGCCAACAGGGCGAAGTTGCCAGTGACCATCAGTCGCTGGATGTGGTGTGCATAGGCGTGCTCAAGGGTCTGGCCGATCGCCTGTTGCATGCAGCGCATGCGGGTCTTGCCAGTCCAGTAGAACTCGGGGAGCGAACGTTGGTTACCGAATGCATTGCGCTCGGCGTAATCCGGCATCATCAGCCAATAGATGCCGCGAACGTACTCACGCCAACCGAGGATCTGGCGGATAAGCCCCTCGGCGGCATTCAGCGGAATCAACCCCGCCTGCCAGTCTGCCTGCACATCCAGGCAGACGCGGCGCGGGTCCAGCAGGCCAATGTTAAGCGCAGCTGCAATACGGGCGTGGAACAACCAGCGCTGATCAACCGCCATGGCGTCCTGAAAGTCACCAAACTGCGCCAGCGCCTGGCGGCGAAAGCGCCGCCATAGCTGCTCCGCCTCAGCATGAGTTACCGGATAGTCAAACCCGTCGAGTGCGCCGTAATGATCGGCAAAGCGCGCGGCCACCAACTCGCAAACGGTCTGGGTAATCGCATCAGCAGGGAAATGCGGTTGTTCCGGTACGGCATGCCCGGCGGGCAGTGGCTTGCGGTTGTCTTCATCATAATTCCAGCTGCCCCCCTCCGGCTGCCCCTCGGCCGTCATCAGCAGTCCGCTTTCCCGCCGCATTTCCCGATAGAAATACTCCATACGCAGTTGCTTGCGCCCATCGGCCCAGCGCGCAAAACGTTCATTGCTGCAGAAGAAACGCGTATCCGGGCAAAGCTGCAGCTCGGGCCAGTCGTCCTGCAACCGACGAAAGCGCTTCAGCAAACGCCACTCGCCCGGCTCGGTCAGCAGGATGCGCTCGGGAGCCAATCGGGCTCGGGCTCGCGCGAGCTCGCCGTCGAGCGAACCCGTATTGCTCGGATCATCGAGGGCGATGTAATCAACGGCGAATCCCTCTGCACGCAGGGTCTCGGCGAAGTGCCGCATGGCAGAGAGGATGAAGACAATCTTTTGTGGATGATGGGGAACATAGCGACCCTCTTCATCCGCTTCGATCAGCAGGATTCGGTCGCGGGCGGGATCCGCATCGACCAGACTGCTGATGGCGACGTCGAGCTGATCACCCAGCAGCAGAACCAGGTTGCGACAGCTCATGGCCGCAATGGCACAGTGAGGCGCATCGCCGCTTCGTCGGCCGACCCGGCCACCGGCCCCGTCGCACCGGCCTCGTCAGCCACATTCAGATGAACCAGCTCAATCGTCGGCCAGGGCAACTCCCGCAGCGCGCGGCGCACGTCCTCGAGAGAGCGGAAATGCCAGGGCCCCTGGCGAACGTCGTCATGCAGTAGCGCACGCCGACCATCAATCTGCGCCTCGACCAGATAGAGGCTGCCTTCGTGTGAAAGCAGCGCCAACCGCTCAAGCCGCCCCTGCTCGGCAGCCAGCTGTAATTGATCCAGAGTCATGCGTACGCCTCCAAAAACTTGTACAGAGACTATACAGCACAACCTCAAGCCCGACCAAAATGTACAAGACCGTTAGTCGGCGTAGCTTTTGTCCTTGGCGAGCTTGTCCAGCAACCCCATGGCGAAGGCCGACACAACAAACGTCAGGTGGATGATCACGTACCACATCAACTTGTCGTTTTCGATGTTGGTCGCGTTCATGAACACCTTGAGCAGGTGAATAGAGGAGATCGCGACAATCGAAGCGGCCACCTTCATCTTCAAAGAGCCGGAGTCCATCTTGCCCAGCCAGCTGAGCTTCTCCTTGCCCTCGTCAATATCAAGCTGCGACACGAAGTTCTCGTAGCCCGAAATCATCACCATCACCAGCAAGCCGCCCACCAGAGCCATGTCTACCAATGACAACACAACCAAGATCAGGTCGGCCTCCTTGGTCTCAAGCAAGTGGGGGGCCAGATGAATCAGCTCCTGAAAAAACTTCACGGCCAGCGCCAGCAGCGCCAACGACAGACCAAAATAGATGGGCGCCAGAATCCAGCGCGCCGAATACATCATGTTTTCCAACAAGCGTTCCATGAACCGCATACCTCAATTTCACTATGTTCAGTTTTGGGGCCCAGCGGTTGTTCACAGTATCTGTGGATAACTCTGTGAGCAGTGAACTGATAACTTACTGCGACCCCGTCCGTGCGGGCGATAGAGCGACTCGCACATTTTTTGTTCAGTTCTCCGGCGCTTGGCATGCCAACCATAAAATGGCCTGAGAGTCAGACGCCATGCACCTTTCAGAAGAGCCGGCAATTACTGAAAGGACAGATTGTCAGCTCATCGTCAAGACCTTATTTAGGTACCCGATCTACAATTACAACGATGAAACGCCTAACAAGCTGTGGATAACCCTGTAGACAGATGCCCTTGACGCGGATGTTTCAAGGCGCCGACAACCAAGCCGGCGCAGCACATCATTTTTCAGCGTCTTCCGCTTCCGTCTCGGCCTCTTCCTCTTCTCGATCCCGCTCGGCGATCTCGGCAAGCCGCGCAACGACGCGGGCGTTGATACTGCCTTCAACAAAGTCACCTTCGTCGTTCATAACACCAGCCGGCTCACCGGCGAGCAATGCCAGCGCCTCGTCGACACAGGAAACACCGTAGACCGAGAACTGACCATTGCGCACCGCCTGCAGTACTTCTTCATCAAGCATCAGGTTAGGCACATTGGAGCGCGGAATGATAACGCCCTGCTCGCCGGTCAGACCACGGGCCTGACACAAGCGGAAGAAGCCTTCGATCTTCTCGTTCAGGCCACCAACCGCCTGCACCTCGCCGAACTGGTTGATCGAGCCGGTAATGGCAAAGCATTGCTTGAGCGGTGTGCGTGACAGCGCAGAGATCAGAGTGCATACCTCACCCAGCGAGGCGCTGTCGCCATCGACATAGCCGTACGACTGCTCCAACGCGATGCTGGCAGAAATCTCCAGCGGGTACTTTTGCGCATAACGGCTGCCGAGGAAGCCAGTCAGAATCATCACGCCCTTGGAGTGAATGGGTTGGCCGAGGTTCACCTCCCGCTCGATGTCGACAATACCGCTGCCGCCAGGGTAGACGGTGGCGCTGATCCGAGCCGGCAAGCCAAATACCGAGTCCCCCACCTCCAACACGGTCAGACCGTTACACTTGCCCACGGCAGCGCCGTCGGTGTCGATCAGGATCACGCCGGACAGCATGTCTTCGTGAATACGTGCGCTGACGCGGCCGGTACGGGTTTCCTTGGCCCGCAACGCGCGCTCGATGTGCGCGGTGTCGGTCACCGGGTCACCGGCCAGCTGGCGAGTGAAGTCCGCTTCTGCCACCAACTGGAAAATGTCACTGATTCGCGCCGACAAGCGCTTCTGGTGCTCGGCCAGTCGGGTGCTGTAGGTGAGCACGCGAGCAACGGCGGCGGCAGTCAATGGCGCCAGCCCCTCTTCCGAGGTGCGGGTCTTCAGCAACTGCGCCATCCCTTCAATGCTGTCGGGCGTGCGCGCCAGGTCTTCGTCAAAGTCGACCAGCACGCGAAACATCTCCTGAAAGTCCGGGTCCAGATCCTGCAGCGCGTAATAGACCTGACGCGAGCCAATGATCACCACCTTCACATCCAGCGGAATAACCTGCGGGGTGAGGCTGACCGTCGCGAGTCGGCCCATATCGGCCCAGGGTGACTCCATCTTCAGCTGACGTGAGTGCAGGGCACGCTTGAGCGCATCCCAGACGAAGGGCTCACCCAGCAATTTTTCAGCTTCGAGCAGCAGGAAACCGCCGTTGGCGCGATGCAAGGCACCAGAGCGGATGTGCCGGTAACTGGTCACCAGCGCGCCCTGCTCGGGCGAGTATTCGATCCGGCCGAACAGGTTGTCGTAGGACGGGTGCGGTTCGTGCACTACCGGCGCGCCGCCGCTGGTGTGGTGCCCTACGATCAGGCTCGGACTGTACTGCTCGGTCAGCAACTGCTTCTTGAACGCGTCTGGCCGTGCTTCCAGCTGGCGCTCTTCCACCAACTGATCGATCACCGTCTTTAGCAGGTTCTGGCGCATCGCCTGCAGGTAATCACAGATCGCCTGATTGCCGCTGTATTGCTCGAACAACGGCTCCAGCAATGGCTGCAGTGCCTCGGTGATGGTTTCTTCATTAAGCTCACGCAGCTGGTTACTCGACTCACGCTTCCATTGCGGCAGGCTCGCCAGCTCCTCATTGAGCACTTCTTCCAGCTCAGAGATGTCACTGTGAAAACGCTCGCGCTCCTCCTCCGGCAGTTGGGCGAAGTCAGCTTCGTCGAGCGCCTTGCCCTCCTTCATCGGAGTAAAGGCAATGTTCTGCGAGTCGCGGTACAGGGCGATGCTCTTCTCATGCGCCCGGCGTTCGACCGAGTCCAGCGCGCGGTCATAGCGCTGGTTAAAGGCGCGGTCGATAGCGCTCTTCTTCTGCTGGTAGGCCGGGTGTTCGAACACCGCGGGAAAGGTCGCCAGCAGGTTGTCGATAAAGCGGTCGATGGTTTCGATCAGCTCGCCAGCCGAGCCCGGCGCCAAACTGATTACCCAGGGCTCGCGCGGCTCATCGAAGTTGTTGACGTACACACAGTCCTGCGGCGTGACCTGGCGTTTGGCCTCGGTACGCAGATAGCGCTGCACATACGAAAAACGGCCGGTTCCGGGGTCGCCCATCACAAACACGTTGTACCCGGGGCGATGCATGGCGACGCCGAACTGCAGCGCCTCTACAGCGCGCTCCTGGCCGAGAATGCCGCGGAAGGGTTCAAGGTCGTCGGTAGTGGTAAAGCCAAGGCTGGCCAGGTCGATGGGGGCGGTGAGTTGGTCCGGGGAAAGACGTAGCGCTGCGGATTCGTTGGTCATCCAGCTTCCTTGAGCTCGCGGGTTCAGACAAGCCTGCATTGTTGCCCCGCCAACACCTGCTGACAAGTGCCGGAGTAACCCGACTTGACGCCCGTCGCCGGCTTCAGGCTTAAATAGAGCAAAAGCTCAAAACAACAAGAACAGGGACGTACGATGCCGATTGATCTGCAGCAGTACCTCAATAACGACGCTACCGGTCTGGCCGACATGGTCAGCCGGGGAGAAACCACCGCAGCAGAGCTGCTGGAGATGGCGGTCGGGCGCTGTGAACAACTCAATCCGTCGATCAACGCGATCTGCCGACCGATGTACGACATCGCGCGCGAGCGCATCAAACAGCCCCTCAACGGCCCCTTGGCTGGCGTCCCCATTTTGATCAAGGACGCAGTTCAGGACTATGCAGGGCTGCCCACCAGCAACGGCAATCAGGCGTTCAACCGCCTGCCGGCCACACAGCACTCTCATATTGTTCGTCGGCTGCTCGACGCCGGTGCGGTGATCATCGGCAAGACCAACACGCCCGAACTCGCGCTCAAGGGCGTGACCGACCCCAAAGCCTTCGGCCTGACCCGCAACCCATGGAATCCCGGTCACACCCCCGGTGGCTCCAGCGGCGGCTCTGCTGCGGCCGTGGCAGCCGGCATGGTGCCGCTGGCTGGCGGCAACGACGGTGGCGGCTCGATCCGCATTCCCGCGGCGTGCTGCGGCTTATTTGGCCTGCGCCCGAGCCGCGGACGCGTCTCTCCGGGGCCTGCCTATGCCGAAATCTGGGAAGGGGCCTCCAGCGATCTGGTGCTCTCACGCAGCGTGCGTGACGCGGCGCTGTCACTGGACTTGTTGGCCGGCGGTAATCCAGGCGATCCGTTTATCATCGCGGCACCAACGCAGGACTTCCGTACCCTTGCCAGCAGAGACCCGGGCAAGCTGCGCATCGGCTTCAGCACCCGCTCGCCAGTCGACCGCCCCGTGCACCCAGAAGCGATTGAAGCCGTTGAGCGCACCGCCAACCTGCTGCGCTCGCTAGGCCATGACGTCGAAGAGGCTGCGCCTGACTATGACGGCCATGCGCTGGCCCGCTGTTATATAAGCCTCTACTTCGGACAGGTCGCCGCCAGCCTTCAGGAAGCCAAGGACCTGGGTGCCAGCGAAGGCGACTTCGAGCTGCTGACCCGCGTACTTGCCGCGCTGGGCCGCGCCCAGAGCAGCGGCGAATACGTCAGCCGGCACCGCAACTGGAACCAGTTCAGTCAGGCACTTGGCAGCTTCTACCAACAATACGACCTGTATCTGACACCCACCCTTGCCCATCCACCGATTCGCCACGAACAGGCCGAGCTGCCCGGCGGGCAGCAGCAGATACTCCGCCTGCTGCTGGAAAGTGGTCTGCTGTCGTTCATGGCCAGGCGCGGCTGGCTGGACTCCATGGTGGAAGACATGGCGCTGGAAAACCTGACCTACGTGCCGTTCACACAACTGGCGAACCTGACCGGCACACCGGCGATGAGCGTACCGCTGCACTGGACCAAGGACGGCTTGCCGCTTGGCGTGCAGTTCTGTGCGCCAAGCGGCAACGAAGCGCTGCTGCTGCAACTGGCAACTCAGCTGGAGGCGGCCCAGCCCTGGAAAGACCGCTGGCCAGCAATAGCAGGTGCCCTCAGCCCAGCACCTTCACCAGCTCTCGCACCAGCGGCTTCATAAAGAAGCTGCTTTCCGGCATCAGGTCGACCGCAATGCCGCGCTCACGCAGCTCATCAGCCACAACCGGGCCGACCGCCGCTACCTTGATGCGCGTCAAAGCCGCCAGCAGCGCACTCTCACCCTGCTCGCGGCGTTTGGCGATCTGCAGCAGTCGTCGCACCTGAGTGGCACTGGTGAAGGCGATGGCGTCGACCTCAATGGCCAGCAGCGCATCGATCAGTTGATCGACCTGCGCATCCTCAACGTCATCGGCGTAGATATAGGGCGCTACCGTGCTGACGCTGGCCCCCGCTTCGGTGAGATAGTCGACGAGCCGGCGGTTGGGATCTGTGCCATACAGCTGGACACCGATGCGCTGACCCTGCAAGTTCTCACCTTTCAGCGTTTCAATCACACCTTCCGTTGTGGGTGCGACCGCCACCCGGTCAGGTCGCAGCCCGGCCTTGCGCAGCGCGGCGCCGGGCTTCGGCCCCCGAGTCAGCTTGGGAGTCGCACCCAGCGCAGTTACAAACTCGTCATGCAGGCTGCCGCCCTGCCGCTCGGCTAGCGCCAGCATGCGCCGCAAGCCTTCACCGGTAAGCAGAATCACCTGATCAAAAGGCGTTGCAATCAGTTCACGCATCCAGGCCAGCACCGGCTGCGGGTCTGGCGCATCGTGAATGGAAACCAGCGGGCAACGCAGGACATCGGCGCCGCGCTTTATCAGCATGTCGGCGAACAGGTCGAGTTCTCGACTTTCGGGCAGGGCAATACGGCGGCCGGACAGCGGCATGTCTTCAGTCGTCATGGGGATTCAGATTCGTAGCTGAGTGATGCGGGCATTGTGCGCATAGTCCGCGCGAATGAAAAGACAGCGCAAAGGCCAGTCATGCCTCCTGCGCGGGGCAACGGCGAACGACTCGCCCCCGCCGCCTCGCCGGCCACGCACCTGAAAGCCGTTCCGTTACTTCTCCCAACCACGGGTGTGCAGGATATGGTCCAGCGTGCGGCTTACCGCCGTGCAGTTACGCACCATCTCGATCTTTTCCCAGGTCGAGCGTTCACCCTCGTGAATCAGTCGATGCATGGCCTCGCGGCTCGGCGGCGCCAGCAAACGCAGCGGGTGATCCCAGCGGTTACGCAGGAAGATATTGATGTCCGCGGTGTATTCCTGCGCGAGAACCCCATAGGTCAGGTGCTGCATCAAACTAATCACCGGCGACTTGATGCGGACGTTGTCACGACTGAAGCGCATCGCCTCGGCGGCACCCAGCTTTAAGAAGCGCGCCTGAAAGTTCGCCAGATTACGCAAACGGCTACGCGGCGCGTCAGGGTCAGGGGTAATCGCCAGCGCCGCCGGGTTGGTCATGCTGGAAATAAAATGGTTGACGCCATACAACCGCGCCAGTCGCTTGGCTGGCAGGTCATCAGCAAATGAGCCGTCGATCCACTTCATGCCAGGCAGATAGGGCACAGTCTCGCCTGCCGCGTTGCGACACATCAGTGTTACCGGCGGATAGATGCCATAGATGGCGCAAGAGGCCATGACCGCAGTGCGAATAAGCACATTGGGCGAGGTAATGGCATTGAGCAGCCGGGGCGCCTGCTGGGTGGACAGCCCGGTGACGGTGATATTCAGCTTGCGCCCGGTGAGTTCAAAGGCTTCCTGAAAGGTCAGGTCGGGAATGATCTTGGCGAGGTAGTCGCGCAGATTGTCTGCATCCATCGCCCGGCTGCCGCCAAACAGATTAAGCGACGGTCGAATGGCCGAGGTCTCTTCGACCTCGTGATGCAGGTTGTCGAGGCTGAGACCCTCACGCAGCTCCTCGTCCACATGGGTACAGGCGGTCGCGGCCAAGATGGAACCGGCACTACTGCCCGAGATGATTTCCGGCAGCAAACCCTGGTCGAACAGCGCCTTGAGCACGCCGGTATGAAAGAAGCCGAGCACCGCGCCGCCACTGAGCATCAATGCCGTACGCCCATTGCAGTGGCTGGCCCGCAGAAAGAAATCCTGCTTTTCTGCCAACGGGATGATCTTGTCGTCGACCTCGTTCAGATCATTGAGCGCCCCGCACAGCTCATCGATGTAGCGGGTGATAAGGTTCTTGGTCCCCAGCCGGGCCTTGTTGTACAGCGATGGCTTGCCTATGCCGCCGAGATTGCCATGCACCCCCTCGTTGAGTACAAACAGCAGTTGCTGATAATCCTCACGGAAACGCAGATCTCGCAGCACGTCGAGGCGCTGACGGATAGAACGGTAGTCATAGCTTTCGCAGGCGTCGTCCTGTTTCCACTCGTCCATCCCCTCCTCGTGATCCCAAGCGGCAGCGAGTTCACTCCACTCTTCGTAGTTTTCTGCCTTTTCCATCGACTGCAGCAGCGCCTTGCCCCTGCCGCGCTGAAAGAGATTGACCATCATATTCAGCTCCCATGGCGCCCGCAGGCGCCTTAACAAATGGTTGATCCAGTACCTCAGGCAGCCCCGACCGATCTCGCCTGCTTGCCCTCGGCCTCGGCAGGCTCAGCGGTCTTGGCTGCAGCCTTCTTGCGCGCTCCAGCGGGCGCCGGTGACGCTTTCTCCGCGGTGGCCTCATCATTGGTTGCCGGCTGCGGCGCCTCAATGCGTGCAGGGGTCGATGCTGCCGTGCTCTTTTCCAGCTCGGCCAGCAGCGTGCGGTACTCCTCGGTGGATTCCTGAATGCAGCTGATATAGAAGTCCATATCAGAGACGATATTGCGATCTGCCAGCACGCCCACGTTCAGGTCGTCGTAGATGCCGGTGAGGCAATGGCTGATGCCCATCCCATCGCTGACCGGCGCCAGCGGAAAGACGTTGACAATGCGAGCGCCAGCAAAATAACGGGGTACCAGACCAGGAATGCCCGGCACATTGGTGATTAGCGTATTCACCAGCGGCACCGCGCCCGCCATCCTCGATTTATTCTGCAGCCACGCACCCAGCGCGCGAACATAAGGCGGCACCATGTCGCCGACCGCATTATTGAGATCACAAAGAACATCACGGGCCAGCGGCACACCCCGAGCGGTACGACGGCGTACCGCTGCAAGGCGATCGCGGGCGTCACCAATATCGGTACCGATGCCGATAAACATGGCCGAAATCAGATTGCCGCAATCCTTCATTGCCTCGGTTGGTCGGACCGACACCGGGCACATCGAAACCAGGGACTCGTTAGGCAGCTGGTTATGGTGCGACAGATAACGGCGCATGCCACCGGCAATGATCGAGATCACCACATCATTGAGGGTCGAGCCGGGGCAGAGCTGACGCATGCGCTTCAGTTCGGGAATATTCCAGGTCACCGCACCATAGGCCCGGTGTGGAGAAACATGCACATTGAAGATGGTCCGCGGAACCCGTCGCTGCTCCGGCTTGGCATCATCGCGCAGGCGCTTGACCAATTCGATGCTCTTGCGCCCCGCAGTCAGCCCCGCACGCATGCTGCGCCAAGCCTGGCCCATCATCCGCGGCGTGGTACGCGACCACATCTCCAACCGCGTCGGCGCTCGCTCGGCCACTTCCACCCGATCACGCCGGCCATATTCGTGGTCAGCGGTTTCTTCCATCATCGCTGTTGTCAATTCCAGACTGGCCTTGCCGTCAACATAGGCATGGTGGAAGCGAATCAATACCGCAAAGCTGTTCGGCGGAATGCCCTCGACGTTGTTGACCCCTTCGATGATGTAGATCTCCCAGGGCGCCCGCTCCATATCGACGCTGCGCGACATGGTGCGCGCAGTGAAAATGCACAGCTGTCGCCAGTCGCCAGGCTGCGGCAGGCCAACATGGCGAACGTGGTACTCCAGGTCGAAGTTCTCGTCGTCCAACCAGTACGGATCGTCGAGCTGAAAGGGCGCCTTCTCCAGGCGACGACGGAAATAGGACGTCGTGTTCAACCGGTCCGATACGTACTGCAGGATGTCCTTGTGCCGCACCAACCCACCGGGTGCAGTGCTCTGATCACAGAGCCAGAGGCTGCCAATCATCATTGGCTGGTTTGGCGCCTCAAAGTAAAAGAAGTGGGAGTCCATCGGGGTCAGCTGTTTCATGGTAGAGGTCCTCATACCGATTGGGTGTATGCGCCACGTACTGCACAAGTCAGGTCTTGAACCGGAGCACCAACAAGCGAATCAAAAAATAAAATCGCCCCGTTTTTATATACAAATAAAAAAAGGTTTTATTTGATCCACAACATGATAATGCAAATTTGTGACCAATAGGTCACAGAGAAACCAACAAGTCGAAACAAACCAGACCACCGATAAATAAAGCCTTAAGGCAGACACCTTCTAGAAAAGCAGAAAACAAAGGACACGAAAACGAGGCATAGCTGAAAAATGCACCACACAAAAGCACGATGAGCGCCGACGCCATCTCGTGCCCTGTTATAAGGCAACATTTATCGGATAACTGAATGGCGAACTTGCTCGCCACTCACGGCAAGCTAGGCTCCATCAGCGAAACTCCAGGAGCACGACATGACAGCCCAATGCATTAGCCTGATGGTGAACAAAAACGATATCCACAAATGCGCAGCGCGCCCCGTACCCCGTCTAACCGCCGTAGACCTGCAAGACGGCGAGGTATTGCTCGAGATCGACCATTTCGCCTTCACCGCCAACAACATCACCTACGCAACGCTGGGAGAACGGCTTGGCTATTGGGACTTTTTCCCCGCGCAAGAGCCATGGGGCCAAGTGCCGGTCTGGGGCTTTGCTGATGTGAGCGCCAGTCGCCACCCGGATATAAAGGAAGGCACGCGCGTCTACGGCTATCTCCCGATGACTGAACAACTGCGCGTGCAACCGGGCGACATCACCGCCAGCAGCTTCACCGATTTGGCTCCACACCGCAGCCACTTGGCGCTGGCCTACAACCAGTATCAGTTCACCGCCGCCGACCCCGCATACAAGCCCGAGCTGGAAGCGCTGCAGATGCTGCTGCGTCCCCTGCTGCTGACCTCGTTTCTGCTCGACGATTTTCTCTACGACAATAATTACTTTGACGCCGAGCAAATCATTCTCACCAGCGCCTCAAGCAAAACGGCTTTGGGACTCGCCTTCATGCTCAGCCATCAGCGCCAAAGTCGAAACAGCACACCGCAACGCATCGTCGCACTGACCTCCGAAGGCAACGCCGAGTTTGTCAGCGGACTCGGCTATTACGATCATACCATTGCCTATGACCAGTTGGATCAGCTCGACTCGGACGTACCAAGCGTATTGATCGACTTCGCGGGCAATGGCACGGTGCTTGCTGCACTCCATCAGCAGCTGGACAAGAACCTGAAGTACAGCTCCCTGGTAGGAGCAGCGCACTGGGACCAACGTAAAGGCGAAAAAAACCTGCCCGGCGCCAAGCCGGAGGTGTTCTTCGCGCCCGGCTACTGGGCCAAGCGCAATAAGGAGCTGGGAACAGCAGAGTTGATGGGGCGATTTGCTAACCTGTGGGCGCCACTAGCCAAATCGGTCAATAGCTGGATTGAGATCAAGACCATAGAAGGTACCGAAGCGATGCTGCAAACTTACCTCGATACCCTGAACGGGCTAATCAAGCCAGAAACGGGAATGATAATGAGAACGCATAGCAAGTAGCATGCCGCTCAGCTGCATTTATTATCCGTTTGAGCGAAAATGTGCACCCCTTCGCTAGCATATATGAGCCCTGCACACCATAATTTGGGCCAATGGAAGGACACAGCATCGAGGCTCAGGATGAGCCCGAAGTTAATAATGCGTGGTAACCATTCCTGCAAGGATGTAGGACGGGAATCAAACAGTACCCGTGTTTGGAGCATGCAGGCTCATGAAAGCAGTAAAAGGCTTCACACTGATTGAGGTGATGATTACCGTCGTCATCGTCGCGATCCTCGCTGCGATTGCTTATCCAAGCTATCGCCAGTACATCATTCGCTCAGACCGCGCGGCAGCGCAGTCGGTGATGTTGGATATCGCCAATCGTGAACAGCAATTTCTCATGGCCAACCGGGCTTACGCCAACAAGGCCACGGTCACAGCCTCCGGCTTCTCACTCGATAGCGACCTCGCCAACAAATACAACTGGGACATTACCGTCGGCACAGGCACGGTCCCCAGCTTTACCATTACGTTCACGCCCAAGGGCTCACAAGCCAGCGACGTGACACTGACGCTGAATCACCAGGGCGTAAAAACCCCAGCAGACAAATGGTGAGCCCCATGACTGACGGTAAATATCGACAGAGTCAAAACGGACTGACCATGATCGAGCTGCTGGTCACCGTGGTCATCCTGCTGGTTGGCCTCCTCGGTCTGGCCGGCCTGCAATCTCGCCTACAGCAATCAGAAGTCGAATCCTACCAGCGCGCCCAAGCGCTGATCCTGCTGAATGACATGTCCAACCGGATCATGGCCAACCGCAATGCTGCAGCGGACTACGTCACCGCAGCCATAGGTGTTGGTGCAGCCTGTCCGGCTGCCAGCACCACCCGCAGCAGCATCGATCTTAACGCCTGGTGCCAGGCGCTGAGAGGGGCTGCAGAAACCATCGGCACCAGCGAAGTCGGCGCCATGATCGGCGGCCGCGGCTGCGTCGAAGATCTGGGATCGGACACTTATATGGTGACTGTCGCCTGGCAGGGCCTCATTCCTCTGCAAGCACCTCCAGCCAGCGTTAGCTGCGGATTGAACGCCTACAACGACACCGCAGCCTGTGCCGGAGACCTGTGTCGCCGCACCGTAACAACAGTGGTGCGAATCGGAAATCTGGAACCATGAGCCTGATTATGAAAAAACTGACCAGACAACAGGGTTTCAGCCTTATCGAGCTGATGGTGGCGATCACCATCAGTCTGCTGATTTTTGCCGCGGTGCTGCGTCTGTTTCTCGATATTGGCCGCACTAACGACGAACTCGCCAAAACCAACGAACAGATTGAGAACGGCCGATTTTCAATTCAACTGCTGCAGCTTGATTTGATGCACGCGGGCTTCTGGGATGGCTACATACCCGATTACGACGACCCATCAGCAACCGGCGGCGCCACTCCCGCAGCCGCACCCGCACCGTGCCAGAGCTACGGCACCTGGAATGCTGCCTACATCGACTCACTGTTTGCGACTCCGGTACAAATCTACTCGGGGGTGCCTGCGGGTTGCGAGACCGTGATCACAGACAAAGTCGCTAACACCGACCTCATTGTTACCCGGCACGCAGACACATGCGTGGCTGGCAGCACAGGCTGCGAAGCCGATACCGCCGGAGAGCTGTATCTGCAGGTATCGCGCTGCAGCTCAGACGCCAACCGCTATATCCTCGGCCGCACAGGCACTGATACATTCAACCTGCGCCAGCGGGACTGCGACGCCAGCGTACTGGCCAACAAGCGCCGCTTTGTATCGCATATCTACTACATAAAGAATGAGGGCGGTGTCCCGACGTTGATGCGTTCCACGCTGGAGAGCAGCGGCGGTACCGTGCAGTTCACCACCCCACAAGCGCTCATCGCAGGCGTTGAGTCAATGCGTGCCGAACTCGGCATCGATACCTATAACGCGCTCAATGACAAGACCGTCAACTATCTCACTGGCGAACGCGGGGACGGTGTACCTGACGACTATCTGAATACAACCGACGACTGCGCCAGCGGTTGCGACATCGACAATCTGGTTAACGTCGTAAATGCCAACATTTACGTTCTGGTTCGCAGCACACAAAGCAGCCCAGGCTACACCGACACCAAGGCCTACCAGCTTGGGCCATTCTCGATAGCTGCCGCTAACGACAACTTCAAGCGTCACGTATTCAGCTCTAACGTGCGCTTCCACAACATTTCCGGTCGCCGAGAAGTCCCTCCGGGCAGCGGCTCCGGCGGCGGCGACGAAACAGACCCTGAAACTCCCGTCGACGAAACCACACCTTGAGGAGCTTCCGCATGAAACGCATTGGTTCAGAATCCCAGCGTGGCGCAACCCTTCTTGTGGCATTGGTCATGCTCGTTTTGCTGACACTCATGGTCAGCAGTGCGTTCACCCTCAGCACAACCAACTTAAAGGCCGTCAACAACATGCAGATGCGTGAGGAAGCGACGGCAGCTGCCAACAGCGCCATCGAGCTGGTCATCAGCTCCGCTTTCGCCACTAGCCCAACGGCTCAGGAAATCGACGTAGACATGAATAACAACGGCACGGCCGACTACACAGTGAATGTCGCCGAACCGCAATGCGTCAGCTACACCTTGGCCGAATCGGCGTCCGCCAGCAGCGTCACTCTCGGCGTCATGTCCGACAAAACCTGGGATACGCTCTGGGATATTCAGGCAACCGTGAACGACGCAGCGACCGGTACCAACGTGACAATGCGCCAAGGGGTTCTTGTACGCCTTAGTGACGCACAAAAAATCAACCTTTGCTCCTGAGTAAGAGCCTGGAGATCGCCATGAAAACGCGCGCAATTAAAGGGTGGCTCGTCAGTGCCCTGCTCTGCCTCAGCCTACCTACTCAGGCAGAAGACATCGACTTGTTCGTGGGTGTCCCACCAGACTCGGCTGACGACTTGCCAAATGTGTTGTTCGTCGTCGACAACACCGCGAACTGGAATACCTCCTTCGTCAACCTGAAGGCGGCGCTGGCAAACACGTTCAACGGCATGCCGGAAAACAAGTTCCGGGTCGGCATCATGCTCTTCAATGAAACCGGCAACCCGAACAACAACGTGACCGGCGGATATGTACGGGCAGCTATCCGCACGATGAACAGCACCACCCAGCCACTCTACGCAGATCTGATCAACGGTCTGGACGAGGGCGCAGACAAGGGCAACGGTGCCATCGGCAGTCTGGTGATGGCCGAAGCCTGGCACTACTACATGGGTAACGAGCCCTACGCCGGCGACCACAAAGAAAAGACTGATTACACCGGCAACAATCTCGCTGACCCGAAGAAAAGCCCTGGGCTGTTTGGGCCGTCACGCGCGGTGTGGGCATTGCCAAACAACGCGCTCGACAGCTTCAGCAGCGATGACGAGTACAACAGCCCTCTAGTGGATGGCTCCTGCGCTCGCAACTTTATCATCTACCTGAGCAACGGCCCGTCAACCGACAATAATAGCGTCAAGACCGAAGCACGCAGCCAACTAGCGACTGCCGGCGGCAACACCACCACCATCCCGCTTTCCCCGGCCGGCCTACAGGACAACCCGATTGATGAGTGGACACGCTTCATGAAAGACAGCGTGCTCGGCATCAACACCTACACCATCGACATCAACCCGGATACCAACGGCCAGGGCCCCAACTGGACCGCAGTACTGCAAAGCATGGCCAATGTCGGTGGCGGCAAGTACTTTGCCGTCAGCAGCGCAGACGGCGGCGGCGAGATCGCAGATGCATTGAATACCATTTTGTCCGAGATTCAATCGGTCAACAGCGTATATGCGTCAGTGAGTTTGCCCGTCAGCGTCAACACCCAGGGCACCTACCTCAACCAGGTATTTGTCGGTATGTTCCGCCCTGCTCAAAATGCTCTGCCGCGCTGGGACGGTAACCTGAAGCAGTACCGTCTTGGTTATCCGGCTGGCAGTGACGTGCTTGAAACCCTCGACGCTGCAGGCGCATCCGCGATCAACAGCTCTACTGGTTTCATTGCCGAGTGTGCCCGCAGCTACTGGACACCAACAACAGCAGACACCTACTGGGCAGACATCAGCGATCAGCAGTGCCTGACCGCCGCCGCCAACGGGGTTACCGGCTCATCCAACACTCCGGACGGTAACATGGTCGAAAAGGGTGGCCAGGGCTACAAGACCCGCGCTACCAACCCAGCCGACCGCACACTTTACATTGAAAATACAACTGCGACCGATACCGACAACAACATGCTTGCGCTGACCAACACGTCGGTCAGCACGGACGACCTTGAGGCAAGCAGCGACGCCGAACGCAGCCTGCTCCTTGATTGGATCAGGGGGTTCAATAACAACGCCGATGATGAAAACGAGCTGGACAATTTCATCACCAGCCTCACGGCGATGCGTCCTTCGGTTCACGCCGACGTCGTTCACTCGCGCCCGGTTGCTATCAACTTCGGCACCGACGCCAGCCCGGATGTCACCGTGTTCTACGGCGCCAACGATGGCCTGCTACGCGCAGTCAACGGTGACCGGGACGGCGGCGACGAGCGCTGGGCCTTCTTGCCTCAAGAGTTCTACCCTCACATCAAGCGTCTGCGCGACAACACGCAGCAGATCTACTATCCCGGCCTGGAGATCGAAGAGGAAGGCAATCGCAAGAACTACGGCTTTGATGGCCCGATCGTTGCCTACCAGGCAAAGGATGACCCTGCGGACACGCAGCTCAGCGAAGCCTGGATTTTCGCCTCGATGCGTCGTGGCGGCGAGTCCATCTACGCCTTTGACGTGATCGACCCCGAAGATCCGATACTGAAATGGCGCAAGGGCTGCCTGAACGGCAGTTGCGACAGCGGCCTGGAAGATCTCGGCCAAACTTGGGCGGCACCCACCGTTGTCAAGGCATCAGGCTATGACGGCGGAGACAGCCCAATGCTGCTGGTCAGCGGTGGCTACGACGCTTGCGAAGACAGCTTCCCCCATACCTGCACCTCCGCAGATAAGGGCAACGCGCTGTACGTCATGGACGCAGACACGGGCGCCGTGATCACCTCCTTCGAAACGACCCGCGGCATCGTGGCGGACATCACCCCAGTCAACAACAGCAATGGCATGCTGATGTACGCCTACACCGCCGACATGGGCGGCAACGTCTATCGCCTCTCTGGTCCCAGTGGCGCCGCTATCGGCATCACCAGCCCGGACGACTGGGCGCTCACCAAGATCGCATCGCTGGGCTGCGACACAGCAACCAGTACATGCGACGGCAAGAACCGTAAGTTCCTCTATGCCCCGGACGTGGTGTTCGACAACAACACCTACTATCTGCTGCTCGGCTCTGGCGACCGCGAGAAGCCACTGGGCGATGCCTCGGAAGTCAGCAACTACTTCTTCATGCTGCAAGACCGCCCGAGCGACGCGAACTGGCTGACCGCTGAAGCAGCAACCTGCGGTGCCAACATGCTCTGCCTTAGCTCACTGACCACCATCGATACCGACGCCGACCCCAGCGCAGAGGCGCTGGCCAGCAAGAAAGGCTGGTATCTGGCCCTGAACGAGGGAGAGCAGGTCGTCACCTCGGCAATCACTGTGTTTGGTATCACCACTTTCAGTACCAACCAGCCAACACCGCCGGAACCAGGTGAATGTTCCAACAATCTGGGCACAGCGCGGGTGTACAACGTTGCCTACGAGAACGCAGAAGCAGCCAACGATACCCGTGGCGAAGAAATCCCCGGCGGCGGCCTGCCGCCCTCACCGGTAGCAGGCATGGTGGTACTGGACGACGGCACCACCGTCCCGTTCATCATCGGTGGCGACCCCGACTCACCGTTGGCGGGCCGAGAACCGGTAACACCCGGCACGACCTCCGTACCTAAGAGCCGGATCTACTGGAACCTGGAAGAATGAGCGTACTCACTTCCCCACACCCAAACCCGGCTGCTAACCGCAGCCGGGGGTTCACGTTGATCGAGCTGATGGTCACGATCACAGTGGCGGCGGTATTGCTCACCATTGCCCTGCCCTCGTTCGTCAACACCACCCTCAACAGCAAACTGCGCGCGACAGCCAACAATCTCTCGGCCGCAGCCATGCTTGCTCGCTCCGAGGCAATCAAACGCAACTCGGCAACACGCCTGTGCGCCTCAGACAATGGCACCAGCTGTAGCGGCGCTTGGGAGGATGGCTGGATTGTCATCAGCAGCGACAACACCGTCGTTCACGCCGAGGGCTCCGTGCCTGACGGCTACAAGGTCAATACCGCCAGCACCACCCTGACCTTTGAACCGAGCGGTGTAGGCTCAACAGCAGCCAGCTTTGTCATCTGCCGCGCTACTCCCAGCGTCGGTTCGCAAGAGCGCCTGGTTTCGATCAGCGCTACCGGCAGACCATCGGTTACCCGCACCACCACCGGTACCTGCAGCTGACGGCAAAGCCGTTTTGACAACGACCAGCCCTCGCGCTGGTCGTTTTCGTTTCACCCCCACTGCACGCTATCATCACCGCATACCGAGAAATTCAGGAACCCAGCATGTGCGAGTTGCTTGGCATGAGCGCCAACGTCCCCACTGATATCTGCTTCAGCTTCGCCGGCCTGATGCGCCGCGGCGGCGAGATCGGCCCACACAAAGACGGCTGGGGCGTCGCATTCTACGAAGGCAAGGGCCTGCGCTGCTTCCACGACTCCAGCCCCTGCCACAGCTCAGCCATCGCCAGACTGATCGAGCAATACCCGATCAAATCCGAAAACGTCATCTGCCACATTCGCCAGGCCAATGTAGGTGGCGTGAGTTTGGCCAATACCCATCCGTTCACCCGCGAACTCTGGGGCCAATACTGGGCATTTGCCCATAACGGTCAACTGGCCGGCTTCACCCCTTCTACAGGCCCTTACACCGCCGTAGGCGACACCGACAGCGAACGCATCTTCTGCCACCTGCTCAACACACTGGCTAGCCACTACGACGCCCCACCAAGCCTCAATGAACTCGCTCAGAACCTCAGCGAGTGCTGCGCTCCACTGAGCAAGTTGGGTGTATGCAACCTGATGATCAGCAACGGCGAATGGCTGTTTACGCTCTGTACCAGCAAACTGCATTGGATCACCCGCCGCGCGCCGTTCGGACCGGCCCAGCTCAGTGACCTGGAACTGGAGGTGGACTTTCAACAACACACGACAGCCAATGACGTGGTGACAGTGATAGCCACAGAGCCGCTAACCAGCAATGAAGAGTGGGCGGCGTACCAGCAGGGAGAGTGGCGGCTGTGGTGCAAGGGTGAAACCGTGCTGCACGGGCAGCTCAGCTAATCCGGGTGATGCAGCGCACAGCCGCGCAAACCCACCTTGCCCCTGCCCCCGGCATTTGCAATGATCGCGCTCTGAATACAGGACTTTAAGGACAGCTCCTCATGCCCGCCCCGTCAACGAGCACCAACTCACTGGCTGATCTGTCCGAACGCATCACCTCGGGCCAGTGTGTCATCGGCATATACGGACTGGGCTACGTAGGACTGCCACTCGCACTGCGCTTCGCCGAAGTCGGCATACGCGTATTAGGGTTCGACATTGACCCGCTCAAGGTTGAAACCCTGAACCGCGGCGGCAGTTACATCGAACGCATCACGTCATCTGACATCGAACGAGCGCGCGCCGCTGGCTTTAGTGCAACGACTGACTTTTCTCGCACAACAGAAGTCGACGCCCAGATCATCTGCGTCCCGACTCCGCTTGATGAACACCACCAGCCCGACCTCAGCTACGTTACCGACACGGTAGACAGCATCCTGCCGCACTTTCGCGCCGGGCAACTGATGAGCCTGGAAAGTACTACCTGGCCCGGCACCACCGACGAGCTGCTGGCCCCGCGACTCAAACAATGTGGTTTTACTCCCGGCACCAACTGCGCGCTGGTCTACTCCCCCGAACGAGAAGACCCGGGTAATGCCCACTTCACCACCGCGCAGATCCCCAAAGTGATTGGTGGAGTCACCGAAACCTGCCTACAGCTTGGTACAGCACTGTACGAGAAAGCCATCGAACGGATGGTACCGGTAAGCAATACCCGCGCAGCGGAAATGACCAAGCTGCTCGAGAACATCCACCGCGCGGTCAATATCGGCCTGGTAAACGAAATGAAAATTGTCGCCGACCGCATGGACATCGACATTCACGAAGTCATACGCGCCGCGGCCACCAAACCCTTTGGCTTCGTGCCCTACACCCCGGGCCCAGGCCTCGGCGGCCACTGCATTCCCATCGACCCGTTCTATCTGACCTGGAAGGCCAAGGAATACGGTATCAACACCCGCTTTATCGAACTGGCAGGTGAGATCAACCACTACATGCCGCACTGGGTAGTCCAGAAGGTCGCGGACGCACTCAACGAGCGCGCCAAGGCCGTCAAAGGCAGCAGAATTCTGGTGCTGGGCCTCGCGTACAAAAAGAACATCGACGACACCCGCGAGTCACCTGCAGTCGAGATCATGTCTCTGCTGCAAGACAAGGGTGCCATCGTGGCCTACGCCGATCCGCACGTCCCGACGTTCCCTCGTAAACGCGACTACCACTTCGACCTACACTCGGTCGAACTGACGCCAGATAACATCTCGAGCTACGATTGCCTGATCATCGCCACCGACCACGATGCGTTTGATTACCAAGCGCTGACAACCCATGCGAAGTTGCTTGTGGATACCCGGGGGCGAATGCATGGCAAAAACGTCGTCAGCGCGTAATCCTACAATTTCCCAAATAGCAGCTCAATGCCGCGCAAGGACTGCACCGTGACATACCCGTCAGGAAAGCTCGCATACAACCCGAGCATCCAAGGCCTCAGGGCTATCGCGATATTGCTGGTACTAGCAGCCCATGCAAACCTGCCCTTCCTGCACGGAGGGTTTATCGGTGTTGACGTCTTTTTTGTGATATCAGGCTATTTAATTACGGGCCTTCTCGTCACGGAGATAAACAACACTGGGAAACTGAACTTCTCCCGATTTTATGCACGTAGGCTAAAGCGATTACTCCCAGCCCTGCTGGTCATGCTCGGCGCCACTGCTGCAGCGATTTATATTTTCGCCCCGACGACCGAACACCCGGCTCAAGCGTCAGCAGCAGCAAGCGCAGCAGCGTGGGTCAGCAATTTTTACTTCATTTTTGCCGAGCAAAACTATTTTGAGAGCACGTCTCTCGTAAATGCGTTTTTACACACGTGGTCGCTCGGCGTGGAAGAACAGTTTTATCTGATCTGGCCTCTATTGATCGTTTTTGCTTGCAGCTTGGCCAGCAAACACCGAATTGTCTTTCTAAGCGCAATCACCCTGTTCAGTTTCGCCTTGTGCATGTGGCTTGCCAGTCGCCACCCAACCCAAGCGTTCTACCTGATGCCATCGCGCATTTGGCAGTTCGGTGCAGGGGCACTCGTTTGGCATCTAGCCGGACAGCTTTCAGAAATTAGCGCCCGTGCCAAAGCGATACAGTTGTTAACTGGTACCACGTTGATCGTTGCCAGTGCCTTGTGGATCGAAGAAGGCACGCGCTACCCCGACTGGGTAAGCCTGCTGCCCACGCTCGGTGCAGCCGCATGCCTTTTCGGCATATCAACGACCTCAGACAGCGTCTCGTCTGGCCCGCTAGCCAGAGGCCCACTAAGGAAACGCTGCACAAATCAGCCATCTGCCTGAGTACCCAGCCCCGAGTATA